>NZ_JBLSDG010000002.1:0-208186 GCF_052315375.1 Caldiplasma sukawensis
TATCTTTTTATCAAACTCTTCCATTATTCATTGCCTCCTTGGGTTGTTCTTAGGAGGCATCCTTTTATGTTTCATGAAATTTATCCATTGTTGATGGAGTTATTTCATTTGTTCTTACACAAGATTTGGGATACTATCATAAAATTTTTTAGTAATGCAAAATTTCATTCATTCTTATTTTATATATAACAAACAAATCAAATAAATTTATTTTAATATACGTTATAACTCATGTTATATGGAAAATGAAAATAATTTTGAAAGGTTATGGGAAAAAAATTATCCAGAATATGTAAAAAGAGAATTGGAAATACCGGAGATATCATTATACCAACTTTTTAAGAAAACCTTGGAAAAATCAGAAAAAAATGTTGCAATAAACTTCATAGGTAAAAAAATTAATTACGACGAACTTAACAGGTATGTGAATAAGGCAGCTGCATTTCTTATTGATAACAATGTAAAAGAGGGAGATAGAATTGGAATTATGCTCCCAAATTCTCCTCAATATGTTATACTGTTTATGGCTGCTATGAAAATTGGGGCAATTGTGGTTCAAGTCAACCCCCTATATACATCCTATGAAGTAAAATATGAAATGGAAGACTCTGGATGCAACGTTTTAATAATTTTGGAAGACTTTTATGAAAAGATTAGTACATTATACCCAATAACAATTAAAAAGATAATATTTACAAGAATACAGGATTTTCTACCTGGATTTGTGGGCTCTATTTTTTCATTATCCAGGAAAATAAAAGGTCAAAGTTATAAGATAAGCGAAAATAATAATGTGGTAAAACTGGATCTTGACAAATATGAAGGAAAAGAGACTAAAGAGGCAATAATAAAACCAAGGGTAACACCTGCCGTAATACAGTATACCGGCGGAACCACTGGAAAACCAAAGGGTGCCCTCCTTTCCCACTACAATCTCGTATCTAATGTTTATCAACTGGATAGCTGGCTACCAGAAAATATAAAGGGGAAACTCATTTTTTTATCTGCAATACCATTTTTCCACGTTTACGGTATGATGACGGCCTTTTTGATGCCATTATTTTACGGAACAACCATGATAATTTTGCCTGACCCCAGGGATTCAGAGAGGGTTCTAAAATCAATTGAAAAACACAAAAATATAGTTTTTCCCGGAATTCCTACCATGTACCATTCTATGTTAAAAAGCAAGCATCTAAAACAGAACAGTCTGAAGGGCGTTTCCTTGTTGCTGTCTGGAGCAGCTCCATTGCCAGAGGAAATTGAAACTGAATTTACCTCGAGGTCAAACGCGAGTATTCTGGAGGGTTATGGATTAACCGAGGCATCTCCTGTTGTTTGTGCTACACCTGTGGACCCTAAATCAAGAAGAAAAGGTACAGTGGGATTTCCAATCCCTTCAACTCATCTGAAAATTGTTGATATTGAAACTGGAGAAGAATTGGGAATAGATAAGCCTGGAGAACTAATCGTTAAAGGTCCACAGGTAATGCTCGGATATCTTAACAGTGTAGATGAGACCAAGCTGGTGATGGAGGATGGATGGCTGCACACAGGAGACGTTGCACTCATAGATAAGGATGGGTACGTACACATTGTGGATAGGACAAAAGATCTTATAATTGCAGGTGGATATAACATATATCCCAGGGAGGTAGAAGAGGTAATATTCCAGCATCCAAAGGTAGACGATGTTGCAGTAGTTGGAGTAAAAGATATACACAGGGGTGAGACAGTTAAGGCCGTAATAGTTTTGAAGCAGGGAGTTAAAATGTCAGAGGATGAAATTAAGTCTTTCTGTGCACAGAGATTGGCGGTATATAAGGTGCCGAGAATAATAGAGTTTCGTGACAGCCTCCCAAGGAATATTGTTGGTAAAGTACTAAAGAGAGAACTTCGTGAGGAAAACAGGTAAATTCATTTATAAAAAAAGTAAATAACAAATTTGATATGTAGTATTAGAGGGCGCGTGGCCTAGTCTGGATATGGCAACAGCCTCCTAAGCTGTAGATCAGGGGTCCGAATCCCCTCGCGCCCGTTATGATGCTTTACTCCATTCTTGGAGCCAAATAGTATTTTATTGACCAATGTTCCTTTTCAGGAAATTCTATTATTGCAGGATAGTTTGAATTAAATGATATTTTTACTCTTTCTGTACCACTAATTGATCTGATTATCTTTACCAGGTAATCTAGTGGATAACTACTAACTGCCTCTCCTGAAGATGATATTTCTATGTCCGGTGCTTTTTCTTCATATCTTACCTTGTCGGAACTTGATTCCGCTTCAGCAAGGAATTTGTTGAAAGTTATATGGAGTTTAATTGCATCCCTCACATCGTTCGCCGCCCTTAATATCCTCTCAAAGTCAGACTTCTTTATATTCACATAATTTTCAGCAGTGATTGATGGCAATTTTGACGGTGGCACCACAGAATCCAGAAGACTCATCTCCCTCTCAATCTTTCCTATTGTCACGATCAATTTCTTTAATTGTTCATCGTTTCCCGTTGAAAGTGTAAGATTTTCAGTGGATGATCCCAGCCTTAGTATGCCCTTCAGCTTTGATACATCCATAGCTATTTCCTTTCGTTCGTTAACATCATACATTACAAAATACTCCTTGTCAACTTTAAGGTCAACAAGTGCTATTCTAGCACTGTCTATCGCTTTTATATAAAGTCCATCTTTATCAAAATCAAATCGTGCCTCATTTGTTATACTCTCCACTGCGTCACATATTTCCTTTAAACTGGAATTTTGTATTATGACCTTCATAATATGAAAACATAAATATGAAATTAAATGTTTTCAAAGTTGCTAATATTATGTTATCATATATTGATCAATAACCGCCTTTATGAAAAAAGAATTATGAAAATTCCTTAAATAGTCATATTGACTGACACATTGATGCATAACGCAGACCTTGAGAAGGAACTTAATATTCTTGGATTAAAAGACCCAATGGATTTGTTTAAAGATATCCCTGACAAATTTTTGCTAAATGCTTTGGGAATAGGTAAAGGAATTGGAGAATTCGGGATATATTCACTTATTGATAAAATTAAGGAAAAAAACAGAAAATTATCAATATTTTTAGGCCTTGGCATATACAACAGAAATGTTCCAGCCTCTGTAATGAACATAATTTACAGAAATGAATTCATAACCTCCTATACTCCATATCAGGCAGAAATATCACAGGGCATGTTGAGAACACTTTTTGAATTTCAGAGCCTTATATGTGATCTAACCTCAATGGATGTTACCAATTCTTCAATGTATGATGGCCCTTCAGCAATAGGTGAAGCTTGCAGAATGGCTTACAGGATAAATGGAAAGGAAGAGATACTCGTCCCGGAAAATATATGGAAGAATCATCTTGACGTCCTCAACACATACATAACAGGATTGCCCTTAAAAATAATTAAATATCCTCTTGGACCGGATGGCCTTCTGGATATGGATATGTTGAACTCACTTGTAGGAGAAAAAACCTGTGCAATATTGACTTACAATCCGAACTGCTATGGCCTCATGGACAAGAATGTATTCAAGGTGAGGGAAATAAAAAAGGATGCAATACACATTGCCTACTATGATCCTGTCTCCCTTTCAATTATTAAGGCTCCCGGTGAATATAATGCTGATATAGCAGTGGGGGAAGGTCAGTCACTTGGGCTTCCAATGAACTTTGGTGGTCCAACCATCGGACTTTTTTCTTTCAAGAATGATTATGTTAGAAAATCCCCTGGAAGACTAATTGGTGAAACTCTTGACCGTGATGGAAAAAGAGCATATGTAATGACTCTTCAGACCAGGGAACAGCACATAAGGAGAGATAAGGCAATGAGCAATATATGCACAAATCAGGCTTTACTTGCATTGGGTGCATCAGTTTATTTGGGAACAGTGGGTGTAAAAGGATTGAAATATGTTGCGGAAAAAAGCATTAATAATGTTAGATCTGCCATCAATACTATGATTAAAGATGGGAAATTTAAGGAATTATATGATAGCAAACTCTTCTTCTCGGATTTTATATTGAAGAGTGAAAATGATTGCTGGAAAGTCTTTGAAAAACTCAATGAAAATGGGATCCTTGGCGGATACCCTGCAGAATATGCCATCGGAAATAAAGAAAGAGGAAATTCCTTTTTTGCCTGTACAGAAAAAAATACGGAAGATGAGATGGAAAAATTGAAAAAAGCACTTGAGGTGATTTGAATGTCCTATCATCAGGCAACATATGATGAAAAAAATCTAAATGAGTATAATTCTGGGAATACATTTTATGCCCCTGATCTTGAAGATCTCAATATAAAAATTGATGAAGAACTGAAAAGAGAAAATCTTAAACTTCCAGATATAAGTGAGAATGATGTTGTGAGGCATTATGTTAGACTATCCCAGATGAATTTTGGTGTTGATACCGGTTTCTACCCACTTGGATCATGTACAATGAAATATAATCCAAAATATGCTGATGAGTTGAGCCGTGATAGTGGTCTTGTTGGATTTCACCCCCTTTCTCACTGGAACAGTACACAAGGTAATCTAATGATACTTTACGAACTTAAACAGCTACTCATGAAAATTTCTGGAATGGATGATGTAAGCCTTCAACCTATGGCAGGTGCACAGGGTGAGTATACTGCACTTCTTGTTGCCAGAAAATATCTAGAGGATACTGGGAAGATGAACAGAAAGGAGGTTATAGTTCCAGATTCAGCACATGGAACCAATCCGGCCTCAGCTGCCATGGCAGGATTTGATGTCACTGAGATAGAGTCAAATGAAGATGGGACAGTGAATCTTGATGCTTTAAAATACGCACTTAGTGATAGAACAGCTGTCTTTATGATAACAAATCCGAACACCATCGGTATATTTGAAAAGAGCATAGATAAAATATCAGAGATGGTTCATAAGGCAGGTGCCCTTCTTTATTATGATGGTGCGAATTTCAATGCCATTCTTGGAGTAACAAATCCAGGAAAGATGGGATTCGATATGGTTCACTTTAATCTTCATAAAACGTTTGCAACCCCCCACGGAGGTGGAGGTCCAGGATCAGGCCCAATAGCAGTCAGATCCTTCCTTTCTCCTTATTTACCAAGCCCAAGAATAGAGAAAGAGAATGAAAAATACATTGTCAGAGAAAATTATCCCAAGAGTATTGGGAGGGTTTCAGGTTTTTATGGAACATTTGTAAATCTTATGAGGGCCTGGGCATACATTAAAGTGAAGGGGGAAAATGGACTTCTTGATAACACTCTTCGAGCAGTAGTAAATTCAAACTATCTGGCAAAACTTCTTGAAAAAGATCTGGAAATTAAAAATGGACTGAAAAAACATGAGTTTGTTGCATCCACAAAAAATACTGGAAGAAAGGCATTGAATATTGCAAAATATCTCATAGATCATGGTGTTCATTCCCCAACAATTTATTTCCCCTTAATCATAAAAGAGGCTATGATGATTGAACCAACAGAGGATGCAAGCAAGGAAGATCTGGATCAATTTGCTGACCTCATAAAAAGCGCCATAAATACCCCTGAGGAAGAATTGGAAAAACTTCCAGTAAACCTTAGCATAAAAAGGGCTGACGATGTAAGGGCTTCAAAACAATTAAAGGTTCACTGGTGAATACCTATTTTCTCCAGTTTTTTTCTTACAGAATTTTCCTCGTCAAGCCTGTGATCAATTTTAAGGATAGTCTCAACCCTGCCTATTCCCATTGAAATGATTTCCTCCTCACCAGCTTTTACCGCCTTAAATATATCGTCAATGGTCTCACATTCTATCACTGTTGACATGCTACCGGGATAAATTCTGTATCCAAGACTTCTTATTTTCTCAATCGCCTTTTTAATATAGGGTGCAGCTGATGTACCATTCCCTATTGGATAATAAGTAAATTCACCAAGTATCATGGATTGTAATTGTTCAAAATTATTTTATTTATTCTGTTTTTTAATAGCCTTAATTAAGGCATCATAACTGATGAGTGCACATTTTTCTCTTGCTGGACCCAACCTTATTCCCAACCAGCCAAGTACATCGCTCTTTTTCATTCTGAGGATTTCATCAATCTTTTCTCCCTTTACCTTTTCGGAAAGAATTGAGGCAGAGGCAACAGATATCATGCATCCTTCCGCCACATACTTGATGTCCTCTATCCTTCCATTCCTTATGACAAGGTCAATAACTATTGTATCTCCGCAAGTCGGGTTTGTTTCAAATATTTCACTGTCTGGATTCTCTATTCTCCCTACATTCTGCGGTTCTCTGTAATGCATATCAATTATCTCACTGTAAAGAAAATCGTCCTTCAAATTCTCACCCTCACCTTCATATCCTCAATTGTTTCAAACAGTTTATCAACATCGTTTCTGTCATTGTAGATATAGAATGATGCTCTTGCCGTAGCATACTTTCCCAACCTTATGGTTGCAGGCATAGCACAGTGATGACCTGATCTTATTTCTATTCCTGATATCTTATCCATCATATATGAAATATCATGTGGATGGATCTCCCTTTCACCCTTTCTCCCTATGGTGAATGTGAAAACTGCCCCCTTTATTTCAGAATCTCTCGGACCGTATACCTCAAGGGAATTTTCTCTCAATTCATCCAATCTTTTTATAAAATACCGCACTATTTCCTTTTCATGTTCCCTTATGTTATCCATTCCAATTTTTGACAGGAAATCAACTGCAGCTCCCAGACCTATTGCACCCTCTATGTTTGGAGTTCCTGCTTCATATTTTTCAGGTATATCCGCAGCTGTGAAATGATCGTCGTAGACCTCCCTAATCATCTCACCCCCTCCCATATAGGGAGGTAATTCTTCAAGTAACTCCCTTTTACCATAAAGAACTCCTATTCCTGATGGCCCGCACATCTTGTGCCCGGAAAATGCAAGGAAATCGCAATTTATTTTTCTCACGTTTACAGGCATGTGAGGAACAGACTGTGCTCCATCTACCATGAATAGTATACCCCGGTCATGAAGTTCATTTCCAACTTCATTTAGATCATTGATAGAGCCGAAAATGTTAGAAACATGTGTTAATGAAACTATCCTCGTCTTTTCATTTATATTATTTAGTATGTCATCAGCCCTTATTATTTGATCATGTTTTTTTTCCAGTATTTTAATTCTGCATCTCCCCTTTGATTGTAGTATCTGCCAGGGAACAATGTTTGAATGATGTTCCATTGATGAGATCAGAACCTCATCATCTCTCCCCATTTTCTCAGTTGTTATATTTGCCATCAGATTTATGGCTTCCGTCGTATTTCTTGTAAAAATTATTTCCGATTCACTGGATGCGTTTATGAATCTGGAAACCTTCTCTCTTGCCTTGTTATATTTATCAGTTGCAATTTCCCCTATTCTGTAAACGCCCCTGTGTACATTGCTGCAGTAATCTGTATAAAATCTTTCTATCTCCTCAATAACCTCTTTCGGTTTCTGTGCCGTTGCTGCACTATCAAGGTAAATTATACCTTCTTTCTCAAACTTTTCAAAAATTGGAAAATGTTGTTTTATTTCTTCAGTTTTCAACATTCTATCATACTTCTAAAGACTCGGCATAATTTGTTACAATTTCTTTGAACTTCTGATTTCTGCTTTTTTCAAGAAGTGATTCTATGAAACCTGAAGTTATCATTTTCATTGCCTCTTTTCTTTCTATACCTCTGCTCTCAAGGTAAACAAGTTGATCCTCATCAACACTGCTAATGGCTGATCCATGTTTTGACCTTGTGTTGCTGTTTTTTATCATCAGACCTGGCTTTGAATTTGCATATCCCTCTTTTGAAAGAAGGAGAATTTTTGAATCGTAAAAACCTGTTGATTCCTGACTTTCAAATTCTATCTCAACGTTGCCTCTGTGAATTGTAAGACTTTTACCTGTGACCACGCCCCTTACCTGAATATCTGCTGATGTTGACCTCCCTATCTGCAAACTGCTGTCCCTTATATCTATCCTCTGAGTCCCTGAACTGAAACTTGCACCAAATACCCTGTAATCTGAATTGATTCCATATTGCTCGGAATCAGTTTGAAATATTACGGATCTTCCTCCATGATTTATGTGAAACAATTTTGCTGTGCAATCATCTTCCATATATGTTCTCACATATGTTAAATCAGAAATGTTTTTTCCCTTATCCTGAAGATAATTGAATTCCATTGTTGATCCTCTCTCCATGTTGATATAAATTGACTTTCCCTGAATTGAGTTTTCATCAGAGGCTCCGTTGCTCAAAACTGTCATCTCTATGTTGACATTGCTGAATTTTCCTATGTTTATTACATGCTTTTCAGCTCCTGAAGCCTTAGAATCATTTTCTAAAAGTAATCTGAGATTTCCTGAGTAATTTTCCGGAATACATACATATGAGCCTGAAGTCCATGATGCATTTATTAGCATTTCCTCTCTTGACTTTCCAATTTTGTAAAGTACAGGGTTCATTCTTTCCTTATATGCATCCTGAAGATTTCTTACAGATACTCCATTGGTGGCGTTAATTTTTATGAATCCATTGTGTATAATGATGTCATATCCTTCTTGATGGTCCATTATATTGTCCTCATAAATTGATGATGACATTTTCAGAATGTCATTTTCATTTATGTCTATGTAGTCCTTTGTGGTTGGACTTTCCCTGTAATTCCTTGGAGGTATTTTGAGAAATGAAAGGTATGATTCCTGCCTGAAATCGTAAGCAGGATCATTCAATTTACTTTTTAAAATGTCATGAAATTCTTCCATTTTATCATCCGACTGCCCCAAGTTTTCCCATCTCAAGTTTGACAAGCCTGTTCATCTCAATTGCAAACTCCATGGGTATCTCCTTCATCACATCATCCATGAAGCCAAGAACTATCATTGAACTTGCCTCATCCTCAGAAAGACCCCTTGATCTCAGATATGTAAGTTCCTCTGTACCTATTTTTCCAACACTTGCCTCATGTGAGAATGTTGCTGTTGGTTCGTATATTTCATCGTATGGGAATGTATAAGACTGGGATTCAGAATTTATTAGAAGCGCATCGCACTGAACCTTTGATTTTGCGTCTGTTGCACCTTTGTTCATTCTTAGAAGTCCCCTGTAAATAGCCTTTCCATCCTCAATGCTTATGCTCTTTGCAATTATTTTTGATGTTGTGTGCGGTGCCATGTGAATTGCCTTAGCACCTGTGTCCTTTATTGTGCCTGGGCTTGCAAGAGAAATGTTAAGATTTGAGGTTGAAGCGTAAGGTCCTCTTAGATATGAAGACGGGTAGATCATTGTAACCTTTGAACCGAGTGACCCACCGACCCACTCCATCCTTGCGTTTTCGTCAACCCATGCCCTCTTTGTAGGCATGTTGTAAACACTCTTTGACCAGTTCTGAACACTTGTATATCTTACATTTGAATTCTTATGTGCATAGATCTCAACAATTGCACTGTGCAATGAATCCTTGTCCCATCTTGGAGCAGTGCATCCTTCAATGTAGTGTAGGGATGAACCTTCATCTCCAACCACAATTGTGTGTTCAAACTGACCTGTGCTTTCATTATTCATTCTGAAATATGTCTGCAATGGGAGATCAATATGAACTCCCTTTGGAACATAAAGGAATGAGCCACCGCTCCATACTGCACCATTAAGAGCAGCAAATTTGTTGTCTGTAAAAGGAACAGCCTTACAGAAATAATTCTTAACAAGATCAGGATATTTCTTTACGGCTGAATCAAGATCCATGAAAAGAACTCCTTTATCTTCCCACACTTTCTTCAGTGAATGATAAACTCCTTCACTTTCATACTGTGCAACTGATCCGGCAAGATATTTCTGTTCCATTTCAGGGATACCCAGTTTCTTGAAAGTATCCTTTATCTGATCGGGAACGTCATCCCAATTGTTCGATTTCCTGTCATCAGGTTTGTTATAATATGTGGTGTTTTCCCAGTCTATGCCTGATAAGTCAGGCCCCCAATTTGGCATGGGCTTTGACTGGAAAACTTCCAGTGCTTTCAATCTTAATCTTCTCATCCAGTCAGGTTCTTTCTTAATTTCTGAAATCTCCTCTACCACCTGCCTGGTCAGACCCCTGCCTGTTGAATAAACAGGGTTGAAGCTGTCCCTGAATTCCCAGTCAGAGCTATTCACATTCTTTAAGCTATCCAGAAGCTTTTCTATTTCCTCTTCCTTAGTTACATTTTGCATTTTCATCACTCCTTTATCCAATCATATCCTTCATCTTCAATCTTAAGCGCAAGAGATTTGTCACCATTTTTCACGATCTTTCCATTCACCAGTACGTGAACGAAATGAGGATCTATATTTTTCAATATTCTCTGATAGTGTGTTATTATTATGAAACCTACCTGCTCACCAAAATAATCCCTTATTTCGTCAGCAACAAGTTTCAATGCATCAACATCAAGTCCGGAATCTATTTCGTCAAGTACAACAATCTTTGGCTGGAATATTGCCATCTGCAATATTTCAAATCTCTTTCTCTCTCCACCGGAAAAACCATCATTTACAGACCTTGAAAGGAAGGATTCGTCCAGCCCAACTTTTTTAAGATGTTTCTTGACATCATCATAAAATTGTGTTATTGTTCTCTTATCTTCAGGGTGTAGCTGTTTGTAAGCACTCCTCAAAAATGTTGATATTTTTACACCTGGTATTGCAATTGGACTCTGAAATGCCAGGAACAACCCGGCTCTTGCTCTTTCCTCAGGTGTTTTATCGGTAAGATCGATTCCATCCAGGATGATTTTACCACCCTCAATTGTATAGTTGGGATGGCCTATCAGAACATTTCCCAGTGTACTTTTACCAGCCCCGTTTGGTCCCATCAATGCATGTATTTCTCCACCCCTTACCGTGAGATCTACACCATTCAGTATTTTCTTTTCTCCCACGTTTGCTGAAAGATTCTTTATTTCAAGTAATGGCATAGAGGTTAATACTTTTAACTTATTTAAACATTTTTTTATGTCTAAATTGAACAAATTAATATAGTTCCTGATTATAATGGATCATGGAAGAAAGTATAACAGTCTCACCACTTCTGGGTGAAGCAAGAACTAAAATAATAGAAGAACTTGCGGATGGACCGAAGAGTGTAGGTTATCTTTCTGAAAAATTTCAACTTAACAAAACGGCAATAATCCAGCATCTTAATTCACTGGAGAAAAACGGATATGTGAGGGCTTTCTTTCAAAAAGAGAAGGCAGGAAGGCCCACAAAACAGTATGAGATTACAGTAAAGGGTATGCAGCTTTTCCCAAAAAAATATGCAGAACTACTTTCACTCTTCCTTGATCAGTTCATTAAGGATTATGGGGACACAGGCATGAATATGATGCTTTCAAAGATAGCTGACAGACTAATTAACGCTGAAACAATTGGCCCTGCTGATACAAGAGATGATAAAATAAGAAAACTTCAAAATTTTATAGAAATACTTAACAATCTTGGTTATCATGCAAAGATTGAAGTTGAAGGGGATATTGCGAGGATCATCAGATATAATTGTATATTTTATGAGTTAGCAAAGAACAGGGGAGATATAATCTGTGGCGTTCTCGATCGTGACATAATCAAGAAGGTGGGCGAGGATAACATTGTGATAAAGGAAAAGTTTTCAGAGGGAACAAACAGATGCGTAGTGGAATTATCGCTGGTAAACAGATAATGCCTAAACATTAGAAATAAAGTCTCTGACAGTTTTCTTTAGATCGTATTGAGGCTTAAAACCCCAGTCATTTTCTGCCTGCCGTATATCAATTGATTCGGGCCAGCTTTCTGCGATTTGTTGCCTGTAATCAGGCTCATATTCAACCTTAAAATTGGGGAAAATTTCACGAAGTTCATCCTGAAGTTCCTTTGGAGTTATTGAATATGACATTATATTGTAGCTGTACCCTTTTTTAATTTTTTCTGAATTTGAAAAGAATAGTTTCATTGTTGATGACATTGCGTCTTCCATATACATCATGGGAAGCCTTGTATCACCTTTCAAATAACATTTGTAATTTTCTCCCCTTGCAGCATGCATTATCATATCAACGGCATAATCTGTGGTTCCAGCAGTTGGGGGCGTTTTGTAACTTATCAGTCCGGGGTATCTAATGCTTCTCACATCAAGTGAAAACTTTTCTGCAAAATAGAGGAAAAGCATTTCTGAAGAGTATTTTGTTATGCCGTACATTGTCCTTGGAATTGAGCAGTTCTCCTGAGGAGCCTTATCCTTTCTTATTTCAGGGCCGTAAATACCAATAGTGGAGGGGACAAAAACACGTCTGGTATTTAATTCCGCGGCACCGTTAAGTACATTCAATGTGCCAGTTAGATTTACGTCATATGCAAGAATTGGATTTTTTTCTCCTGATGCCGACAATATTGCAGCAAGATGAAAAACATAATCCGGTTTGTATTTTTTCATTACGGTATTCACTGCAACCCTGTCTTTCACATCAAGATAATCCACAGTCACCCTTTCATTTTCAAAATTCTTTCCCTTCACATTAATGTCCGTTGCAATAATATCTGTATCAATTGATGCCAGAAGATAATCCAGAATTTCAGTTCCAACCTGCCCAAAAGCACCGGTTATGAGTGTTAAAGTCATGGGGCTCAATTCTTCCCGTATTAAAAAAACTAACCTTTATTTCCTGTGTGCTTTCTACCATAATTACATTTAAAGGATACAGGACACTCATTACATTTTGGCCCAACCGGTCTGCAGACGGACTTTCCAAACTCAACAAATCTTGTGTTTAATTGAAGCCATAAATCCTCAGGAATAAGTTTCATGAGGTCCTGCTCAATCATGTCCGGATCTTTATTTTTGCTCAATCCTGTTCTTATACTTATTCTCATCACATGTGTGTCAACAGCGATTGCCGGTATTCCAAAACCGTCAGCAAGCACAACGTTTGCTGTCTTTCTTCCTATACCAGGTATCTCCATAAGTTGTTCCCTATATTTTGGAACCTCCCCCCCAAACTTTTCAATAATTATTTTTGCAGCCTCAATAATTCTTGCTGCTTTCACAGTTTTGAAACCTACCTTATCTATTATTTTTAAAACGTCATCATAATTTGCCTTTGACAGTCCCTTTGCATCCCTGTATTTTTCATAAAGAGCCCTGCCTGCATTGTCTGTTACCTCGTCCTTAGTTCTGTGAGAAAGCATTGTGTTGATCATCACCCAGAATGGTTCCCTAAATTCAAAATGATGATCGGGAGCAACTTCTTCGATCTTTTTTACTATGAAAACTGCGTCATCTTTTTTCATACTGCCATTGTGAAAACATTCATGATTATAAATAAATATTGCATCACATTTCAGTGAGAAAAACTGCAATTATAGGTTCAGGAATCAGCTCTCTTGCAGCGGCTTATGAACTTTCTAAAAATGGTGTGCCATTCGATATTTTTGAAAAATCCCAGGATCTTGCGTATCCCCCCGAGAGCACTCTATTTATAAGGAAAAGTCAAATTTCAGAAAGATTTGATCCCAAAAATGATTTAATATCAATTGTAAATGATATTGAATTGGTTGTGGATAATCAAATGTACAGTTACAGGATTCCTGAGGATGATCCAATTTACATAATAGATAGGGAAAAGTTTTTGAGAAATCAATGGGCAAGGATGAAGTTTTCAAAATTCTATACAAAGACAAAAATTGAAAAAATAATAGAGGGTGAGGGTAGGATAAAACTTCAGACAAACAACTCCGTATATGGAGGTTACGATTTTGTTTTGATTGGTGATGGAAATCCCTACTCTGAATACATCAAACACCATGAAAAATGCGAAAGAAAAACTGTTTCTGGAAAAATATGCTACTGCCCATCTAAAAATTCAGAGAGAAAAATTTTGGTTTATTTTCAGACTGATCATATTAATGTTGAAGGGTACGGAAATGGTAAGATAGTGAGATTGTCAACACAATATATTAATTGTGACAACTGCGTTTACAGTTATGGTTACAGGAGAGATCTGCACACCTGTATTCCAGAAACATCTGAAAACATTTTTATTTTAGGTAACATGGTTGGAACCACAAACTATCTTGGAAATTCTGCAGCTTTTTGTATGGATTTTTCCATTCTCTCAACATCTCAATCTATTAAAGGATTGAAAAATATGACTGAACTTCATAATCTTTATACTGATTATATTAAAGGTATTGAAAATTCTGATCCGTTCGAGGCAATATTAAAAAAAATACCAATTTATTGACTTAAATTTTCAAGATCTTTCATTATATCCTTTCCAGCCATCTGATTTTTGAGCATTTTTTTCAATGCCCTGTTGCTTGACATCATTTTTGCATTATCTCTCATTGCCCTATATTCTTTAAGTAGGTTTCTCACATCCTGTTCTGATGTTCCTGATCCCATTGCTATTCTCTTGATTCTCTTTGAATTTATTTCATCAGGATTTTCCATCTCATAATATGTCATTGAGTCCATTATAACACGGTACCTGGAAATTTTTTCCTGAGCTTTTTCTGGATCAAGTGCCGAGGCTGCATTCCCGGGAAGCTTTGCCACAGGTAATGCGCTGAAAAGCTTTTTAATGATGGATGGTTTGGAGAATTTTTCCCAGATATCATACATGTCCATCAAATTGAATTTTCCTGTCATTATTTTTGAAAGTGTTTCCTCTGTTTTCTTTTCGTCCACTTCAATGTCCTTTGCAAGTTCAAGCAATGCCTCTGGATCACCCATTCCCAGAAGTCTCTGCAGGAATTTCTTCGGATTAAATATTTCAAAATCATCCAGATGTTCACCAGTTCCTATCATGTAGACGGGTGCTCCAACCTCAGCAACAGCACTCAGCGCACCCCCTCCTTTTCCGGTACCATCCATCTTTGTGATTATAACTCCAGAAATTTTTGTGGATTTGTTAATGGCCT
The DNA here is from genome assembly GCF_052315375.1 of Caldiplasma sukawensis. NCBI lineage: Archaea > Methanobacteriati > Thermoplasmatota > Thermoplasmata > Thermoplasmatales > Cuniculiplasmataceae > Caldiplasma > Caldiplasma sukawensis. The sequence continues at coordinate 14,955 of NZ_JBLSDG010000002.1, forward strand.
CTGCCTGAGGTCCCGCCTGCTGACCAACTGTTGCATCCATAATGAGCAATGTTTCATCAGGGTTAACTTCGCTTTTTAAATCCCTTATTTCCTTTAAGAGATCTTCACTCAGGGAATCCCTTCCACTTGTATCAACAATCTTAACCGGAACATCACCATGTTCTTTAATTGCCTCCCTGTATATTTTCAGCGGATTTTTTTCTCCTTTAATTCCGAAAAAAATAGCCTCACTCTGCTCTGCAACAGTTTTCAACTGCTCATAAGCAGCAGGTCTGTGGACATCACAGGCAATCAGTAATGTGGACAATCCTTTTTTTTGAAAAAACCTGGCCAGTTTCCCTGCGGTTGTTGTTTTTCCCTGTCCGTAAAGACCTACCAGCATTATTGTCTGTGGTGATATTTTTAATCTTGATTCCTGACCTAAAATTGAAAGAAGCTCCTCGTAAACAATTTTCAGGATGTAATCCTGAGGAGACATTCCAGCAGGTGGTTTTTCATTCTTTGCTCTTTCCTGAATTTTTCTCGATAAATTTAATGTTAATCTAACATTTACATCAGCCTTAAGAAGAGCACGCTGTATGTCCTTCAAAACTTCTTTTAATACATCTTCATCTATGTATCCTGCACCACTTATCTTTCTCAGTGCTTCTCTCAATGAACTTCCAAGGTTTTCAAGAACCATGTTTCAGTATTCCCTCCATCTGTGTCCGCAAGCCTCACACGTGTAAATGGCGGTCTCTGGTTCATCAGCAGCCCTTGTCTGTTTCAGCACATAATATGCTCCAACATGGTTGCATTTAGGACATACTGCTTCTGAATCCAGGGGCTCAACATGATCATCGGATTTTATAACAAGAACTTCCTTTACAGTTGTTTGTGTCACTATTTTATTTTGAGATGTGTTTTTCTTTTTCTTCTCTTCATTACCACAGTTAGGGCACACAAATTTTCCGTCTGCGTTTTTATTTATCAGGGAACCACATTTTGAACAAAACATAATATTTAATATTTAAATCTGGTATATTATACTAATTATGAGGAAATTGTTAAATAAAATTATTTTAGATTTTTATCATCGAAATTAAAATCAGAGGATTACACCCAGGATTCCCATTGAAATAATTGCCACTAGTATGAAAATATATAAAAATTGTTCCCATTTTTTCATCGAATATGCTCCCATTATATTTTCATTTTTCCCTATATAAAACATCATTACCATTGGAGTAATAAGAGCAAAAACAAAGAATACGAGAAGATACAAAACATAATTTATCAGAAGAGATGGATTTATAGAGATCACTATAATAATAGCAGGTAAACTCTCAACTGTATAGATGATCCAGTAATATTTTTGGGGCAAATCAAGGGCTTCTCCTACACCCCATGCGCTTCCAAGTGAAATTGTGATCAATGCAAGGAAACCTGTAGAAATTAATCCAATGCTAAGAATATAAGGGGAAAGTTTTCCCGCTACTGGAGTTAAAACCTTTCCAAGATAATAAGGATTGGAGAAGAGCGATAATCTGGATGCACTTGAAATTCCTGTGAATGCCATCTCTGCAACCACCATTAACATCTCTGTAACCATTGCACCAATCAGTGTTTCCCTTTTCATCATCTTTAATGCTCTATCTGTTGAAATTTCTATGTTTTTTAATTTAAGATCATTTAGTTTTTTCCCTGTGGCAGATGCCTGGAAGAATAACATAAAAGGCATTATTACAGCACCAAGATCTGCAGCAAAAATAAGAAAATAGGATGATGTGTTTTCAAAAAGAAGTGGGTTTCCATTCTTACTATTTAATGGCATTAAACCTCTAAGAAAAAGGGATGAACAAAGTGCAATAGATAAAATTATTGATATCATTATGAGGATCTTCTCAGACTCCCTATAGTTCCTTCCTGTTACAATCAATATGTGAATTGCATAAATAATTGGAATTGAAACGATTATTGGGATACCAATAATTTCCAAACCCACCGCCATTCCAAGATATTCTATTATATATGTAACCATATCAGTTAATGCCATGGGAAAGGATGCTAATGATGCTATTTTCTTTCCATAATTTATTCTAAGAATTGTACCAAGCCCTCCTTTTCCTATTATGCTGATTTTTCCTGCAAGCTCCTGTACAATATACAGAGGGATGATAAGAAGAATTAAATACCATATTAATCCATAACCAAACAATGCCCCTGTTTGTGCCGCACCTATATATGATGAAACATCCATATCTGACATCATGGCAAGCCAGGCGGGCCCAAAAAAAAGTACAGTTTTGTTTTCCATAAGTTTTTTGATTATTTTTGCTGTATTGATCAGTATCACCCATAATCATTTTAAGAAAGATCAGACTGAAATCAGAGAAGTGTATTAAAGTTTTTTTCATTTTTATGAAAAATACTTCAAAATCAATCTTTTTTATAATTCGTTTTTAATCATAAAATGGAAAAAATTTTTTAAGATTCATTAACCAGCTAAGATTTTTATTTAAAATTTAGTTCTTAATAAATAATTATAAAGTGAAATCAAAATAATCCTTTTTTAATAAGAAAAATTATTACTATATGATTTATATTAATACGTTATGTCTATGAATAAAATAGTTTCCAAAGAAGTATGTTGGGAGGTTCGAGGCATTGAAATCTTTGGAAGTCTTTTGTATCCAGATGACAATCTATATCATCCTGGGATTATTTTAATTGCTGGCAGTGGACCAACTGATAGGGATTGGTGCTCACCCCTTTTGTCTGGCAAAAACGGAAGTGGAAAGCTTTTGGCGCAAAAACTTGCTGAGGAAGGCTTTGTAACACTCAGATATGATAAAATGACTTCTGGTCCTCATTTAAAGGAAAATCTTTCAAAGTTTGCAGGAAAATTAAGTATGGAAACTCATGTAGAAGAGATAGCGGGAGCAATGACATCCATTATATCACATGCAAATGTTATAGAAGAAAGGATATACGCAGTGGCTAACAGTGAGGGCGGTATTCATGCGGTTAACTACCAGCTTAGTAAATTTAGCCCAAAATTTAAAGCTTTGGTGTTAATAGGAGTATCTGGAAAATCTATTGCAGATGTTGCAAGAAGCCAGTTACTTTCACAGATCAAATCACTTAAAGATCCTAATGAAATTATGAAAGATTATGATAGTGCTATAGATCAATTTTTAAAAGGAAAAAAGATGGAAATAAAAAATTCATTACCGAAAAATGTAAAACTTATGCTCTACTCCCTTGAAAATCCTTACAATTTACCGTTCTCAAGAGAGCTCTGGAACTATTCTTTGATAAAACAATTAAAAAAAATTAAAGAATCTGTGTTAATAGTAATAGGAAAGAAGGACATTCAGGTAAACTGGAAACAAGATGGAAAATTGCTTGAAACAGCACTTTCTCATAAAGGTACAGTTGAATTTGAATACCCGGAAAATGCTGATCATGTTTTGAAACACGTTGAATTTAACGTAGAGAATATTTCTGCAGAAATTGCGGCCTCTCAATATAATTCTGATAAAACGCAGCTGGACAGTGAGGCTGTGAATATTATTACAGAATGGCTTAAAACACATTAAAATGTAAGAAGAGAATTTATTATTTAATTTCTTAATTTAATGGTCAAAGTGAAGTTATAACTTTTTCAATTTTAAAATAATTAAAAGATAGAGCCGGTTAGTTCAATTTCAAATTATGCTTGTAACCATATTGGATGTTTTTAACATTTAAATATGTAATATATTTGCTTATCTTTTGATATCAAACAATATTATTATTTCTCAGAGAATTTTATTCACAAGATTTTGGAAATTAGGATGGTTAAAATTTGTTATCTACTCATATGCACTTAAAAATTTAGAAACACATAAATGTGATTCCTGAAGAACTCCTTTGACCTATTTCTTCCTAAATCATCCTTATGATATTGTTCAAACGTTTTAGGATAAGATAGATCTTGAGATCCCTAATTTTTAACAGGTTTTTCTTTCTATCTATGATTCTCATATTCATCCAAATAAAAAGCTCACCATTTATGATTTTTGAAAGTAATTAAAAATTCAATTTTTAATTTCAGGACAAATAGACTTATTTAAAAATGCGGAGGGCCGGATTCGAACCGGCGAACCCCTGCGGGAATGGACCCTAAATCCATCGCCTTTAACCTGACTCGACAACCTCCGCAACTGCTCTGGTTATTGTATTTCCATATAATAATATGACCTTATGGCACAAATATTTAATTTTTGTAGTCAAAATTTTTTAAATTAAAAATACTAAAAATTATCTTATTGCATACATTAACATGTTATGGTTAAGCTGGATGATGCCATTATTGCAAGATACGAGCATGCTGGTCACAAATTTGAAATTCTGGTTGATCCTGATGCCATAGAGAAAATAAGAGAGGGAAAGCTGGACCTTGAAAAGGATATTGCAAGTGAAACTGTATTTAAAGATGCAAAAAAGGGTGAGAGGGCTGGAGAGGATTCAATAAAGGAAGTCTTCAAGACTGATAAACTGGAAGAGATTGTTTTCGAAATTGTGAAAAAAGGACAGATCCAGCTTACGACGGAGCAGAGGCATCGTATGCAGGAGAGCAAGAGAAAAGCAATAATAAACATCATTGCAAAGGAGGGTTTCAACCCTCAGACAAATGCACCGAATCCACCCTCAAGAATTGAGGCTGCAATGGAAGAGGCAAAGGTTCATATAGATCCTTTTAAACCAATAAATGAACAGCTAAATTATGTTTTGAAAGAGATAAAGCCTTTGATACCAATAAGAATGGAGAAGACAAAAATAGCTATCAGAATTGAAGGAGAATTATATGGGAAATTATATGGCGAGATAAACAGACTTGGAAACATATTGAAAGAAGAATGGTCAAATGATGGAAAATGGATTTGCGTTTTAGAGATTCCATCTGGGATGTATGGAGAAATTTTATCAGAAATTTCAAGAAGAGCAAAAGATGGTATAGAGATCAAAAAAATCTAAACCTTATTACTTAAATATTTGTATTTATAGAGAATTACCATTTATGCACGAGTTGAATGAAGAGGAAAGAGATGTTCTTGAATATGTAAAAAGATTTGCAAATGAAGAAGTTAAACCACTTGCAAGGGAAATAGATCTGAAAGAGGAAGTGCCGGAAAAGATAATAAACAGAATGAGAGAACTTGGTCTTTTTGCATCATACATTCCTAAAGAATATGGAGGAATAGGAATGAGCTTCAGTTTTCTGATGCATGTGATAGAGGAACTTTCAAAGGCCTGTCCAAGTACCTCTCTTGTTCTGGATGGAGCTTTAACACTTTTTGCTGAACCTATATTGATGTTTGGATCAGAAAACCTTAAGAAAAAATACCTGACTGAGGTGGCAAAAGGAGCTGTTGGAGGTCTGGCATTAACTGAACCAGGAGCTGGAAGCGATGCTGCTGCAATAAAAACAAGGGCAGAACTTAAGAATGGAGAATTTATAATAAATGGTTCAAAGATATTTATTTCTAATGGGAGGCTTGCAAAATTCTTTGTTGTTGATGTTGTAACTGACCCAGGTAAAGGGCATAAGGGCATCAGCACAATAGTTGTGGATGCTAATACCCCAGGATTCAGGATTAGCAAAGACATAAAAAAAATGGGACTTAGGGGATCTTCCACTGTTGAACTTGTTTTTGAAAATGCAATAGTTCCTGAGGAGAACCTAGTTGGAAAAATGAATGAGGGTTTTAAGGTTGTTATGGAGACCCTGGATGCAGGAAGGATAGGAATTGCTGCCCAAGCCCTAGGTATAGGAAAAGCAGCTTTTGAAGAGGCCATAAACTACATAAAGGAGAGGAAGCAGTTTGGAAAACCCATTTCAGATTTTCAGGGAATTCAATTTATGATAGCAGATATGGCAACAAAATTGAAAGCTGCAACACTTCTGACATATGAAAGTGCAGAGATGTGGGATAAACATCAAGCCTGTATTATGGAGTCGTCAATGGCAAAGATGTATGCATCAGATGTGGCTTTGGAAGTGGCCGAAAAGAGTCTTCAATTATTTGGTGGATATGGATACACAACTGATCTGGATGCTGAGAGGCACTTTAGGGATGCTAAAATAACTCAGATATATGAAGGAACCAATCAAATACAGAGAGTCATAATTGCAAAAGAAATATTGAAAAACCTTAAAATTTAATAAAACAATTTATTTTAATCCACAATCCGGAAACCATGAATGAAATATCTGAAGTTCAGGAGATCATCACATTCATATGGAAAGGAAAAGAAATAACAGGGTTAAAGATTTCACAGGAAGGAGAACTTTTGAATGTCAAACTAAAGAATGGCTACAACATTATTGTAAAACCTGAAAAAATTTTAAGAGAGGAAAAAATATTAAAAAATGGTGTAAGGGCTAAATCACCAGAGAGGTATGGTTCAGGTGAACCTGTTTGCATCATATCAACTGGCGGGACCATAACGAGCAGAGTTGACTATTCGTCAGGAGCAGTTTTTCCATCCATGGATATAAGAGAAATCGCAGAGAGCAATCCATACATTAAAAAAAATTACTCAATAGAAGTTTATGATTTTTCAAGTATTCTTAGCGAAAATATTCAACCGGAACACTGGATAAGAATGGCAAAAACGGTTTCAGAAAAACTTAATGAAAATACTGGTGTTGTGATTTCCCACGGAACAGATACAATGTCATATTCAGCAGCAGCGCTTTCATTTTTAATAAAAAAGAGGAAAGGATCAATTGTTTTTACTGGTTCACAGAGAAGTTCGGACAGACCAAGCAGTGATTCCTATTTAAATCTAGAAGCTGCCCTTTCATTTTCCATTGAAAAAAATTCAGAGATTGGAATTTCAATGCATGAATCCATATCGGATAGGAGGATACAACTAACAAGAGGTGTGAGAACAAGAAAAATGCATTCAACAAGGAGGGATGCATTCAAGAGCATTGGTGCAGAACCATTAGGTTACTATATGGACGGATTGAAAGAGATGTCAGATGGCCTTAGGCCCCCAGATGAATCAAATGAATATGACCAAAAACTGGAAAGTAGGGTAGGAATTCTTTACTTTTATCCGGGAATCGAACCAGAGGCTGTGGAAACTTTTATTGAAAAGGAAAAGGCAACAATAATAATGGGAACAGGTCTTGGAAATGTTAATGAAAATCTAATACCTGTTTTTAAAAGGCTGACTGACTCAGGGAAAAAAATAGTTATGACCACTCAGTGTATTTATGGTGAGGTTGATCCTCTGGTATACAGAACAGGGAGAGAATTAAAAAAATCCGGGGTAATTTACCTTGGAGATATTCTTCCTGAAACTGCATACGTGAAGGCAATGTACGTTCTTGGAAACTACAAAGAGGAGAAATTTGAAGAAATTATGAGAACCAACATTTCCGGAGAGATAGTTCAGAGAGAGGGGATATGATGGAGAAATTGAAAATAGGGCTGGAAGTTCATCTTCAGCTGAATACAGGGAAACTCTTCTGTAGATGTGAAAATGAAGGTATAGAAAAAGAAAGAAAATTCGAAAGAAATTTACACGTTTCAAAGGGTGAAACGGGGACAACTGATATATCAACTGAATATGAAATTTCAAGGGGAAAGAAATATTCATACAGGGTGACAACAAATTCATGCCTTGTTGAGGCTGATGAAAAACCACCTGATTCACCTTCAGAGAATGCCCTATCCGCTGCATTATCTGTGGCAGAGAAAGTTCATTCTGATGTGCCGGATAAGATTATATTCATGAGGAAAGTTGTGGTGGATGGCTCCAATACTTCTGGATTTCAGAGGACTGGACTTATTGGCATGGGAGGCTGGATAGATATTGATAGTAGAAGAATTGGAATACAAACAGTATGCTTAGAAGAAGATGCCTGCAGAAAAATTGGAGAAAATGAAGAGACTGTCGAATATTCTCTGGAAAGGTTGGGAATACCTTTGATTGAAATATCTACAGCTCCAGATATTGAAAATGCGAAAGAGGCCATAAGAGTTGCTGAATTTATCGGAGATATGATATTATCCTCAGGTCTATTAAGGAAAGGGGCCGATGCCATAAGACAGGACGTTAACGTTTCTTTGGGATATGGAAGGGTTGAGATAAAAGGTGTCAGTAAGCTGTCCCTCATAGGTGATGTAATTGAGAGGGAAATATCAAGGGAGAAAAAACTTGCAGAGGCTGTAAAAATATGGAAGGAAAGGGGTGGCTACAGCAAATTGGAATTGATAGATGTTACCAATCTTTTCGTTACCACAAATTCCAGAGTTCTCCTAAGGCATCTAGAAAAGGGTGAGAGAATTTTTGGAGGACTGTTAAAAAATGCAAGTGGTTTGCTTAAAAAAGGCGAATTTAGAATTGGACGTGAGATTGCTGATGCCTTGAAACAGTTTGGAATCATGGGTATGATCCACAGCGACGAAATCCCAGCATACGGTTTAACGGATATTGATAGCAAAAAAATTATGGAATATTTGGATGGAAAAGAAAATGATGCTTTTCTTCTCATAGGGGCAGAAATGGAAAAATTTCAAATCTTGGAGAATATAATAAATGAAAGAAGTGAGAAGATACTGAGTTTGGATTTTTCAGAGACCAGAGCTGCTGATGATGAGGGAAATACAAGGTATATGAGACCACTTTCAGGATCATCAAGAATGTATCCTGAAACAGATGTTGAAGCAATAGTTTCATCTAAAGTGAAAAAAAGGTATGATATTTTGCTAAAGGAGGAAAGGATTTCAAGAATGACCACTAATCTTAAAATTTCTCCACAGGATGCAGAGACCTTAATTAAAACAGGTCAATTTTCTTTTGTTGAAAAGTTTGGAGACGAAAACAATGGTAAGATATTGGCAAGACTCTTAATACAGACAATTCCTGAAATTGAGAAGAAAAGGGGTATCAGGTTCCATATTATGGATGTTCAAAGGATAGTGGAGTATTGCAGAGATATGAATCTTCCAAGGATATCATATGAATTCGCCCTTGAACTTATTTCATCTGGGAAAAAATTCGATGAAATAAAGGATGGAGGAAATCTCATTCCACTCTCTGAAAAAGAAATAGAAGAGGCAATCAATTCATCTGATTTTAATGAACAAAAAAATCTAGGGGCATTATTGAGTGAACTAAGGGAAAAATTTCTCAGACCCGTTGATCCATCCATTCTTCTTGGTATAATAAAAAGACTGAAAAAATAATATTTTCAAAACAACACTTAAATATTTTCCTAAAATATCTCATCGTGTCACTTTACGGATATATACCTCCATTGATTGCCCTGGTTTTACTTGCACTGGGCATGTTTCTTCTGTTTACAGTACTTCCATCCTTAAGTCACTCTAGACTTAAAAAAGGCCCATTCAGACCAGAATTAAAAGTCTCAGATGTTATAAAGAATCTCTCCAGGGAAGGTTCACCAGATCCAAATTCAAGGTATACAGAGCCATATGAATCTGGAGAAGTTGCAAGGGGTGAATACAATGGGTTAGTGAGAGTCCAATATTATGTTATCGTGTTGCTTTTCATACTTTTCGACGTTGATATGGCCCTGTTGATTCCATGGGCCTATGATTTCAAAAATCTTGGCTTGTTTCCATTTATTGAAACAATAATATTTATCCTGATGCCCATATTTTCTGTATATTATGCATTCAGGAAGGGTTATATGAGGTGGTTAAGATGAAGACCGGAGATGCAGGTTTCCTGACTACTACGCTGGAAAAGGCTATGGAATGGAGCAGAAGCAATTCCATATGGCCATTAACTTTTGGGCTTGCCTGCTGCGCCATTGAGATGATGGCAGTTCAGGCGTCCAGACTTGACATATCAAGATTTGGAAGCGAGGTTTTCAGGAATTCCCCAAGACAGTCAGATCTTATGATAGTTTCAGGAACCGTGACGAAAAAAATGGCTCCAAGGTTAAGGAGACTATATGATGAAATGCCATATCCAAAATATGTCATAGCAATGGGAGCGTGCGTCACTCAGGGTGGCCCATACAATCAGGGATATTCTGTTGTTCTTGGAGTTGACAGGGTTGTACCCGTAGATGTGTATGTACCAGGCTGTCCTCCAACACCGGAAGCTCTGACTTATGGAATTATGCTTCTTCAGAAGAAAATAAGAAATGAAGCTGACAGGTGAATATTATGTCATATGAAGTTAAGGAAGAGTTGGATAAAAAAGGAAGAAAGGTGCTCAGGGTTGAAAAAGAGCATCTCGTTGAGCTCATCAGAGACCTGAAGGAAAAGGGCTTTGATCATCTGTCATTGATAACGGGTGTTGACTTCAGAGATAGAATTGAAGTTGTTTATCACCTTGAAAGAATGGCGGACAATTCCATGATTGTGGTAAAAACTTCAACTACAAACTCACGGGTTCCGAGTCTCACATCACTTTATGACAGCGCAAACTGGGATGAGAGAGAGCAGTATGATATGATGGGCATAATATTTGAAGGGCATCCCGATTTGAGGAGAATATTACTTCCTGAGGGTTGGAACGGTTATCCCTTAAGAAAGGATTATGATATGAGCAAAGTTCAGTATGTAAACATGGATGAGAATGGAGAAGATTATGTTAGTTTTGATCCGGGGGATGGGTGGTAATGCAGGAAGGGGCGCTGAAAAACAGACTAATAGAACTGAACATGGGTCCACAGCATCCCTCAACACATGGTGTATTAAGATTAAAACTCACACTTGACGGGGAGACTGTGAAAAAGGTGGAACCTGTCATTGGTTACCTTCACAGGAATGCAGAAAAAATATGTGAACTGGACTACTACTGCGATTCATTGATATATTTTGACAGAATGGACTATGTTTCTGCCATGAATATGGAGGCTGGCTATCTGGAAGCTGCGGAAAAATTGCTGGGAATAGATGTTCCAGAGAGAGCAAAGTGGATAAGAACTGTTATGTGTGAATTGAGCAGGATAGCAGGACATCTTGTATGGGCAGGAGCTTTTGGCCTGGACCTTGGAATGTTGACACCATTCTTCTATGTTTTCGAACTCAGGGAAAAAATACTTGATCTTTTTGCAGAAATATCTGGTTCAAGGCAGCAGACCAACTACATGAGCATAGGTGGCGTTTATCAGGATTTTAACGATAAGATTATTTACGAAATTAAGGAATACGCAAAAGAATTCCCTAAAAAACTGGATGAAATATTCAATCTGTTTGTTAAAAATGATATTTTTCTTTCCCGTACAAAAAATGTTGGAATTCTGGAACCTGATGTTGCAATAAGTTATGGTGTGACTGGTCCAATGTTAAGAGCTTCGGGAATACCATACGATGTTAGGAAGGATGAACCTTACCTAATGTATGATAAGTTGAACTTTGACATACCAATATCAAAAAGGAAAGATGTTTATGGCAGATTCCTTGTAAGATTTGAAGAGATGAGACAATCAATAAAGATAGTGGAACAGGCCATTGACAAGATACCAGATGGACCTTATTTTAACCCTAAGGCAAAGAAATCACTTATGATAAGGCTTAGAGGCGAAGGGGATGTATATGCCAGAACTGAAGCACCAAAGGGAGAGTTTGGAGTTTATCTTGTGGGTGACGGAGGGGTCAAACCTTACAGAGTTCATGTAAGAAGTCCTGCTTTTAAAAATCTGTCAGTTTTGCCATATCTTGCAAAGGATGTATTGATAGCAGATCTGATTGCAATATCCGGATCCATAGATTTAGTGTTCGGGGAGGTTGACAGATGAATCTCCTTACAAGGATAGCTGATATATTGTCTCCACTGACTCATTATCCTGCATATATTCTTGCATATCTCATTGAGACAATAATAGTTCTTGTTTTCGCCACGGTTGTTGTGGCAGGGATGGTATACTTTTTCAGAAAATATATGGCAAGGGTGCAAATAAGAAGAGGTCCAAATAGAGTTGGTAAATTTGGGATTTTACAGGTTATGGCAGACGGACTTAAACTTATACAAAAGGAGTCAGTACTTCCTCAAGGGAGAAATGATCTTCCTTATAAAGTAGCACCTCTTCTTGTTTTTGTTGGTCTGATGATGGGGTTTATTTTCATCCCTTATGGGCCACTTGCATGGTTTGGTAATCTCACAGTTACTCACTCGGACATAGGTCTCATAATAATTTTTGCACTTCTGGCAATAATGCCAATTGGTGAAGTGCTTTCTGGAATAAGTTCTAATAATAAGTATGCGGTTCTTGGGGCCCTAAGGGGTGTGGCTAAGGATATTTCCTTTGAAGTGCCAATGATGCTGTCCATACTTGCTGTAATAGTTATGGCTTCAGCAAGGACAGAAGTGCCGACATCATTAACCCAGGTGGTGACAACACAAATTATACCATATGCAATACTGGAACCGCTGGGCTTTTTTGTGTTTTTTGTGGCAATGATTGCAAGAGCCTCATATTCTCCCTTTGATATGGGGGAAAGCGATAGTGAACTTGTTACGGGAAATACAACAGAATATTCAGGTATGAGATTCGGAATGTTTTATCTTGGTCTTTTTGGTACAATTTTCTTGGGCTCTATGCTCATAAGTACCATCTACCTTGGAGGCTATAACGGGCCTTATGAGAGTTACATAGGTTTCATATGGCTTCTAGTAAAAACAATAATTATAGTGGTGATATCCATGACAGTTTGGCTTTCTATGCCAAGAGTAAGAATAGATAAGTTTGTGAATTTCGGATGGAAATACCTTCTTCCAATATCTTTTATAAATCTTGTACTAGCAGGGATACTCGTACTAGGAGGGATTATATGATTAAAGTAAAAGAAGTAGAGGAACCGAAACATATTCCATTTGCCGGTATGCTAAGAGGGATGGGAAACGTTTTCAAGCATGCTTTCGAGAAGCCGGTAACTGTTCAATATCCTGAGGAAAAAGGCATTATCAGGGACAGGTTCAGATTCAGAATTAACCTGAGCACGGATGATTGTGTAGGATGCACCCTCTGTGAGCAGGTTTGCCCCAACCTTACAATTACAATGGTTCATCTTGATAAGGATAATCCAAGAAACAAGAGAAAGATATACCCTTCAGTCAATTTTGGAACTTGTACAGTGTGCAGAAACTGCGAAGAAATATGCCCAACAGATGCAATATATTTAACGGATGAATTCGAAACAGCAAGAACCAAGAACATATTCTTTTATGATCCACTTGAACTTGAAAAACCTGAGAAAGAGGTCAAGAAATGATATACCTGATAATTGAAATAATTTTTACAGTAATACTTCTTGCTCTGGCTATGTCGGCGGTCCATCAGAGGGATGTTGTTAGATCAATAATATATCTGATGATGTTTTTATTTGTTCTTGGTGCTGATTTCATATTTATTGGGGCAACACTTCTTGGTGCCATAGAACTTCTTGTTTACGTTGGAGCAGTATCCTCACTTCTAGTATTCACAATGATGTTAACAGGAGGTAAGGAAATTGAATAGAATTCCTGCTGCAATTGCCTCAATACTTTTTTTCATAGTGATTATGCTTGAGGTGCTGTTTATAGGTGGGACGTACATACCTGTTCAGCAATCTATCAAAAGCATTTCTGATGAGTTATTCAACATATACCTTATACCATTTGAATTGCTTTCAGTGGTACTGGTAGCCGGTATAATAGGTATGTTTCATAATGCGGAGGATGATGAGTAGATGTACCAGTTTTTTGTACAGTTGGTTGCACTAGCAATATTTTCAATAGGTCTTTATGGAATAATGGTGTCAAAACTTGGGATTAAGATGCTAATATCAGTGGAATTGCTACTTAACGGAGCAATATTAAGTCTTGTATCTACAGCAATTGGTACAGGTTCAACATCTCCTTTAATCATGGGTCTATTTACAATTGCAATTGCTGCCGTTGAGTCTGCAACTGGAATAAGCATTCTTGTTGCCATTTACAGGAGATATGGTAAGATAGACATATCGCTCCTTCAGAGCATAAGGTGGTGAATAATTGTTAGATCAATACTGGTTCATATTTCTTACTCCAATTATTTTCTCCCCAATAATACTGATTTCAGGAATAAAGTACAAGAGGTTGTCTGGCCCTCTCTCCTCTATTTCAATATTGATAAGTCTTATAATTTCAATATTGGGATTCTTAAGTATAAGGAACTCTTCAACACCAATATACCAACACTATGAATGGTTTGCAAACATTGACTTTGGTATTTACATAGATCATCTTGCAATTATAATGGCATTAATGGTTTCATTTGTTTCATTGATGATTCACCTTTTTGCCATTTATTACATGAAAGACGACCCAAGAAAAAACGTTTACTTTGCTGAAACTGCACTCTTCACTGGAGGGATGCTTGGACTTGTTATTTCGTCCAATTTACTTGAATTCTTCCTTTTCTGGGAGCTTGTTGGACTTTGTTCCTATCTTCTCGTAGGATTCTGGTTCTTCAAACCTAATGCTGCCTCCGCAGCAAAAAAAGCCTTCATAGTAACAAGAGTTGGGGATCTTCTATTTCTTATTGGTATGGGCATCCTGTATTCTCTCCTAAGTGCTTATTATCCAAACTCTCCACTGAGCATCCCATATATAATAACAAATGCAAATGCAATTGCCTCTGAAATTGGAAGATGGAATCTGACAGTGATTGCATTGCTTCTATTTGGTGGTGCGATTGGTAAATCAGCACAATTCCCATTGCATGTGTGGATTCCAGATGCAATGGAAGGTCCTACAACGGTTTCTGCACTTATCCATGCAGCAACAATGGTAACAGCAGGTGTTTATCTGGTTGCCAGAGTCCTTCCTATATTTTCAAGTGCTTATTCAATTGCACCTGAAACAGTACTCTATATTGGATCATTTACCGCAGTTTTTGCAGGTACAATTGGAATTGTAGTTAATGATCTAAAGAGAATACTTGCGTATTCCACAATAAGCCAGATAGGATATATGACTGCAGCCCTTGGACTGGTTACCGCCCTTGGAAACAACGTTGTAGGATATTCCATGTTTCATCTTGTGGTGCATGCTGTATTCAAGGCCCTTCTTTTCATGACTGCAGGAGCAATACTTCTTGCATTAATGGAACTTAGAGATGTTAAAAAAATGGGCGGCTTATGGCGGAGGATGCCAGTAACTATAACTCTTATGTTCATTGGTTCCATAACATTAGCTGCAATTCCTCCTACGGCTGCATACTTCTCGAAGGATACCATAATAGATGCTGCTTACGTTTATTTTAATTATTTTGGCAATAATCCCATTAATCTAATTCCGTGGATATTTCTAACAATAGGTGCTTTCATGACCTCACTATATACTTTTAGAATGTTTTTCCTGGTTGCACTTGGTAAACCAAGGTCGAAGCTTGCTGAGGAGGCCAAGGATCCAAACAAAATTGCGCTGATACCACTAATGATACTGGCAGCCCTCTCTCTTGGGCTTGGGATCATACAGTACAGATTCTACGATTTTATAACACCAAATACAATCCATCCAGTGGTACCTGAGCTAATTTCCTTCACACCCCTTATATTGGTTGCCTTAGGAATAGTGATAACAGCATCCATATACCTGACAGGTTACTGGCAGAAGATTGATATTTCAAAGAATAAAGGATATAAAATACTTAAATGGAAATATTTCCTTGATTATCTTTACACTCGAATAATAGCAGAAAGAGTTATTCTACCAATATCATCGGCCATTGCAACGTTTGAAAATTACTACTCAATTGGGGTTGAGAAGACTGGTGAAGCTTCATTATCCTTTGGTTCAGTTTTAAGGAAGATACAAAATGGTATAATAGAGTATTATTTCCTTTTCCTTATAGGGAGCATAGCTTTAATATTCATCGTACTTGAAATATTTGGAGGTCTGTAAGAATGTTCTTTCTAATTATATTCCTGCTTACAATAATATTTGCAATTATCCCTTTTCTTACAAAGAAGTATTCATGGGAGGTTGCTCTTACCGAGAGTACAGTTCTGGCGGTTCTTGTTACCATATATGGAATAACAAGAACATTTTCCAAAAGTAATGCATTGGCCATCTCTGTAAACTATCCAATCGATAAGTCAATAGGAATTTCTTTCCTTGGTTCAGTAACTCCACTTTCCATTACACTCATTTTTCTATCTTCAATAGTGATTTTTACTGCAGTGTATGTTTCTGGGAGAGAAAAATTTGATTCAAGATTTTACGGTTTGTTGATGACCACTGAGCTTGGGCTTTTTGGCCTTCTATATTCAAGAAATTTTATCTTCTTCTACATTTTCTGGGAGGCAGTAATAATTCCGGTATTTCTTCTGATTGCAATATATGGTGATCAGAGAAAGGAGAAGGCTTCATTAAAGTTCTTCGTTTACACTCAGATTGGATCAGTTTTCCTATTACTTTCAATACTGACGCTTTTCTCATTTTATTATAACAATTACCATGTATTTACACTTAACATGCTGAAACTTCTTTCCCCTTCTTTTATTTCCACTTATATTTTGAATGTACAGCCATTCTGGGCCTATTTTGTTTACTTTGGATTTTTATTCGCCTTCCTTGTGAAAATGCCGTCCTTCCCATTGCATTCATGGCTTCCGGACGCCTATACTTCTGCACCCTACCCTGTAACAATAGTGCTGGCTGGAGGCATATCACTTATGGGAGGATATGGATTTTTTGATGTCCTTTTACCAATTTCTTCTGTTCTTGGTAGCAATCTTGGATGGTTAATAATAACCCTTGGAATAATCAGTCTCATATATTTTGCATTCACAGCAATGTTTCAGCCCAATATTAAAAGGATGTTATCATATGCCAGCGCAGCATCAATGGGTTTCATAAATGTTTCACTAGGAATTGCAATAATAGGTTCAGGAAATTCATCTGATGTGACACTGGCAGTTGCAGGTGGAATATATCAAATACTTGCTCACGGACTGATAATGGCTCTGTTGTTTGGTTCCCTCTTTTTCATAATGAAAAGAACAAAAACAGATTATGCAACAGGAATGTCCGGTCTATTTAAGAATATGCCCGTGCTCTCATCATTCATGCTAGGCGGATTGATGGCGTCTCTCGGTCTTCCAGGATTGGCAGGCTTCATTGCAGAGGCATCGGTTGTTCTAAGTTCATATTATGAAATTGGAGTTATTATTTTCCTCATCATATTTGGTATGATAATAACTGCATCCTACCATATATGGGTTGCTCAGAGAACTTTGAATGGCCCGTACAATGAGAACTTAGGTGAACTCAGGGACGGCAATACATTTGAAATAGGTATTCTCGCATTCCTTTTCCTCATTATACTTCTTCTTGGAGTTTATCCAAACGCATTTTATTCCATTATTCTTAAATATGTGGAGGCAGTTTTATGATATTTTATAATAGTCAATTTGAAACAATGATTCCGGTAATATTTCTTGGTTTGATGGGTTTTGTATTTCTGGCAAGTGGTAAAATTAAAAGAAGTGGGGATTCCACTATATACTCATTATTCAGCATAGGTGTGTTTACAATAACAGCTCTTCTAATACTTCTTTACGACACAGGAGTATCAACATCTTTTTATGAAAATGCCTTCCTTATAAATAATTTTGGCATATTTTTTGCTCTTATATCTCTTGCCTCTTCTGCCTACATATCATATTCTGCAGGAAAGAAAATAAACCACAATCCGGAGATTTTTTTCTCTGTGCTTCTTTTCGTAAATGTTGCAATTATAATAGCAGCTTTCAGCCTTAACTTGATATTCATCTTCATATCATTTGAAGGTATCAGCATAGGTACATACATACTGGCAGCTTTTGGAAGAACAAAAAGAAATCTAGAAGCATCTGCCAAATATTTCTTCACTGGAATTATTGCCACCGGTTTTATCGTTCTCGGTTCATCATACTATTATCTTTCCACTGGAACTTTCAACCTCGTTCCTCTTTCCATAGATAATCACTCTATGCTTATAGCTCTGATACTTCTATTTGTTGGACTTGGTTTCAAGCTAGCAATAGTACCAATGCATCAGTGGGCTGTAGATGCATATGACGGAACAGAAAACTCTGTTTCAGCATTTCTTGCAAGTGGAACCAAGACTCTTGCCTACCTTCTTTTGCTGAGAGTTTTTCTCATTGGATTTGAATCCATTAAGGGTGATGTTTTCATACTGTTTACAATAATATCCATAATCACAATGACCTACGGTAATTTTGCAGCACTTTCAGAAAATAATTTCAAAAGAATGCTTGCCTATTCAAGCATAGCTCAGGCAGGTTATCTCATTCTGGTAATATCTGCTGTATCTTACTCATCATCATCATTTGTGTTCACAATAGCATTATTCTCAGCAATGTATTATTCACTAGTTTACATCTTCATGAAGGGAGGGTCATTCCTTGCTGCTGATGCTGTAAAGAAAGAAAAAGTAATGATTGAAGACCTGTCTGGAATGGGAAAAAGATCTCCCTCCTTCGCAATTTCCCTCTCAGTATTAATGCTGTCACTGGCAGGGATTCCTCCTGTAGCAGGATTTTTTGCAAAATATTACCTCTTCTTATCACTAATAAGTGCAAATCTCTGGTATTTGGCCGTTATAGGAATTTTGAATAGCGCCATATCTGTTTTCTATTATCTTAGAGTGATAGTGGTTATGTTCAGGAATAATGGTACAACAGATGAAAAGCTTCCCAGTTCAGTGGTAGTTCCAGTTGTGATTTCAGCCATATTGATGTTTTTATTCTCCCTGATAATATTCTACGAACCTACACTTGCAGGATTCACAACAGGATTTGGAGGGATATAAAATGAGAGATTTAGGTGACATATATCTTATAGAAAGTGCAATGCTCTCAGGTGAAATGGACGATATGATGAACTTCATAAAAAAAAGGTTAAAAGTTATGGATAGGCAGGTAAAATATGATAGAAAGGGCCTTTTAAAAAACAGAGTGAGAATTCTACAATCAATATTATCATTCTTCAGCAATGAAATTGATCATGAAAAATTGGAAACTGAAATATTCCAGGGCTTGTCAGGAGAATGGCTTGGGGAGAAGGAAAAATTGGAGCTTGCTAAAAGGCTTTCCTATACCTGTGAGTACTGCAGGGATAGATACAATGTTAATCTCCCATCATTTAATGGAAAGAGGTGTGATGATAAATGATAGATGCTTCTAATTACATTGATGAGCTTTCTAAGGAGGAATCACCAGAAAGAGTGGCAGAAATTCTTCATGAAATTAAGAAGACCGGTGAACAGATCTTTTTTTATGAAAGGAAAGGTCGCCTAATACTATCCAGGGAGTGGGATTCCATTGAGCATGGGTTGCCTTCAAAATATGAGGATGTGATGAAGAGAACAAGTGAGATCCTTGGAATTCATGATAGAAAAAGCTATGAGGAGGCAGATGAAAGATACAACCTGACCATGTATTAAAGAAAGTAAATGCCTTTGAAAAGGAAAAATATTTTGAAATTCTAATAAAGGAGCCTTCATCATCCATAATTGATGTTGAAACACTGCAAGATCTAATTCAAGTAATTGTAAGTGTTTCATCCAATGAGAAAAAACAACCAATAATAATAAGAACTGAGAGCGGAAGCATATCAGGGTATGACTGTTCCTGCGTTCTTATCAGGGATGACAGATTTGTAATGGATCTAGTTAATCTTGGCCTGACAGTTGGAGAACTTATAAGAGAGTACCCTGCCCCTGTTGTTCTTCAAATAAATAGAAATTGTTTAGGAGCAGGTTTTGAACTTTCACTTCTCTGTGATGCTATTGTTTGCGAAAATGACACTTTATTTGGATTTCCTGAAAGCCGGTTTAATTTTCCATTAATATTGACAACTCCTGAATACATGTATGATAATTTCAGAAATATTTCCCTTGTTCTCAGTGGAGATTTCTTCACAACAAAAGAATATGCGATGTACTCTTCAACACCACTGGTTCGTGGTGGATTTGAGCGTGCCGTTGAAGAGGCAAGGAGCCTTGATAAATTTTATTTCAAAAGGATCAAATATAGGAGACAGATGAAAAAAAATGAGATTGATCATTATCTGGAATCCGTATTTCATATGAATAAAGATGAGATCAAACTAAAAGAGTTGGAAAAATTCAGGTCTGATCATTTTGATTCTTTCTAAAATTGCCTGCATATTTTTCAGTTATAAGCATTCCTCCAAAGTATAGCGCTATTATGGGAATAGCAAGAAGCATCATGGTAAAACCGGTTACACCAGGTGAGAAGATAACTCCGAATATAAGAGCTGCCACCACAGCATATCTCCAGTTTCTCCTCCAGTAATATTTATCAACTATACCTATGCTTGAGAGACCAAACATGATCACAGGCGTCTCAAAGGCAAGGCCAAATGAAATCACATAGATGAGAAAAAAGGATACAAAACTGGTAATGCTCATTGATGGTACGGCACCCACGCCCAGGTCAAAATCGTAAAGTATGTCAAAGAGAAGTGGTGAAATGAAATATACACCGATGAAAGAACCAAAAATGAAAAGGGATAGGCCAGGATAAAATACCTTTTTAACTACCTGTTTCTCTTCCTTTTTCAATGCGGGACCTATGAATGATCCTATCTGATAAGATATGTTAGGCGATGTGAACATGAATGAAAGAAAAAGACAGGAATAGAGATCAGCAACCACACCATCTGTGGGTTTAATTGCAAGAAGCTCAAATTTCTTGCTTATTGTATGACTAATAAGAAGTGAAAGAAACTGTGCTCCCATGTTTTTATATGGATCAGGGTATATGAAATACAATTTAAAATTGAAAAAATTAACATTTCTTAAATCAAACATTAAGAAGATTACAAAGACGGCCAGAAATGGGTACAAAATTCTCAATAATGCCCTTCTAAGGTCTTCTATATTCTCTGTAATGACCTTAAAAAAGCCATTATTTGATATCATTCAGTCTTCAACTTCTCAGATAGTTCCTTTTTAACCTGATCAATAGATTTGTTTCTAGTATCTATTCCCATAGAACTGGCAGTCTCCATTATTCTGCTGTTTAAATCTGGGTTGTTTACATTGTTTTCAGGATTTGTCATCTTTGTTATTTCATTCTGAATTTCTGCCTGGCCCTTTTTGAATTCTCCACTTGCCCTACCCAAATTTCTGGCAAACTCAGGGATTTTTTTTGCATTTCCAAATAATATCAAAATAACAGCTAATACAATTACCCATTCCCATATGGCGTCTATCATAATAGATCATTAAAAAAGAATATATTAAGATTATTTAATCACTGTAATGAAACAGCCTCCCTGTTTTCTGTGGATGGTTCTACAACCACCGCTGTGCCATATGCCACTATTTCAGTCATTGTCTGAGCAAAATCGGCAGAATCAAATTTTATGTCTATAACTGCATTTGCACCAACAGTTTTAGCCTCCTCCATTAGTCTCTGCAATGCCATATTCCTAGATTCATTAAGAAGCTGTACATACTCCTTTATCTCACCACCTCTCAAGGCCCTAAGATTTGCCATAACATTGCCTCCTATTCCACGGCTTCTTACTGTTGTTCCCCATATTGTTCCAATGACCTTCACTATTTTATACCCAGCTATGTAATTTGTCGATACCAGTATGACTTTTTCTGATTGCATAAGAGACTAATATATTATAACATATTAATTTTATTATTTTATTATTCTATTTCCAATTCAACCCTGAACCCTTTTTTTTCCATCTCCTGGGCTGCTTTTTTTACGTTGAAATTCTCCGCATACTTTTTCTGAAATGCCAGAATGGTAGTTTTCTTAGGTAGATTAATCACGACAAAGCCCACTGTTTTATCCTCAGGCATAATTTCGTCTTTCCTGGCAAATTTTTCAATAAAATCCCCAAGATATTCATCAGCATAATTCAGATCAATATCGGAAAAAAAGGAGATTGATTCAAAAAAATTTTTTTCCTCAACACATAAGGTGGAGGGGTGTGAATCCATCCCTGTGATGTTAAACATTGCACAAAGTACCATAATACATCATGGTTTGAATCTTTTAAGGTACCATCTTTCAGCACCATCTTTCTCTCTCTTGTAACTTTCTTCAAGAGTGGCAGGTGCTCCCAAAACCCCTGGTTCACCCTCCTTCCAGTTGGCAGGTGTTGCAAGTTTGTTCTCCCAGTTGAATTGCAATGCCTTGATAACCCTAATGAGTTCAGGAATGCTTCTTCCAACCTCTGCTGGATAATAAGCAATCCATCTAACCTTCTGATTTGGATCTATTATGAAAACCCCCCTTACTGTCATTCCATCGTCAGGGTTAATTATATTGAACTTGCTTGCTACTTCCTTGTTTATATCAGCTATTATTGGAAATGGTACCTCAACACCGTATTTCTCCTTTATATCTCTTGTCCAGGCTATATGACTGTATATGCTGTCTATACTTAGGCCGATTAGTTCAACATTTAATTTTTTGAACTGCTCGTAGTTTTCTGTGAAAGCGAGAAATTCAGTTGTGCATACCGGTGTAAAATCTGCCGGATGAGAAAACAGAAGAACCCATTTCCCCTTTAGGGTTGAAAAACTCATTGGGCCTTTCGTGGTGTTTACCAAAAAATCTGGTGCCTTTTCTCCTAAACTTACTGCCATATTATCACCTTAGAGATGATTAAATTAACTTTATTAACTTTAACTGTAAATTTCAAAATGTTTTAATTTAATTAAAAAAACGTTTTAAATATTTACCTGTAAAGGTTATCGGAATATACTGATGGGTCTGCATAATAATAATTGTTTTTCTGGGAAGCTGTATTTTCGCTATCTATTGCATTTCCCATATTACCATACACACGGTTTATCTTTTCCTCCACTGGAGAATATATCTTTAATGCCTGCAATACGTGTTCCTTGTCAATATATGATGAGCCTTCCAGAACTGCCAGATCCCCTGCCGCTCTTATGAGACCTCCCAGTTCCCTTAATCTAAGTGTTAATGCATTCTCCTTTCTGTCGATTATCTTTGCTCTTCTCTTTCCTTCTCCTATTATTATTTTGGCACCTTCAAGTGTCATATGTGGAATCTTTCTGTCATATGCTATTTCCTGTGCAATGAACTGTAAATATTTCATTTTTGAATCCTCATTGTATGGCATGGAAACTTCCATAAGTACTTCATATCCATTCCCTGCGATTCTTGATCTCAAGGGGCTTAAAATTCTTGGAAGGTCCTGTATATTGCAAGCGGCAACCAAAATGAAATCAGTGGGAACCCCATCAACCCTCACGCTTGCCCCTGCACTCTGAGGGTTTCTTCCCACAATTGGAAATTTCTTCTCCTGCATTGCTGTAAATATACTTCTTTGAAGATCGCCAAGATGTGTTATTTCATCAACGAAAAGAACCCCTTCATGTGCCTCATGTATTGCACCAGCAATTACTCTCTCGTATGGCATTGTTCCTAGCTGCGGATGCCCACCATAAGGGTCATGCCTGACATCCCCCAGAAGTTCTGTGTCTGAGGCTCCAGTTGCCATAACAAAGGTATTCCTGTTCAGTGGAACTATAACCTTGCTGGGACTTTTTTTATCCAGTTTTCTTCTTCTTTCCAAGGTTCTCTCATCTAGTACCCTGACCTTTTCGTTTGCCCTCTCATATACTATGACTTCCTGTTTATCGCCTATTCTTCTGGTTGAGGATACTCTTTCCTGGTTATTCTGTACCCCCAGGGCTGCATTCAAAGCGGTAAACATATCACCAAATGGAGTTTCACCACTCTTTTCAAACTTTATGCTTCCACACCTTGGACATCTTGTTTCAGAATAAGATGATATGTATCCACAATTTCCACATCTGTATCCGAGTTTTACTGCCACATCCTGTGGTATTTCTGATGGATCCATAAGATATCCTTCAGCTCCTGACATCTCTTCGCTTTCCTGTTCTACCTCCTGTCTCTTTTTTATTTCTATAAAAGGCCTCTCAGGATATCTTGGGTTGTGAATAACTCTTACTTCCGTTTCAGGTTTTTCAATCAGAAAAGATATTGCCTGGGCTATCATGGATTTTCCAACGCCAGGTGGCCCCACAAGAAGCAAATGCCTTCTCTGTCTTGCGGAAATTCTTGCTATATTGACTGCCTCTTTTTGCCCTATGACCCTTTCCAGAGGGTTCTCTGGTATTTGAACATCCTCTGTTGTTTTTATATCTTCAAATTCCTGCATATTTCATTCATCCATCAGAGATACTATTCTTAAACTTGCCGGTATTTTTGTAATGTTTCCTTTTCTGTAACCATAAATAACTTCTGCACCCTTCTTCTGTGCAATGTCTATGAGTCTCTGGGAGATTACACCGCCAGTTATCACCTTATTTACCGAATTAAGTTTATCCATTTCATCTGGTGCCTCAACCACAGATACTTCAAATGGCTTCTCCTTATCATTAATGTAAATCTCAGTCATTTTCTTTTCATTGAGTTCATTTATCCTTTTTTTAAGTCCATCGGGATCATTAACCGATAATTCTTTCTTTTGACTCTGCACCTCTACGACTGTTTTTTCATGATTGTGATCGTTCTTTTTATCATTATGAATGACTTCAATCTGTTCATTCCTTTTTTCATTTTCTTTCTCTGTTTTTTCATTTCTTCTCTGATCTTTTTCATGAGAATTTTCAGATGGTTTATTATTCTCTGTGGTTTCCACCGTGATCTGATCTGCCGCTTCAGGATGAGTTTTTTCCCTGTAATTCTTAAGCTCATTACCCATGTTTCTGCTTGAAAGATACTGCTCCAGAGGTGTTTTGTACCTCAATGCCTTGTATACCTGTTTGTAAGTAAGTTCTTCAACCTCTGTACCTGGTGGTGCTCTAGCAACAAAATCCACCTCGGCCACCTGAAGCATTTCTTTTAGAATGAGGTCCCCGCCTCTGTCTCCGTCCAAAAAAACCGTAACTGTCTTTTCCCTGGATAGCTTTGCAACCGTCTGTGGAATGTTCGTTCCCTGGACTGCTATTGTATTCTTTATTCCATATCTAAGGAGATTAAGAACGTCATTTCTACCCTCAACAACTATGATTGAATCTGAATCTTTGATTGCTGGACCTGCAGGAAGCTTTTCTTCTCCGTATGTTATTATTTCTGATCTCTCAACCTCTTCCCTGACTTCCTTCACAAGATTTTCACTTACGGATCTTCCACTGGTGTTCATCTTCTTGTAAAGTTCTTCGGCCCTCTCAACAATCTTCTTTCTCTTTGCTTCCCTAACATCCTCAATTTCAACGACCTCAACTTTTGCTTTGCAGGGACCTATCCTGTCAATTGTCTCAAGTGATGCTGCAAGTATTGAAGTCTCCACCTGATCCAGACCTGAAGGTATAAGCGCAGTACCCTCTGTTTTTCCTTTTTTGCTATCAATATCAACTTCTATTCTACCTATTTTCCCGCTCTTCTGAAGGTCCCTCAGATCTAATTCCTCACCTAGAAGACCCTCTGTCTGACCAAAAATTGCCCCAACAACATCGGGCTTTTCAACCACACCGTCCGTAGTCAATTTTATCTTTATCATATACTTTGTTAAATTTGGATCTACATTCATATATATCACCCTTATTTGAGAAATGAATGATATCTGTTAAGTTTTGAATCTCATTCATCACAAAAAAACAATCACTCAATCGTATTTAATCATTCCTTATTGTTTACAGAATGTTTCTACCCACGTCCACTCCAGGAGGTGCCACTATGTAAAAGTAAGATTCAAATTTCTTTGCCTGGGCATTACAGTTTTTCTTTAGCTGATTGATCGCACTTTCAACAGTTTTTTTCCTCATTTCATCTATTGTTGCAAACTTTGCGTTGAATATTATAATGTTTCCTGATTTAATGGCTTCCTCGTAAACATCCATATTATCAAGATTCTTCAATTCTACATAAAATACCTGCATAGAAGGCTCTATGTTTATTTCATATCTGTCAAGATCAACATAATTTATCCTTCTTTCCCTTTCAACCTTTTCATCCTTCTGCTTTCTTTTGCCACCTATCATAAAATATCCCCGTTCTATAGAACAAGTACACCCTTTACCCCTTTCAGGTTTTTTATTTCCATAATTAGTTCAGGAGGAAGTTGTGAATCTGTTACAATTCTTGCCCTTGGATCATCATGTATTTCAGGATCCTGAACGATAACTTGTCTTATTCCTATATCTCTTTTGGATATTGATGATATTACGCCAGAAATAATTCCTGATTTTGTGGCGTCTTCAGGTATTATCTCTATGACACCGTAGCCCATCATCTTTGAACTTGCACTGCTTACATCTGCTATGGGTTGGAGCTTCTGAAAGAATTCAAAGAGGTTCTTTTTTGAAAGTATTTTTTTCATGACCTCATTAACCACTCTCTTGTCTACATTTATTGCAATTGCAAGTGCACTTGGCCTGACCTCTACTGGTCCTGAAAACATTGAGTACTCATTATCAAATTTTTCCTTCACTGAAAAACCATACTCAATCATAAATTTTACAACCTTCATTTGGGAGCTGTATTTTCCAAACTCATCATTTAATAACTTCCACATATTTTCACCTATCCATCAAGTATTCCGTCTTCAGTTACAGATATTACAGCCTCCCCTTCTGGAAGGTAAGGGGAATCTATGAGCCTTGCTATTCGTTTTCCGGCTTTCCCCTTTCTCAGGTATATCCTAAAAGTTGCCGTATGACCAACAACATTTCCACCCACGGGAGCTGTTGGGTCTCCGAAGAATACATCTGGTCTTGCAGCAACCTGGTTTGTTACCGCTATCACAGCATTATTTAATGTTCCGAATTTCAAAAGATCATGCATGTGCCTGTTTAATAATTGCTGTCTCTCAGAAAGAGAGCCCCTTCCCATGTACTCCGATCTGAAATGGGCAGTTAGAGAATCCACTATGAGTAATTTTGCATGATAATCCTTTGCCATCTCTCCTGCCTTTTCTCCCAGAAGTATCTGATGGTGAGAATTGTATGCTCTCGCCACGTGTATCCTCTTAAGTACCTCATCTGGATCAAGATCCTTTGCTCTTGACATCTGTATAATTCTTTCAGGTCTGAAGGTATTTTCCGTATCTATTATAAGAACGTCTGAATCAAATCCACCCTTTTCAACAGACATTGTGGCATTAACCGCGATCTGATGCATAACCTGTGTTTTTCCAGATCCGAATTCTCCAAAGAATTCAGTTATTGCCTGTGTCTCAAGTCCACCACCGAGAAGTCCGTCAAGGTTTTTGCTTCCTGTCGTAAGTTTTTTAACATCCCTTCTTTTCTGAAATATCTCTTCCCCTGTTTCAAAATTTCCGATGTCTGCCATCTTCCGGGCAGCTGCTATAATCTTAATTGCAGAGCCCTCCCCAATTCCTGTGCTTTCTGATAAATCCTTTGGGGAAGCTACTGCTATTGACATTATGTCATTATAACCGTTCTCCCTGAGCTTTTCTGCTGTTGCTTCTCCCACTCCAGGTATGTCCTCTATCCTTTTTTCTTCCTGATCCGAATTCTCCATCACTTCACCTTACCCATTTCCATTGCCTTATCAGTCATTTCAATGGATTTTTCTTTCTCAGCTTCTTGCATCATTGCTCTTATGGCATCAACGTTTTCAGGTACAACATCACTTTCCTGATGTACAGCCTGAATGTATCTAAAGGTATTGCCTCCAGCATAGATTGATTCCTTCCATAGAGCAATCTCAAAAAGATCTCCTCTTTTCCTTCCCATTTCCCTTGCCATGTCCATAACCTGTGCAGTGGAAATGAGCCCAGATTTTCCATTTATTACAATTATTCTGTTTTTATTCTTAATGCCTGCCAAAAATGTTTCTGAGTCTGGGTTTTTTTCAGTCTCAACCATAACAGTATGTACATGCATGAGTGTGGTGGGAACTTTGATTGCCACTGTGTTGGCCACTGGAACATTCAAAACTGTCTTAAGATCAGGACCATGATGTGAGGGGAATTTTAATGAGGGCTCCACTCCATTTATAGGCCCTTTTTTACTGTCATTAGGATCTGTTGCTCTTCTAACCAGTGTTGCTTCCACCTTCCTTATACCAAACATTTCATTGACTGATGAAAGGGTTCTGGCTAGACCTGTGGTATTGCATGACACAACCCTAACAAAATCTTTTCCCCATGAGTCCATAAAGTTACTATAAGCATTGAAACTTGATTCCACTATCTTCTCGCTTTCTCCCCCTTGTACTATTGCCTTAACCCTTTTTTTCCTGTACATCTCCATGTTCTTTTCTCCCTGTCCTTCGGGAGATGCGTCAACTATAATATCAGAAGCCTCTATTAAATCTTCAATTGTTCCTTCAACTTGAATGTCTGCGGCTTTGAATTTTTCCATGTTTTCTTTCGTTGACGTGTAAATTGTATAATTTTCCATTGCAGTTTTTGCCACATAATCAGGCGTTACCTTTACTATGCCTGTTACTGTCATATCTTTCTGCAACCTTATGGCATCTGCAACTCTTCTTCCTATTGTTCCGTATCCATTAATACCTACTCTTATCATATCAATTACCTGTACATTGAATCCTGTGTTTCAGAATCCTTATTTTTCGCATAATATTCATTCTTTATTTTATCTATTTCCTCATGCATTTTCTTAACATTTTCCTCTATTATGTCCTCGTTAATATTGAGGTTATAGATATCATTAAGAGCATTAATGGATGCAAGCAACGCAACCGGATCAGGTAAACTTATTGACATTGGTGTTAGAATTGCCACACTTTCAATATTTTCCATAATGCACTGGTTTATGATTGCACCGCCCATACCGGATATTATTGCTGCTTCTGCAGGATCAATTTTACCCTCAAGACTTTTAATTCTCTCTGGAGATGCAACAATATATGATTTTGTGTCTTCAGGTATACCTTCATACGGGACACCTTCCATCACCACGACCTCCTTTGATGAAATCTTTTTGAAAAATGACACAAGAACCTCCGATAGATTGTAAAGACCCTCATTCCCTATTGGCACTTCTGACTGTACCACAAGGATTTTACCAGAATCATCTGAATATATTCTAAATGGGCTTCTCATCTTTCCACCCACGAATACTGTAACCGGTGGAATGTCTCGTGATTTTACCATTGCCACTTCATGCATATGCATCTGTTCTATGAGGTATCCTGTGATCATAAGACCTATGTTTGTCTTTCCTGAAAAACCGCATATAATCAATGGAGAATTATATTCATGCTTCAGTACTTCTATTATTTCTCCTTTAAAATTATTATTCAGCACAAATATACACATACTGAATTAATATTTTAACATTATTGAAAAATTTAAAAATATAAAATTTTCTTTTATTTGTTATTCTAAAAACATTTTTGAATTCAATCCCTGTCATATAACTTTATTGAAATGAAAAGTAAAAGGAGTGAGAGAGATACAGAAACAGAAATAATTATTGCCGGTGAAAAGTAAAGGATGCTTGAGAGATGATTGTATGCAAAGCCACCCAGAGGATATGTTCTGAAGATATAGTAAAATAATGCAGTCTGGGACTGGAAAGGATCTGCCCCATATATTATGGAGTAATCTCTCAATTTTGGAAGCGAATTATAATTTATGTTAATGAAATCTGGGAAAAATGTGGAATTTGCAGGAGAATAATAACCAGAAACAAAAGAAATCAAAGAAATGTTAATTATGAAATACAATATCAGTGGCATTATTGCATACATTATCCCCTTTCTAGACATAGTAGCGAAAAATATTGATATTGCACCTACAGTCATTAGTGTTATGAAGTAAATCAGAAATGAAATAGCATATGATATAGGTATGATTCCAACCTGTAAAATTGTATCGAAATTTAGAATTGTTATGATCACAAAGGATAATAGTATTCCAACAGCAAATGTAATAATACCTGAAAGCAGGTAGGTTAAATATGTACCCAAGACTATGTCCCTTCTTTTGAATGGGCCTCTTATTATATTTTCTGTATTTGGGCTCTTGAGAAAAAATCCAAAACAGTAAATAGAAAGGATAACTGATACCAGTATGAAGAGACCACTGGCTACTGGTGATAGATTGGATACTGTTAAGGTAAATGCTGTTAAATTCAAAGAGTAACAATTTGTGTTTTGGTCAAATGGAAAAATATAATTTGAAGTCAGAAAGTTATTGCATATTTCCTTGTTATCAAATAGAATTGTGGTGTTTATTCCAAGTGAACTGTTAAAAAATCTGTTTTCTGCCTCATTCATCAATATATATTCATTCTGTGATGTAATGAGGTAAGGTGAATTGTAAGATATGCCTTCAAGTGTAAAATTTTTGAATATGGATTTGCCATTATCTGTTTTTATTTCTGAACTCACCGAAAGATTGTATGATTCCCATGAACTATTTTTGTTGTATGAATATATCAGGGGCTGATAACCGATCATACCCATTCCCAAATTCTGAAATTGGAATATTTCAGTATAATTTTTAATTTCACGATTTCCCAGATCATTGTCAGTTAGATTATTTGATGTGTAAGAGGGCTTTTCTATTAAAAATTGGAAATTCTTTTTACCCCCCATCTCCAAATTTTGAATGAATATAGCTTTGCCATAATAATCTGGTAATGTTGTGAAATGAAATACAGAAATCCCATGATTATTTGTTTCGTTGGAAACTATTATTGAATATGAATATGAACCCTCATTATCGGAATAGTATTCACAGATACACATTTCAAAAGTTGTATTTATAATTGGTTTATCATAGGAATTTAGAAAGAGCATGTAAAAATTAACTGAAAGTGAAGGTTCAATACTTTCGTTATAAGCAAAAATAGGGATTGAATTGGAATTTTGACATATAATAGAATTGTTTTCTAAAATAGCTGCGTAGACAAAATCAGGACTTGGCTCAGTGCCTGCTAATTCATTTATTCCAGTCAAAGGAACTGTAAGCAACAGGCCAGTAATTATCATCACCAAAATTCCTGAAATGGTTTTCAAAACTATGGAATTGCTTTTCACTAATCTTTTGATATCCTTCAACAATTAAATCCAATCTTCATGATATTAAAATACATTTATTTTACTGTGAATGGATTTTTTCCAACTGAAGCGTATTTACTGAGTATTACTGAATTTTGCTTTATTTTGAGAACCGGGAATAGCATATCCATACCTGCATTTACAGCTGAAAAGAAATTTTTTGAAAATTCACTATCTGTTAAAAAGTTGGGATAGAAAAAATCTGCCTCCCTGAATATTAAAAAAATTATGCCTGGAGATTTTCCCTCCTTTTTCATTTCAGTGAGTTGACTGATATGCTTTGATGCCCTTTTCGATGGAGCATCAGGAAACACAACAGTATTACTGTTTACCTTCATTGAACATCCTTTCACCTCCACAAAATTACTGTCTTTTGAAAAATCAAACCTGCTATCCCTGTAAGAGACCTCCCTGAAAAATGGCATTTCCATAAAATTTTCAGCTATCTTGTTATCAAATCTTTTGTCTATCAGTACAAGTTCATCTGAAATTACTGCGTATGTGATTGAATAGGATGTCTTTTCGCCCTCTTTCCTTCTGATTATGACATCAGAGCCTGGGAAAATAAGTTCCTTCAGTCTTCCTGGATCGTGAAGATGGCATAGGATTTCCCCCATCTCTGTCTCAACAGAAACAGCAAATCTGTTTAAACGTTTCACCACCTTTCCTCTTAACATATCACCATCTATTTTTAAAAGTGATGTGCCGCTTTCAGGCTTTCTGAACTTCATCATTTCAATCCTAATATGCACAGTATATAATCTGTTTTAAGGTTTTTTTTTAAAAACATTAATACAATCTCCTGTAATATTATGTAGTATGAGAACAATTTATGAAAAAGATTACTGGTTTGACCTTCTGAAAGATGGATACAAACTGAATTTAACTGAAGCTTTAGAGATACATAACACATTAACAATCCATGAAAAAATGGAAATTGCAGACAAACTCACTGATATCCAAATTGGGAATACTGTTACATTTGCGGTTTCCTACAACATAAATTACAGCAATTACTGTGCAGCAAGCTGTCCAATATGCGCTTTTTACGTACCTGCAAAGATAAAGAGTAAAACAGACAAAGGTTATGAACTTTCAGTAGAGGATGTTAAAAAAGAATTAAAGAATGCTGAACCATACAACCCCACAGAGATACACATAGTTGGAGGATTCAACCCTTATCTTCCCATTGAGTATTATGAGGAAATATTCAGAACTGTCAAAAAGTACATGCCAGCTGCAACTCTCAAAGCTCTCACAATACCTGAAATAGATTTCATTGCCAGGATAAATAAGGTATCCATAAAAGATCTGGTGGAAAGGTTCAGAGAGGCAGGGATGGAAGCACACACAGGAGGAGGGGCAGAAATTTTTGATCCGGAAGTGAGAAAGGT
This sequence comes from Caldiplasma sukawensis, assembly GCF_052315375.1. Taxonomy (NCBI): domain Archaea; kingdom Methanobacteriati; phylum Thermoplasmatota; class Thermoplasmata; order Thermoplasmatales; family Cuniculiplasmataceae; genus Caldiplasma; species Caldiplasma sukawensis. The sequence goes on from NZ_JBLSDG010000002.1 coordinate 47,392, forward strand.
TATAACAACTCCTGAGAAAATATCTGGTGAAAAATATCTTGAAGATGCAAAGTTAATTCATTCTATGGGTCTGATGGGGAACTCAACCATGACCTATGGTCATGTAGAGAACTGGGAAAATATATTTGATCACATGATAAAACTCAGGGAAAATCAGATAGAACAGCCTGGATTTCTTTCATTTATCCCACTCAAGTTTTCCCCAGAAAATACGCCCCTTTTAAAGATGGGTAAGGTAAAAGGTCCTGCTTCTGGTGTTAAAGATCTAGAGGTAATATCCATGGCGAGAATGATAATGGGACAGTGGATGAAAAATATCAGCGTCTACTGGGTTTCATTGGGTAAGGGGATTGGACAGACTGCACTGACTGGTGGGGGGAATGACCTTGTGGGAACTGCTATCAGCGAAAAGATATTTGGTGCTACAAACAGACATGAAGTAACCACAGTTGAGGAACTAAGCAGAATGATCACAGAAGTGGGAAAGGTTCCTGCAAAAAGAGACACCTTTTACAGGATAAAGGGATATTTCTGAAATCCTTTGGAATTATAAATTTAAAACACAGCATTCCCTTGAAAGTTTCATTGTCAGAACACTTTGAAGTTGAGGCCAACGGACCAAGAACAAACCTTGAAAAATTAAAGAATGGACAGTTGGATTATGGCATGGTGGCCCTTGTGAAAATGTTTGCCGAGGGTGACGATTTGAAAATAGTTAAAGGGCCCACCATAACAGGAAAAATTCATTCCATGTCAAATCTTCTGATTTCAAATGGGCAGAAAATGTACAATGGTATGCAAATAGCGGTTACTTCTGAAACAGACACCACATCATTTTATCTTTCACTTATCCTGGATAAGTACTTTCCTGACTCAAAAATGATAATTTGTAACACGGAGAACCCGGATAAACTTCTTCAGGAGAGCGATTTTGCACTTGTTATTGGAGATAATGCACTATCGGTTTACAGGTCAAACTACACTATTTTAATGGATATTTCATACATGATCACAAAAATCTATGAAATTCCTCCAGTTTATGCTGTTACTGCAACAAGAAGTGGAGGAGGATTGGATGAAAGGATGTGGAATGTGGATGCTCATATTTACAGGGATGTAATATGCAACTTTAATGAGAATGAAAGAAATCTCATGGATTATTACTACAGATCAATTTCATATGAATACAATAGAAGTACGGAACAAGCTGTAAGATTTTTCAGGAATATTTATCTTGAAAAAAATAGAATTATTAGATAACATTTAAATATGGATTTTCCCTTATTTACTATGTTTTCAGATAAAATATCGAAAATGAAAGAGGGACTTACATTTGATGATGTTCTCATAATTCCCAGAAGATCTCCCATTGAGCCCAGGGAGGCAGAAATAAAATCCAGGTTTTCAAGACACATTAAACTTAATGTTCCAATAGCAAGTTCCCCAATGGATACGGTAACAGAGTGGGAGATGGGGATAGCCATGGCAAGGTCCGGTGGCATAGGTATCATCCACAGGAACATGGCGAGAAACGAGGAGGCCACAATGGTAAGAAATGTGAAAAGGGCCGAATCAGTAATAATAAGAAATGTTCATACCCTTGATCCAGAAACACCTGTTGAGGTAGCCAAACAGATAATGAACGAAAAAAATATAGCAGGATTTCCTGTTGTAAAGGGAAATAAACTTGTGGGAATTGTTACCAGAAGGGATATTGAGTCAAATTTTGAAAATAAAAAATATGTCAAGGATATAATGACTGTAGATGTTATATCTGCAGAAGAAAATATAACAATATCTGATGCAATGAAGATCCTTTACAAAAACAGAATTGAGAAACTGCCTCTCGTAGATAAAGATGGGAGAGTGGTTGGCCTCATAACATCCAAAGATATCACCACAAGACAGAATTATCCACATGCAACAAGGGATGAAGAGGGTCAGCTTGTCATAGGAGCGGCCGTTGGGCCATTCGATCTTGACAGAGCAAAACTTATGGAGAAAGAGGGTGCTGATGCAATAGTAATTGATACTGCACATGCACATAATGATAATGTGATTTCTGCTGTGAAGAAAATGAGAAAGGAAATTGACATAGACATTGTTGTTGGGAACATAGCAACGAAAACGGCTGCTGAGGATCTCATATCATGCGATATTGATGGAATAAAGGTCGGTATAGGGCCAGGTTCAATATGCACTACAAGAGTCATTGCAGGAATAGGTGTTCCTCAGATCACTGCCATTGTGGATGCTGCCGACGTTGCAATGAAAAATGATGTGCCGGTGATTGCTGACGGAGGAATAAGATTTTCAGGTGATATTGTAAAGGCAATATGTGCAGGAGCCGAATGTGTGATGATTGGGTCTCTGTTGGCAGGAACAGATGAGAGTCCAGGGCAGGAGATGATAATAAACGGGAGGAAGTACAAAGCGTACAGAGGAATGGGTTCCATAGGTGCAATGTCAAAAGGATCTGATAGGTACGGAAAATTTCCGGGGAGCAAATTTGTTGCTGAGGGAGTTGAAGCAGCGGTTCCATATAAGGGAAAGGTTGAGGATATGATGTATCAGCTATCAGGTGGAATAAAGGCTGGTATGGGGTATGCTGGATGCAGAAATATTAAAGAACTAAGGGAAAACACAGAATTCATAAAGATAACAAATAGCGGACTTAGAGAGAGTCATCCTCATGACATAAGAGTAATATCAGAACCGCCCAACTATCAGATGTATTCAAACTAAATTTTTTTTATTTTCTGTATCTTTGATTTGATCCTGAAAAATGACTCAAGATATCCAACAATTCCAATCATATTTCTGATCATCCATATAAATGATATTGATTTAAGGCTAATCTTATCCTTTTTAACAATACTGAATTTTTTTCCATATTTAGCCCTTAATTGATATCTTCCATAGCCATTCCAGAAAGCCTGTCTTCCAAGTGCTCTGAAATTCTCCCTTACGTTGTGGTAGATGATTGCATCTCTGCATAATATTGTCCTTGCACCAGAAATTTTAGCCCTTATGTTCAGGTCAATATCCTCTGCCGTAATCAGGTAAGGATCAAAACCTCCAATTCTAATAAATAAATCTCTACGATATGCCAGATTCATTGATGGAAGTGTGACCTCGAAATTATCCACATAGAGTTTTACTCTTTCAAGAGATGAATATGTTTTTTTTCCAACCTGCACTGTACTTCCTGCCACAACATCCGCATCTTTCATACATTTCAGTATTTCGTTTACCCAATTTTTATGTGGAATTGCATCTCCGTCCGTGAAAAGTAATACATCTGCATCGGAAAAACCAGCACCTATATTTCTACCCTGTCCTCTTGAGCATTTTGCCTGATGGAAAAATATTTTATGATTCTTGAATGATTTTACAATTTCAGCAGTTCTGTCCTCACTCATGGAATCAACTATAATTATTCTGTTTATAGCCTCCTGTGGCAAAAGGGCTTCAAGGAGCCTTGATATGTTTTTTTCCTCATTCAATACTGTTATTACTACGTCAGCCTTAAGTATCATACCCAGCCGGCTCTCTCTGCATCCCTCTCTTTCTTTGTATCTTTCTTGTATTTTTTGTAGTGCTCCCTGCATAGATGAACCTTGGTTGAGTTTGATTTAAATGTGAAAACTTTTGATGCAAGGTCTGAACCAACGGTTTTAACACTAGTCTCATTACAATTCACAACATCACATATTTTATCTGACATATGTGTGTAATGAAAATTGAATAATATATTTTTACAATGGGAATGCCAGGAGTAAGCCCCCTTCTGTTCACCAAAAAGGCTGGCAGCATTCGACTTGGATCCTATGATCACTTTCGTCCTACCTTGCCCTCACTGCATCCCTCAACGGGCACTTTTGGACTTTCTCCGGCCAGGGCAGCTCTTCCAACATGTTCGGGGGAACGTCATTCTTTTTGAAATCACACTGTTTACCCCGACAGGTTCTGTTTCTATTGCTGTAGCCTTCCCTCTCGGGAAACCAATGATGGCTGGCCCATGCAGAGGAGGGGGGACTTTCCTCACCTTAGAGGCGTCAGCTGCCCTCTGGCTTTCCCATCAATTACATAATGAATTTCTATTATTTACATTTAAAGAGTTAAAGTACTATTCCTTTGTACCAATATACCTTTAAATACTATCAAAATACAAACATATGGAGAAATTCATACTGGCAATTTTAGGCGTTCTCTTAATAACGGGAACGGTTGTTGCTGGAGGGATATCCCCTGCATCCACAGGAACTCAAATGAGCCTTTCAACTGCGGATGTATACGGATACAACTTCCAGTACAATGAAACGTCTGGCTATATAGCGAACCTTTCACTTGTGGCGAATGGCAGCTCTTCTGGTATTCTGGTGAACAGCATTTACATAAATGGAAGCAATTTCAGTTCGGGATCAATATCTTCCCTAACATACAACTTGAGTTTTGACAACAATGCAGTTTTGGTTTTGGGATCACAATATCCAGACTCTGTCACATTCCTTACGCAGAGTAAATTGACAGCAACTGGTTCAGTGGCTGCAAACATGACATTGATGCTCAGTGAAAAAGCGATTAAACTTACAGACAACTCAAACATATATGCAAAGAGCACAATAGTTGAAGCTTTTAAGATGACTGGACTGGGGATTAAGGTATATGCAATTCAGAACTCAGGATACCTTGGTGTAATAGTTACCAATGGTTATGTGACAACATCAAACAACGGAATGACAATGAAACTGAAAGCACCATCAATTTCAGGAATAGCACAGCCTCTATTTGTTTCATTTGCTACAAATGGAAACCTGGAAAAAAGGCTTTCACAGATATTGGAAAACAAAATATCTGAGAAATTCACATACAACAACACAACTGGAAATGTGACCGGCAAATTTGTTTCTTTCAAATTCAACTCAACAGATAATGTTTACTCAAACATTGCTGTGAATACAAACAACGGTTCAACAGAAATAATAAACAGTATGTCAATGAAGGGCAACGGTTCACTTCAGAACAGTGCAATAATAAATCTTCCCTTCAACACCCCAATAACAGTTGGATCCCTGTTCCTCTACCTTAACAGCAGCTACATAGCATCAATTCATGACAACAGGGCAATTGAATCCTCAGTTCTGCTTTCAAATGGATCATTCACAATAACATTCCCATCGGGAAGCAACATTACAATCTTCCAAACACATGACACCAATATCACAGCAAATGGCTCTCTGGCTGTGTCCAATCCAGGATTTCAGTTGAAAACGGAATTTGGAATTTCTGGTAGATTTGGAGTAGGAAAAACAGCAATAAAAGTTAGTGAAAGCAACGGTAGGGTCATACTGATGAGTGTAGGTAATGGAATGGTCTCAGAGAACGGTGAGACAATAACTGTATCAACCTCAGGAATAGCAATGATCAATATTCTTTCACCACCTGGATTGAGCCACCTTGGAAAATACAGAGGTGTGTTTAACTATGGACTTGAACATGGAAAGATAGCCACTGAAATAGTTGTGAACACCACATATTCAAATGGCTCTCTTGAAGTTCAATTCAATGCTAGTGTCAGGGAGACTGTTTCATCAGAGAACAGTGGAAAGGTCACAATAGATGTATCCGCAACACCTGGAAATCACACTGGAACTAACATTGCAATATTCATATCCAACTCAGTTATGAAAGACAATGGGAATTTCACCGTGACATTTGATGGTTCAGTAGCAACATTCACAGATTTCAATGGAGTTGTAAACGTTTCCAGCTCAACATCAGCATACTTCTCCTTTGTTAAGGAGAGCGGAGGAGTTCTTTTTATAATTCACATACCTCACTTCTCAAACCACACCATTACAATTCAGCCGTCAACAGCAACAGTGACCTCATCATCAAACAACAACATGTATACATACATTATACTTGGAGTAGTAGTGGTAGTCATAGTAGCAGTGCTTGTTGCTATGGTTGTTAGAAGAAAGTAAAAATTAATAATTTTTTAAAATTCTATTTTTTTTCCATGATTTTTTTCAATTATAATGTTTGCAGATGCCCTTGGTAGAAAAACAAAATCGTTTTTGTAAAGATAGTAATCCCTTTCCCTGTCTGAAAATGACAGATCGTTCGCTTTTATCATAACAAGGACATAATCTTCCTTTACATCCTGCTCTTGTTTTTCCTCCTCCTCTAAATCCGTGACTTCCTCCTGTATGGTTAGTTTTTCATCAGAAGGCGCTTCCTGTCCTGGTCTCAGAACACTATCAAAGTGGCGCTCAATCTTCTGGTGCATTTCTGTAATGAAATATTTCTCCTCGTCAGTGAGATTGCTCATTAGTTTTGAATCCAGTTCCATTAAAGAATCTCTCATTATTTTTTCGTACCTTTTAGTGAGAAAATTTCTTAGATTTTTTGTGATCACATCTTTTTTGTTCATCAACTGCCTAAGATTCTCAAGATCGTTATTATTTACATATTCTCTTGATAGTTCGTCAATATCAAGAAGTAATTTCCGAACTTCTGAGTAGAATGTTGGTCTTATTGGCTGTATGAGTATGCTCTTCATCTCCTGCCTGAAATATGTTCTGATGTCCTTACTAAGTCTTTCTATCTCAGCCTTTGATATTGACATTATCCCCTCACATATGCTTTAAAGAGTAATAATTTTATTGATTATATAGTATGAAAATTATCCTCCCCATAAACCATTTCCGGCAATACATGGAAAGAGCGCTCAAGAAATTTATTTCCATTCTCCCCATATCTGTTAATAATATACTTTGCCCTTAATGGTACTGAATCAGGCGGTAGAAATTTATTCAGGTTTCCAGGTTCATTTATGAAATCGGTTTCCAGCATTACCGACGCCCCTGATTCAACTGCCATTGCCACAGAAGGCCTTGCTGCAGGAATTGACAGTGTTATCTTGGTGCTATATTTTAAAATTTCATAGTTTGCATGATGCTTCACAACCTTGTTGACAGGAATTCCATTTTTGTAGCACATATTTTCAAGTTCCCTGAGACTTTTCTCATCAAGGTCTTCACTATGTATAATTACTGGACAATCAATATCTGCAGCTGATTGAAAAGCGTATTCCATCAAATTGTTGAGACTTGAATTTAAGTGGAATCCTTCCTCAAAGTGTATTCTTCCAATTTCACCAAGAGCTTGTGCTTTCTGATCCCTTATAAGATTTATTGCCCTGTCTATTGCTTTCCTATATTCTGTATCTCTTTTTTCTTTTTCCATCCACATATAATTTACAGGATACGGACCTATTGTGATAATGACATCAAGGTTGAATCTTTCCCTGATGATTTCTCCAATCCGGATAGTTTCTTCATACGTTTTTTCAAAGGAACTCCCATCCTCCGGAGGAAGATTTATGAGATTAATTGATGTTCCCCCTGCTTTAGAAAAAATTTTCACTGGCTCAATGTAATTACTTTTATAATTAAGGTGAAAATGATTGTCAAAAATTCTCATCATTATCAAAATTACAAAGTAGTTATAAACATTTGATCACGTATAATACTTAAAATTAATTGTTTTTACTCATATGAAGAAATAATGTAAAAATTAGAAAAGATTTATTATTTAAACGGGTTAAGGGACTACGGTGAAATAATGCAACAGGCACAGATGGCTTATGATAGAGCAATTACAGTCTTCTCACCTGATGGGAGGCTGTTTCAGGTTGAGTATGCAAGAGAGGCTGTTAAAAGAGGTTCCACAGCTCTTGGTCTGAAATTCAGGAACGGTGTAGCAATAATTTCCGAGAAGAGACCCAGGAGCCGACTGGTTGAATCAAATTCATTGGAAAAGATACAACTTATTGATGATAATGTGGGTTGTGTCACTTCTGGCCTCGGAGCAGATGCAAGAGTTCTGATTGATTTCGCAAGGATTGTAAATCAGCAGGAAAAGGTAACCTATGGATCTCTTGTTAATATTGAGAACCTTGTGAAAAAGGTTGCGGATCAGATGCAGCAGTACACTCAGTATGGAGGAGTAAGACCCTACGGTGTCGCTATTATATTCGCAGGAATGGATCAGGTTGGCCCGAGACTTTTTGATACAGATCCCTCTGGAGTCATAAATGAATACAAGGCCACAGCGATAGGGGCTGGAAGAGATCAGGTCATCAATTACCTTGAGAAGAATTATAAGGAGGATGTTGATGAGACAGATGCAATAAAAATGGGTATTCAGGCCCTTAAATCATCCATTGAGGATCAATCTGAATTTAGACCTCCGGAAGTTGCAACTGTTACTCAGGGTGGAAAATTCAGAATACTATCAAAGGAAGAAGTTGAAAACCTGAGCAAATAATTTATATTTTTTTTTTATTTGTCAATCATGGAAATAAAGAAAATTCTGGAAGATTACAAGAATATAGCTGTGGTGGGTATAAGTGAAAATAAGGAAAGAGATAGCTATATGGTTTCAGAATATCTGGTAAAACATGGCTACAATGTAATTCCCATTAATCCAAAAATTGATTACTGGAATGGTAGAAAGTCTTATAAAAATCTTGAAGAGGCCGCAAAGGAGAATAGTATTGATATTGTTGACATATTCAGAAAACCTGAGGCAGTTCCTGAAATTGTCCAGGAGAGTCTGAGTGTAAGGCCAAAGGTGATCTGGATGCAACTTGGAGTTGCCAGTGAAAAGGGAAAGGAACTGGCAGAAAAGAATGGAATCACAGTTATTATGGATAAATGCATTATGCAGGAACACAAAAAAATTGTCGGGGTAGCCTAGCCTGGTAAGGCGATAGACTCGAGATCTATTGCTCTTGTAGCTCGGGAGTTCGAATCTCCCCCCCGGCGTTATTTTATCTAACTATCATTACAGAACAATGAGAGTTTGCAGAAACCCTTTCTGAAACAGAGCCCATAAATATTCCTCTTTTAAATCCATGTTTCCTGTTCCCCATCACTACCAGATCTATTCCATTTTTTTCACTGTATTCCAGGATGGCTTCCACAGGTTCACCAAGAACAGATTCTCCAACAATTTTAAGACCATCTGTTTTTAGGCTTTTAACATAATTATCAACGTTAATTTTTGCATTTTTAAGGTTATCCTCATCTGTATCACCCTCATATATTCCTGAAACAGAAAGATCTCCGATTGGAACAGGTATTGGTTTAACAACATTAAGTATTATGACTTCTGCACCGGGTACAAACTTCATCAGAGAAACTGCTGTCTCAGCAGCTTTAATAGACTCATCTGAAAAATCAACAGGTACAAGTACTCTCTTTATTTTCGAAATATCGTCCATATTAATCAAAAAGGTAATGTCTTAGTAAATATATTATTATTACTTAATATGTAAATTTAATTGTTATCATAACTAAAATCATAAATACAATTTTTAATTTCCCTTTATGATGCTGGGGTAGCCTAGCCTGGTAAGGCGCAGGTCTGGAAAGCCTGTGCTCTCGTAGCTCGGGAGTTCAAATCTCCCTCCCAGCGCTTTTTTCTAAATGGGAAAATTCTAATTTGAAGTTTATATTGTGATATATAGAGTATTTATTATAGATAGCAAACTGTTAATATATATTGGTATATACAATTGAAATGGAACGTTTCTATTACTTCATTTGTGTAGAAAATGCTGGCAGAAGCGTAATGGCTGAGTACATTGGAAAAAAATACGGATTGAATTGTGCAAGTGGAGGGACTGAACCCTCAGATCGGCCAAATGAAAATGTCATCAATGTTATGAAAGAAATAGGTATAGATGTTTCAAATCATGTTCCAAAGCTTATTGATGAAAAAATATTAAAAAAGGCCACAAATGTAATTTTAATGGGCTGTTCAATTGAAGAAAAATGCCCAGCAATACTTTACAGAGAAATGAAGGGCAAAATGACTGACTGGAATCTTGAGGATCCAAAAGGGAAGGATATTAATAAGGTGAGGGAAATTCGGGATTTGATCAAGGAGAGAATCGAAAAACTTGTACAATCCAGTTGATCTTACAGTCTCAATAATTCTATTCGCATTAACCCTGACTTTTGTTATTTTAAAACCGAAAGGCATAGATATAGGGTATTCAGCACTTTTAGGAGCATTGATTGCGTTTATTCTAGGTCTTGTATCCTTACAGAACATTATAGAGGTTGGTGATATAGTGTGGAATCCCACCCTTACTTTTGTCGCCATTATTATTTTTTCTCTCATATTTGATGAGGCGGGGGTTTTCAAATATCTTGCGGCAAAAATAATCATAATGTCCAAAGGTTCCGGAAAGAAAATATTTCTTTATTTTGTAATCTTGGCCACATTTATTTCAACTGTTTTTGCAAATGACGGTACAGCCATTGAGCTCACTCCTATTGTTGTGGCCCTTCTTTACAGGTTAAATGTGAATAAGAATGGCATAATGGCTTATGTTATGATAATAGGATTTTTGGCAGATGCTGCAAGTCTACCTCTACTCATAAGTAATCTTGTGAATATAATAGCAGCGACCTATTTTGGAATTCAATTTTTTCAGTATATGGTTGTAATGATAGTACCGGATATTGTTAGTGTGGTTGTAGGTAGCTCTATTCTCTATTTTATTTACAGAAAGGAAATAAACATAAATTACAGTGTAAGCATAGAAAACCCTGAGGAAGATATAGTTGACAGAAATCTTTTCAGGATATTTTTCCCATTTATCATTACAATTATAATAGTATATTCCATAGGAGGCTTTTTTTCTATACCAATCTCACTTATCGCATTACCAGCCTCCATAATTCTAATATTTGTTGCCATAAAGAACGGAAAAATTGACTGGAAAATTCCCATAAAAGATGCGCCATGGCAGATAGTATTATTCTCACTTGGAATGTACATTGTTGTTTTTTCCATGGCCAATAATGGGCTGATATCAATTTTGAACCCATTAATCATCAATATTTATAAGCTACCGGATGGATTGAATTTCATAGGACTTGGGTCATTTTTTGCATTGCTTTCATCAATTATGAATAACCTTCCATCAGTATTGCTGGGGGACCTCCTACTGAAATCAACAGGCATATCAGGTTATCCAGTACTCATTAATGCCATTGGAAATGACATAGGCCCAAAGTTTTCCCCAATTGGTTCCCTGGCTACATTGGTTTGGATCTATATGCTAAAAAAGAAGTCAAACATTTCAATTAACACTTATGAATATGTCAAAATAGGACTCACTGCAGGTATTCCATCCCTTATTCTCTCCCTTATTTCATACTGGGCAATTCTTAATATTTTTTAAGAAATTATTTCTAATCTATACACATAATGAATCATGCTACCAGAAATTGCAATTTTGATTGCTTTTGCTATCTTAATGGGAATTACAATGGCAATTGTTGTTTTTCTTTCACAGGAAAGTAAAACAAAAGGAAGAAACCTGCTTATTTACATTGTACTTCTTATGATGAATGGAATGCTTATTGGCCCTTTGATCTATTATTCTGGCATAATTAGCATTTCAGTTCAGGATGCTTATGTGTTGACAGCAGGAATAATGGCATTTGAAATGATTATTCCTGTTTTCTCACTTTTCTCTGTTAATAAAAATGAAAATCCAGTGAATAAAGGTGTAGTCATAACACTTACAATATTGGATGAATATCTGATGGGGCTTCTATTCACTTTGATTCAGAAAGATACAAATGCAATTTCATTTGTTGAAAAAAACTTTCCCCTGAGCTTCATATCTCCACTATACGGTTACTGGTTTATACTTCCAATGGCTCTTGAAATGTTTTTGACTGTGAATTTATCAAGAAAGAAGCTGAGACCTTCCATTTATCTAGCCCTTTTATTACAGGCCTCGGCTATGATTTTTATACCCTCAGAATTCAGCGGGTTATGGGTTCCATTATCAGTATATATTTCAGGAACATTGATGACGGCTCTTTTCATCGTAATTTTTGAAATTCATTACAGAAAAAAGTACGTTTTGGCTGGTACAGGAAGATATTTTCTCCTTCTATTTTTCATATACACACTTATGATGGCAGGAGTTTCCATATATCAGGAGTATGGAGATGCTTACTTGCTTGGCCTTTCCGTTGTTACAGAAATGATTCTCTATTTTACATATATTTTAGACTATAGAAGATTTGAAGGCGGTAGAAAGATACAATGGATGGGGGAGTCAAGATACAGCACTGCACTACTCGCACTTATATTTTCTTCAGAATTTTTCATGGGTTTAACCTTTGATTTTCAGTTTTATGGAGTTCAAGTTTTCTTGGGGGCTCTATCACTTGCCCCATACAGTAATAACATTTTTATGAATGTTATTCCGTTTTTATATAATTTTACAGTATTTTTCGGAGGGGTTGCTCTTTCACCATTCTATCTAATAATGATGGGTTTTGAGATGGGCGCACTGGTTGTCTTTAAAATTAAAGAGAGCAAAAATGTTGAAAACAGGATAAGAATGGTTCTTATGATATGCGCATATGGGCTCTATTCAATAGTTTTCCCGTCTTTTGTATTTCCAAATAACTCAAAAATTCCATTTCTTGGCTGGTCAATGGGCATAGGAACATCAGGAGGCCTTGCCGTATCACTGGCAATTCCAATGCTTTTAACCTACGCCATAAGTGGAACTCTATCATTCCTCTTTGGTTCAAGGCAGCTTTGCAGCGTATTCTGTACCGCACCCTTAATGTACCAGGGAACGTTTTATGATTCCTTCAAAAATTTTAACAGGAAAGGAAAAGCATCCAAAGTTAACAGAACTCAGCAGAGGAATAAAATTTACAGATTAGTTTCCCTGGCAGTTTATTCCGTAATTGCCATTGGAGGAATTGCATCCATACTTAACCAGTATTTTGGATATAATATAAGAGTTTATGGGACAGGCATACTCTCACTAACATACATAATATTGTTTGGCATAATATGGTATGTTATATTCGTGTTGATGCCATATGCTGGATCATATGGATGCATAAATACAGGTTATTGCCACTGGGGAAATTTCAACAGATTTATTTCAAAATTTGGATTCTTTAAATTAAAGGTTAAGAGTTCTGATATTTGTCGTACATGTAAAACAAAGGAGTGTACTCAGGCATGCCCTGTTGGTATAACATATCAACCGGGAAGTTTTATATCAAAGGGTGAATTTAAAGATGTAAGATGCGTAGGCGTTGGTGAATGTGTTGAGGCCTGTCCCTACCAGAATATAATGTTCTACGATGTCAGGGGATGGTTAAAGGAGAAATTAGGAAGGGGAAGAGACAGGTGAAGCATCAGGATAAAATGATTTGAACCCTCTGAAAGCCATCAAAAAATACAGAATCATTGCGAATACCATGCTTGCTGAGAAGATGCTCCACCTTAGTCCAAATGAACCTGGAATAACAGGTTCCATAATAAGGCCAAAGGCAGAAAAAAGCAGATATGCTAGAAATAATTTGGAAATTGTAATTCTGTAATTTTTCATTTCATCTCTATTTTTTAAAAAGTATGATATAATGTAATAAATGGAAATAGCCATTATAATGGAAAAAATAACAGAGAATGGAATTACGAGAATATTCCCGTCAATGGCAGGATCACTAATCTGCATTAAAATTATTAAGAGGCTTATTTTCATAAGAAACTTGTCGGAAGAATGCTTCAAAACATATGCCGTTACCATCTCAGTTGCCATTGGTATTACGAATAGATAACTTGTAATGGAATCAGAAAAAATAGAAATAAGCCTTTCAGTAAGAATTGAGCCATTGTATATGTTTGATGTGTTGAAACCCACAGCAAGAGATATGAGAAGTAAACCCATGGAAATTTCGTTCCATACCACCATTACTCCTATCCACCTTGACATTCTGTTGTCTATCAGGTGATTAATTCTGTTGTTGAATGCCGTTAGAAGAATGTAAGATATGATCACTGACATCTCGAACATGCTTATGTTAAAGGCTATAACATTGTTCAGGAAACCGTTTGGGAGTATGATGTAGTAATTGACTGTATTTAGCATTCCAGACATCATTGCAAGGAGAAACAGTACTATTGAGCCTTGTTTATAAGTGATTGTTGATAAATTCTTTATTATGTATAGTACAAAATAAATGATTATTGGAGTCATCAGAATCTCAGTTGCAACAATGTAAGGTATGTTTTGCACGTTAGGTAATTTAAAAAACATATTTAAAAAGGAAGGAATCTTTAGTTATTTTCTTCTGATTTATATAAAAGACATGCCACACTATGACCCGGTGATTTTTCCCACATCTGTAGTTTTTCAGGTTCGATCATTCTTATGTAAACAGATTTTTCCTCAGTTACTCCAACATCTTCCACTGCGTCATACAATACGGACATTTTACCCCGTTTTTCCCTATTTATAATTTCGTTCAAAGCTCCAGTGATTTCATCTGAGTTAATTTCAGTATCCTTTCCGAAAACCAGTTCCAGACTTCTCTCCTCCTCAAGAACATTCATTTTTACCACCTCTGGTATTTTTTCGGCCTCAGGATGCCTGTGTTTATTCAGTATGTGTGACATCTGTTCCATCATATCATTTGGGGACCATCCACAGGTTTTCATTGCCACAGGGCACCTGGTATGGAATCTGCAGCCCTTTGGAGGTGAAGATGGATCAGGAAGACTATTCTTAAGTGGTATTTTCTCCTTTATCATCTTTGGCTCCGGTATAGGTATTGCAGACATTAATGCCTGAGTATATGGATGAAGTGGTTCAGTAAAAATTATTTCCGTTTCCCCCATCTCTATAATTTCTCCCAGGAACATTACTGCGACCCTGTTTGCCATCACTCTTATTACTCCAAGATTGTGACTAACAAGTATGTATGAAATTCCCGATTCAGACTGCATATCCTTAAGGAGGTTCAATATCTGTCCCTGAATTGAAACGTCAAGAGATGAAGTTGGTTCGTCCAGAACTATTAGTTTAGGTTTTACAGAAAGCGCCTTTGCGATTGCAAGCCTCTGTAATTGTCCCCCGCTCATCTCGTATGGATATCTGAATAGATGATCCTCCCTCAAACCGACCTCTGATACAAGTGTGATCTCCCTGTCTATAATTTGACTTTTCTTTACTTTATCTATATATATGAGTGGTTCTCCAAGAGAATCCCTTATTATACGCTTTGGATCAAATGAGGAAGAAGAATCCTGTAAAACTGCCTGTATATTCTTCCTGAATTCTTTTAGTTTTTTACCCCTAAACATGGTTGCAGAATATTCCTTCTTTATCTCTTCATACCTTTCAATCAATTCCTGGTATTCCGGTTCTTCCTCTAAATCATCACTGCTTGACCTTTCCAAACGTTCCATTCTTCTGAAAATTTCCTGAATCTCATCTGAAATGTCTTCGGGAGGATTTATGAATATTTCACCACTTTCCGGTTTGATGCTCAATAGAATTGACCTCATAAGTGTACTCTTTCCAGATCCAGAGTCTCCTATAATGCCCAATGTTTCCCCCTGATAAAGTATAAGGTTGACATTATTTATTGCTGAGATTTCATCCTTTCCTGAGTGTGATTCGTTTGAAAATTTTTTACTCAGATTCCTTACAATAAGTATAACCTTATTTTCATTTACCATTAATTCACACCTCCGATTCATCAGAGTAGAGGAAACAAGCAACCCTGTGTCCCTTTGAAATTTCAACCATCTTAGGTTTTTTTAATGAGCATATATCCATGGCAAATTTACATCTGGGATGGAATCTGCATCCACTTGGGGGTGAAACAAGATTTGGCACTGCACCTATTATTGTTGGAAGCTTTTCATTTCTATCCTTCTTTTCATCAGCCCTTGGTATTGTGCTTATGAGTCCCACAGTGTAAGGATGCTTCGGATCATTGAAAATCTCCTCTATTGTTGATTCTTCCACAATATTTCCTGAATACATTATACCTATTCTCTGGCAAAGTGTTGAAACTATTGACAGATCATGGGTTACAAAAATAATTGGAGCTCCAGTATTTTGATTATACTCCTTCAGCACCTCTATTATCTGCGACTGGTTGTAAACATCCAGCAGAGCTGTTGGTTCATCCGCTATGAGCATTCCTGGGTTTATCTGGATAGCCATTGCAATAACAACCCTTTGTTTAACCCCATTGGAAAGCTCATCTGGGTACTGCCTCAAAACCAGTTCAGGTCCTGAAACATTCAACTGACTTAACAGGAATATGGTCTGAAATCTGATCTCATTCATGACCTCATTCATTATTTTACCACTGCTGAAAGAATATTTTAAGGATTCAGATAAGGTTCCATACCCTTTTGACCTTTTAAGGTTTTTTAGTTCATTCCTGAATTTTTTAACCGAATATTTATCCTCATTTCTTTTGGAATTCTCAATATTGAACTTAATGAAGTTGATTGTCTTCATCTTTGAGAATTTTTGCCTGTAAAATTCAAGGGCTTTTATGTTCATATTTTCACTTTTTTTTCTGGCCAGTTCCAAGATTGAATTGATTATTGTGATTTCATCTGAATTTTCAAAAATATTCATTATAACATCATGAAATTCTGAAAGTGCATAATCTCTTATGAACTTCCTTTTTAACCTGTTTGACTCAAAAATTGTCTGAGATTTATTCAACTTTTCAATAAGTGATCTGATGTCTTTTTCGTTCATATCATATCTGTTGATCAATTCTTTCAATATTTCATCTGCCCTCTTTTCCAACACTGTAGCAATTATTTGATCCTCAACCTTCATTGATGGATTAAGATCCATCATTGATTCCTGAAATGTCATGACGGCCATTGTTCCTCTTATCCCGTTCATGGTTTTCTCATGGAGATTGATTGCTTTTCTGTTCTTTTTGATTCTCACATCAGTGTCACTGAGTATTTTAACAGATGCCAGATTCTTAAGATCGGAAAGCAAATCGTATCCCTTAATTTCAACACTTCCCTGAATAACCCATCCAGTGGTTCCATCCATGAGATCAAGAATTGATTCACAAGTTACAGTTTTTCCACAGCCGCTCTCGCCAATGAGTCCGTATATTTCCCCAGGATATACTTCAAATGAGACTTTATCAATTGCTTTGACGATCCCCCTTCTTGTGAAAAAATGAGTAACAAGACTTTTTACCTTAAGATATGGCTCATTACTCTTCTCATTAACTATTGATAATTTTTCCTCTGTAATCATTTTATCTCCTCCGTTCTGGATTCAGAAATTCTCTCAGCCCCTCGGCAAAAAGATTTATTCCAATAATGAAAATTGACAGAAAAATAACAGGGATCAAGGATGGAAGCACAATTCCCTTTGGTATGAATGTTAATCCACCGTAAATCAATTGGCCAATTTCAGGTGTATATTGTGAGATTTGCAAAATTTTTGTCCCTTCCCCTATAAACTCTATGACTGTAAAAATTGGTACAATTAGACCGAAATCAAGACCGATCAGTGATATGACCGGAGATATGGCATTTGGTATTACATGATTCCAGACAACACTTAAGCCAGGCATTCCTGAGACCTTAGCAGACTCTACGTATCTGCTGTTTTTCACCTCAATAGCCTTTGACCTTGCAAGTCTTGCATATCTTGGCCACCATATTGTAAGAAGGGCAAAACTTACTAATTCCACTCCGTTCAGATAGATACCGTGTGATCTGAAATCTATTGAAATGGCAAGAGCAAATAGTAATATCATTATAAATACAGGTATACTGTAAAATATATCTGTTATTCTCATGAGAATTTCATCCAAAACTCCTCCAAAGTAACCTGAAATTGAACCAATGATTAATCCTATTACTCCACCCAAAATTACTATGAATAGGGATGAGGCAACATCAATTCTGAATGAATCTAGCAAAGCCGGAAAAAGTGCAATGCCATGATAGGTTGTGCCAAGAATGTAGTAAATACCGTGTGAAAATGTTGGACCAATAGAAGCTGTCACCGCAATATTTGGATTTATGAAGTATGATAGATTATTTCTTGCGTAATATCCCTCCCCCAGGTACCATGGAACCACTTGGTCAAGCAATGAAATTATGAGAAAAAACATTGTAATAATGAAACCGGCAAAAACCATCCTGTTTCTTCTCATATAGGAAAAAAAATCCTTAAATCTCTCCGCAATGACATTTCTGTTTCTTAACTGACTTGGTTTTCTGAAAATGCTAACAGTAGATTTCATTCATACACCTCAATATTTGTATTCAGGGTTTATCAACCTGTAAATTACGTCAACAATAATATTAACAACCATCACAACTATTCCAAATATGAGAATCACTGCGAGAAGTCCATATACCTGAGTGCTACCTGATGCAGTGAATAAAAGCTGAAATTTAAGAAAGCCGAGACCATCTATGTTGAATATCTTTTCCACGATCAATACCCCGCCGAACAGGTAAGCTATAATAAGTCCAGATATTGTTATTGACGGAGTGATTCCATTTCTTCTTATGTGTTTTTTTGAAAGTGTTCTGGCAGATACCCCCATGGAACGGAAAAGTTTTATGTGCCTCAGACTTGATGAGTCGTAAATTCCGCTTCTCAGAATTATGAAAAGAATTGGTGTTACCAAAGCCACAATTGAGATGATTGGTAAAATCTGACTTTCAAAAGCAGTCAGCGCAAATGAATAATTACCATGAATGATGGCATCAATAAATAGTATGTGAGTTGGAAACGAAATACCGTTGGATATCCACGGTGCTGAAATAAGGTTCTGGGAGCCAGAAAGTGATGGATTTCCTGCGGAACCTCCCAATGAGAATGAATTAACACCCTTTGGAATAGGAAAATAAAATATCATCAATAGGGACAGAAATATCAATGGAAGTGAATAGATTGCCAATGATACTATCCTTGCTGTAAAGTCACCTGGTGCCTTTATTCTCTTTGCTGAAAAATCAGAAAGGGGAAGAGCGATCGCATAAGATATGATGAAAGACACAGCACCTAGAAATATTGTTTCTGGCATATAATATAAAATGGCCTGAGATACAGAACCACTATACACATTTGTAGTAATATTGCCAAGGTTGCCATGAAGAACTCCCTCAAAATAGTCTAAAAATTGAAGGAAAATGTTTGAACCGCCTGAATATATCGGCAAATTACTATTGTCTGGAAGATATTTCAGAAATACAAATGACAGAAAAAGTAAAACAAACACTGTTGGGATTATTGAAACTATCCTGACCAGTATGTAATAAGAGAGACGCATGCAAAAATAAGAATGTAATTTAATATATAATTTATACTATGATTGAAAGCTTTCTTCCTCTTTATCAAAACCAGATTTTATACATGAGGAACAGTATTGGCCATTTGCAGGATTCCCACATTTTTTGCATTTTCCAATAGATAAGTTATCCTGTTTATTATTTTCCTTCAGGGAATCGAGGAAAGAAACTATTGCAAGCTTTGTTCCCGGTCTCTCCACCTCAAGAGAATTTAAAAGATCCCTGGCCTTATTTCTTTGAGCATCCAGTGAAAAAGGACACCAGGATTGATCATGCTCAATGGAATTCAATATTGCATATAGCTTAATTTCTTTTTCAGACAATTTTCTTAGTGGTATTATTCTTCTTACCATTCCATCCAGTTTTCTTTTGTGAGGGGCCAACCTTATCATTCTTTCGTAATCACCCCTGAGAAAATTCATTGCTATGCTCTGGGCATAGTCGTCCAGGTTTATTCCTAATGCAACATAATCTGCATTTATCATTGTTGATGCCCTGTTCATCAGATCTCTCCTCATTGGACCACAGTAACTACAAGGGGAACCTTCAAGTTTGATACCACTCTTCACAATTGTATCCATATCCTTTCCAAATCTTTCATTGAAAGAAAGAACCATATGTTCAATTCCAAGTTCTCCGCAGAGTTTTCTGGCAGATTCAAGACCAAGATTCCTGTATCCCTCTATACCCTCATCTATTGTAAAGGCAGTAATATGAACCTTTCTGTTCTCCTTTAATGTTTTCCAGAGTAAATATAACAGAGTGGAACTGTCTTTTCCGCCGGATATTGCCACTGCGATCTTTAATTGATCGTGAGTTCTCCCTAGCTGATCCCTTAATTCTTTTCTAAATGAGGCTTCCACATAATTTGAAAAATGAGTGTCACAATAATATCTTCCCTGGACCTCATTTTTGTAAACCGCTTTCCTGTTGCAGAAACTACAATTCATCTCTAATCACAAGATTTCAAATTCCTTTACTTTATGTTCCAGAGAAGTCTTTTTCTCCCTAAGATCAGATATGACAGATGATATGAGATTTGCCGCCTCCTTCTTGCAATTTCCACAAAGTCTTGATCCACTCATACATTCATCTTCCACCTGTTTTACCATCTTTCCATCTTCCATATGATAAAGATATAGCTCAAACACGGGACAGTGAAAAGGATCTCCACCAAGTTTCCTCTGCTCCTCCACTGTCTCCCTCCCTCCAGTTACAGCTCTCATTATTTTACCTTTTATGTCCTCATCCTTATCCTCTAATGAGATGGTTGAATCAGGAACAGATTTACTCATTTTGCCCCCATTAATTCCACTCTCTAACCTCATTATGATGGAGGATGGAGTTATGGTAGAGATTCTATTTATTCCCCTCTCTTTTTCAGCAATCAGAATGTCAAGGTGGTATGCTGATAAAGTTGATTCTATCTTTACCTGCCTGTAATTTCTGTTTACATCCCTTATTTTAATCTGACCATCATTCTCAATTCCTGCTATTATCTGTAATGCATCTTCAATGTTGAAATTACCACCTATGGAAAGAATCTTTTCACTTCCATTTTCTTCAATTATTCTTATGGCCCTTGATCTGTTTGAAATGTCTCTTGTCAATCTGATGTGCGGATCCTGATCAGCTCCAACAGGAACCACGGTTGGAAGAATTTCATTTTCTATCATTGTTGTCAGTATGTCTGATGCCTGTATTATTGGGGAATTTATCTCCAGAAGCTTTTTACTGTCCTGAAAACCATATATGTCCTTCATTTCAGTCATATTTACGAAGTTTGCAATCTGAAATGCATTCTTCAACACGGGAAAATAGCTTGACTGAAAATAAAAAACACAAGGTTCCAGGCCCATTGCTATGTAATTCTTGAGAAAATTTTCTATTGCGGTTTTTCTCGCTTTTTCAAGTGATATTCCCCTTGTGGCCAGAGACTCCAGGTCTGCTACCGCTATGTGAAGAAGCCCCCCTTTCTTCTGTAAGTAAATCATCATCTCCATAATTGTCTTATTACCCAGATGCATGTAGCCCGAGGGCATAAGGCCAGTCATTGCATAAAATTTTGAACCCTTTGATATTCTACTGTAAACTTTTTCAAAATCCCTGTGGCCGATTATTAGATTCCTGGATGAAAAACGATCTCCCAGGTTGAAATTAAATTTATCGATTCCGAATTCCTTTCTCATCTTTTCATAATCTTTTATCTGGGAGCTCCCCCAGGGGTCTGGATTTTCAGTCATATTTGGTACCCCAATTTTTTTATTAAAACGTATGCAGCCGCAATATCCTCTAACCCTGTCCCCAGTGTCTTCAAAATTGTTCTTTTACCTTTGAATTTATTGGTATCTCTGAGAAATTCGCTCAACTCCACTATGTTATTTTTGTTAGTCATCTCAGATATTTCAGCAGATTCCAATTGGCACTGTTTTATGTCCTCAACTATAACAGTTTCAGCAGAATCCATTACCATTTTTGATGCTTCCCTTCTGTTGAGAAGATTTGCCCCCACAAGGTTCAAATGAAATGAATTTCCAAGCACATCTTCAGTTATTATGGGATCACGTGTATCTGTTGCAGATGATATGACATCAAAACTTGAAAAATCCCTTTTATCAGTTATAACGGAAATTTTAGTTTTTAATTTCTCAGAATATTTCTTTGCAAATTCTTCACTATGATTGGAATTTCTTGAAAACACTGCCACCTCTGAAGGTTTGCATATTTCATACATGGCTTCAAGCTGTGACTGTGCCTGAAAACCTGACCCAATAATAAGATAAGAAAATCCAGTATTTCTGATTATTTCAGTGACCATTGCTGGCAATGCACCTGTTCTTCTCTGACCCAATAAATTTGCCTCTATTACAAACATATTTTCCGGTTTTTCAGAAGAAAATACTATGACAACAAAATGAACACCGCTCTCTGTTGCCACATAAGTTTTAAGACCCATGATACCCTTTTTTCTCCAGTGACCAGGCATGGTGTTAAGAATCCCATCTCCCGTAAACAATCTGTGTCTTGGTGAAATTCCGGCTTCCTGTGAAGAAACGTCAGTAAATGCTGACCTTAAACTATTTGAAAGTTCCTTATAATCAAGGTTCTTCTGCACCATCTCCTCGGTTATGTAAATCATAAGAGGATAATTGAATGTCATTAAAAAATATTGATTTTATTCTTCCAGATTTTCAACAATAAGTTCTGAAATGTCCTTTATTTTAATCTTATCCTCAACATTCATTGTTCTTGCTGCATCTTCAAGCATTGCTGTACAAAAGGGGCAAGCCACTGCCAGTTTTTCAGAATTTGTACGAAGAGCCTGTTCCATTCTTATCTGGCTGATGGATCTCTCCTTATTAACCTTGTACCAGTAATTTCCTCCACCACCACCACAGCACATACTCTTCTCCCTGCTCCTTTCCATTTCCTTGAGATTTCCCGTGCTGCTAACTATGAACCTTGTATTTTCATATTCACCATTTATTCTTCCAAGATAACATGGATCATGAAGTGTCACAGTCTCCTTGTTATTTTTAACCTTCAATTTGCCATCCTTCAGAAGTTGAGCAAGATATTCTGAATGATGGTATACCTTAGCATTAAGACCAAACTTCGGATATTCATTCCTGAAAGTGTTCATACAGTGTGGGCACGATGTTATTATTGCCTTCACGTTGTGAGAATTGAATGTTTCAATGTTTTGAAGTGCAAGCTCCTGAAATCTACCCTCTTCCCCTATTCTCCTTGCTGTCTCTCCATTGCATTTTTCTTCGGAACCAAGTAAACCAAAGTCTACGTTTGCTTTCTTCAGAAGTGTTATGACATCCCTTGCAACCTTATTGTATCTTGGATCAAAAGCTCCCATACAACCAACCCAGTATATTACCTCCTGATTCTGTGAGGCCTTTGGGCCATACTGAAGCATGGCATCCCTGTCGCTGTTGTTCTGTCCAAATGGATTAAAGGTATTTCCTAGATTGTTAAGGTAATTTGATGTTTCCTTTGTTATTCTGCTCTCCATTACAAGATTTCTTCTTGTTTCCGTTACATATGAATGAGGATCTATTAAGACAGGGCATTCTTCAACGCATGCCTGGCACGTTGTACATGACCATGCAGCATTTTCGGTCAGTATGCCAGGTACCATTTCAGAATTTCCGTTCCACAAAGCTCTTTGAACATTCTGCACAACAACACGCGGATCCAGATCAGTACCAGATGCAACAGCAGGGCATGCCCTTTCACACCTTCCACAATCCGTGCATGCTATTGCATCAGTTCTCTGGAAATAAGAGAGATCTATTATCTGCTTTGCACCCAGTTTTAGATCAAAATTTCCTGATTCTAGGGCTTCAGACAGAACAAAAGGTGTTGACATTTCACCTCTTTTCTTCTCAGGATGAACGCCGATACCTATTGCAGAATAAAAAATGTGGGAGAATTTTGAAAATGGGAGATAAGCAGCAAGAGCAAAAGCTGTGATAACATGGAACATCCAAAAGAATCTGTAAAATGATATTCCTGCAGAAGTCCCTAGGCCGCTGTAGACATAGCTCAAAGAGTATTCAATAAATCTGTAATTATCAAAATTTTCCCTATACAGATATATTTTCAGTGCACCAAGGAAGAAACCTTCAAGAGCAAGAAGCAGGTACACTGAAAGCAATATGTAATCCTGTGTTATTGTGTCCAGTGGTACTTTTTTTCTCAGACGCCTGAACAGTGCCATCACAAGACCAATTACCAGTATAAGACCACCGATGTTAGACCATACCTCAAAATTCAGGTAGAAATCCCCAACCAGTATTCCATAACCCACAACATTTTTTAGTATATCATGTGAAAGAAAAATAAGAGATGTACATATGAAAAGAATCAATGTTCCGTAAAAAATCATCAGATGCATCAAACCAGCATAAGGATTTTTTACATTCTTCCTGTGCAGAGCACCATAATTTAAAATTTGTGCAATGAATCTTCTAAGATTTTTGAATATATACTTGATGGATGGGATGATTGGGATTTTGGCCTTCCAATATCTCCATAAAATTGCAGCTATGATAAATGCCACAACGGCAAATGATAAGACATAATCCGCAATCAGCTCTGACTCAGGTATAAAAACCAGAGTTGGGCTTGTTATAACCGACATAGAATTGAAATATAGCATATTTATTTAATATTGTCCTTTGATTTCATGTTTTAAAAATAAAACAAATAAGTGGAAAGAGGAAATGGTTATGATCCTTAATTATAGAACAAAAAATTTTACAATTAATATTAAGAAGTGCTCAGAAGTTTATCCTCCAAGTGAGGATACATTTATGATAATTGAATATCTGGAGAACAACATTGATTCTTTTAAGGGGCCATGTATTGAGGTTGGATGTGGTAGTGGTATTATATCAATTTTTCTTGCCCTTAATGGTTTCGATGTAACATCAATGGATATTGACAAAAGAGCAGTTGAATGCACAAAAATTAATTTTAGTCTCAACCAAATAAATGGGAATGTAATTCGTTCAGACCTTTTTGAAAATGTAAAACAACAATACAAACTAATAATTTTCAATCCACCTTATCTTCCTGAGGATGAATATGACAATAAAAGTACAGAAATGCTCCAGTGGAGTGGGGGAAAGACCGGTTATAATACCACACTACGGTTTTTAATTGAGGCAATGAATCATCTTTCAGATGTTGGAAAAATTTTAACCATTGTATCAGATAGAACAGAATATGTAAAAATGCTAACAAATGTGAGTGAACTTTACAAATTCAGAGTTCTAAGTGAAACGAAATTTTTCTTTGAAACAATAAAACTTATGGAATTTACCAAGAGATAAGTATTAAATTTAATAAAACAATAACAAACCGCCTCCTAAAATAGTGTATATGACTTTATGACTATACATGACGACTGGAGGCTAGAAATAGCTTTCCCATGGGCTTCTGAATGAGCTATGGAGATTTCCAGCTGTTAAATTCTGATCAGCGGGGAGCGAAAAAGTCCCCCAGGGTCAGAGGATTCAGGAAATGTGAATGAATCCCGTTAATAGGGGGAAAAAAATGGAAAATGAAGAAAAAATAGAAATTATTGATCCAAATGTAAAAAAGGTTACAGAGATAGTTAATAAATACATTAACACCTATGAGATAGAAGTAACTCCAGTATATTTGAGATTTAAGTTTCTTGACGTAGATAATCCAGAACTTGGAAAGAATTTCTCCAAATTGTCTTCGGAACTTCTTGTTTTAGGTTATGTACCACAGATGGTAAAAAACTATGAACATTATATTGACATTTTCAAAATTAAGCGAAAGGAGAAATATTCAAACAAAGCAAATATTATACTCCTGTTGCTAACCATTGGTTCAACAATATATGCAGGCTATGAGTTTGCTCAGGCATATGTTGCCCCTGGACCCTTATCACAATATATCATGTTGGGAGATGGAGCACTTTTTTTCACTGTTCCTCTGATGGCAATTCTTGGTATACATGAACTTGGCCACTACTTTGTTGCCAAACATTATAATGTAAGGGCATCACTCCCATACTTTATACCTTTCATACCATTTGGCTTTAACATTGGAACTCTTGGAGCCTTTATATCTTTGAGAGATCCTTTTCCAAACAGAAAGGTAATGACAAACATAGGAGCTGCAGGTCCTTTGGCTGGATTTATAACATCAATTCCACTTCTTTTCATAGCCTCTTACTTTCAAAAAACCTTTGTTCCAGTTAATAATGTGGTTCCACCCTATACTCTACAATTTCCTCTAATTTACAATATATTTCACATACATATGGTGGGAACAGGGGCAATCTTTCCCATGACAATTTCAGTGTGGGTTGGATTTTTTGCCACAGCACTTAATCTTTTACCAATGGGACAATTGGATGGAGGACATATTGCAAGAGGATTGCTTGGAAGAAAAGCAGTTTACATAAGTTATGTTGTTGTTTTTGGTATGCTTATACTTAGTTACTATTACTTCGGGTGGATAATAATTGCCTTGATTGTTTTATTCCTTGGAGTTCAGCATCCTCCTGCTCTTGACGATGACAGCCCTGTTAGTAAACTAGAAATTATAATAGGCATACTTGCCTTGGTTCTCTTCATAATATCATTTACACCGATACCATTCTCAAATTGAATCCATTAAAAAAAATTCAACAAGTATTTATTAAGAAAACTGACATTTCCTATTATGAATGTGGTAGATTCTCTCAGCCTTAATGAAATAAGAAACAGGGCATTGGACGGAGAGATATTGACGAGGGAAGAGATTTCCTACTTATATGATCATGTTGACATTAAGGTTGTTGGAAAGATTGCGAGAGAGATCACTGAAAATTTAACTGGTAATCAGGTAAGCTTCGTATCAAACATGATTTTGAACTACACAAATATTTGCAATGTGAGGTGCAAATTCTGCGCTTTTTACCGTAAGGGTGATGAAAAAGATGCATACACTATGACAGTGGAGGAGGTGGCAGATAGGACCAGGCAGTTCTGGGAACTTTACGGTATAAAACAGCTTCTCATACAGGGAGGGGTCAACCCATCACTTGATCTTGACTTTTATAAATCCATGTTTAGGGAAATAAAGAGAAAGGTGCCTGAAATAGGTATAAACGGACTTTCAACATCAGAAATTTCATTTATTTCAAAAAAAATGCATATGGAACTTGAGGATGTTTTAAGGGAACTTAGGGATTCAGGACTTGAAACAATACCTGGTGCTGGTGCAGAGATATTTGACGATGAAGTGAGAAAAATACTTAGAAGACCAAGAGGGAGTGGTGAACAGTGGCTCAATGTCATGGAAACTGCACACAAAATGGGTATAAAATCAAGTGCAACAATGATGTTCGGTCATGTTGAAAACAGTTATCACAGGGCGGATCATCTTTACAGGCTTGTAGAACTTCAACAGAAATATCATGGTTTTCTCTCCTTTACTCCATGGAATTTTGAACCAGGCAATACTGAGCTTGAAAGGGAAGGTTATGTAAAAGCTCGTGTTGGAGGAATTGAGGTTTTGAGAAACATAGCGGTTTCAAGAATAGCCCTGAATTACCACATACCACTGATACAATCTTCCTGGCTTACAAATGGTGTTGAGATGGGACAGATGGCCATAGAATTTGGATCCAATGACTGGGGCGGTACTATTTACGATGAGAGAGTTATACCTGCAACGGGGAAACAGGTTGGTAATCTCAGAAAGGAGACCATAATAAGGGCCATAAAGGACATAGGAATGATACCGGTTGAGAGGGATAATCTTTACAGAGTTGTAAAAGTATATTGAAATGCAAACATACAGAATAAAGGATAATCCTGAGGACTTTGTGGTTGAAGAGATACCCATTGAATTTCAAAAGGATGAGAATGGAAAGTACACAATAATGAAGATAAGGCTAAAAAACTGGGAAAACAATCATTTTGTATCCCACCTTTCAGATATTCTTCATATAAGCAGGAAAAGGATAGGGTTTGCCGGGACAAAGGATAAAAGGGCAATAACAACCCAGTATTTTTCAATTTATGGGACTTTTAGCCCTGAAAATATTAAAATCAAGGATTGTGACATAATTGAATGCTTCAGAACAAGAAAAGGTTTGGATCTTGGTGATTTAAAGGGTAATAAATTCATTATTAAGGTCTATTCAGAGGGAGTGGATGATTTCTCTCAATATAATCAGATAAATTCACATATTGTGGAGCGTGGCGGGTATTGGAATTATTTTGGGATTCAGAGATTTGGAGCTTTCAGAAATAACACGCATAAGGTTGGAGAAAAACTTCTCAAATATGGTTATGAAGAGGCGGTAAAGGAATATCTCTATTCACCTGGTATTGATACTGAGGAATACAGACTAACTCTTGCAGAAGATTGGAATTTTAAAAATGCGGCGGGAAAATTTCCAAAAACACTTCAATATGAAAATGCACTCATCAATGAAATGATAAAAAGTGGTGATTATGAGAAAGCGTTCAAAAGCCTCCCTCAATCCCTAAGGATGATGTTTATACATGCATACCAGTCAAAACTTTTCAATGAAATCATTGAAAAACGTGCGGAAATGTCAGAGGCAAACCAGGTATTTACTGGTGATTATGTATCACCCATAGACGACCATTTTAACATAGATGAAAATAAAATAATAGAGGTGAATGAATTCAATCTCAATAAAATAAATGAAATGAGTTTAAAGGACAAGGTTGTAGTGGTTATGCCACTTGTGGGTTCAGATTACAAAAATCAGAAGGGGGTTCCCGGAGAAATTGTTTCAGATGTACTATTAAAAAATGGGGTTAAACCAGATATGTTCAAAAATAACACTTCTGATGATGCCAAATCTCTTGGGACATTTCGATCAATCAGATTTAAACCTCTTCAATTTAAAGCAGAGAAAAATGGAGTTTTCCATTTTGAGCTTGGAAGAGGTTCATATGCAACTGTTTTGCTTGACCAGATATTCAGATAAGTCCGACTTTCTGTAGTTCTTTTCTAACTTTTATTATGGCCTGTTCTATCTCATTTTCTTCCTTGGCACCTGTACACACAACCTTTCCGGATCCAAAGAGCAAAAGTACAACTTTTGGTTCCTCAACTCTATATACAAGACCTGGAAACTGCTCAGGTTCATACTCCACGTTCTCAAGACCAAGTGACATTGCTATTTGAGTCAGATTTAGATCTGTTTCAAGGTCATAAACAGCAACTATGTTCTGTACTATGATTTCAGGTTCATCGTAAACCTCTATTCCTGCCTTTTTTAATGAAGAAATTATTGTGTCAATTGTGAGCTTTACATTTGCAAGATTTTTTGCTCCTGTACAATTGACCTTTCCGCTTCTGAATATGAGAACTGCGGTCTTTGGTTCTTGAAGTCTGTAAATCAAACCTGGAAACTGTTCAGGTTCGTACTCCGATCCTTCAAGTGCAAGTGCAATTTTGCTTAAATCAAGATGCTCAGCAAGAGAAGTTGAAGCCACAATATTTTCAATGTTTATTTTTTCTGACTCACTCATAAAAATTACCAACCGATTAAAATCTTTATTTTAAATAGCTATATAAACGTTTAAATTTTAATAGATTTCCTACATGTTAAGTTGTTCCCTTGCCTCCTCTGACATCATTGATGGATTCCAGGGTGGCTCCCATACAAGTTCTACATCTGCCATTTCAACACCCTCCATGTTCTCCACTATCTTTTGAACCTCAGAAAGTATCCATGGAGTTACAGGGCATGTGGGAGCTGTCATTGTCATTTTTATATATACCTTTGCCCCCTCAGGCATCTCTCCAATCTGTATGTCATAAATCAATCCAAGATTCACAACGTCCATTCCTATTTCTGGATCCTCAACAACCTTTAACTCTTCAAGAATTTGCTCTTTAGTAACCATATTAATCAAAAATATATGTTTTAGGAGTTAATATGCTTTAAGGTAAATCTTGATAATAATTTCCAAAATCCCAAAAATTATCCATCTGTGTTGAAATCGAGGTGAAGGTGCTTTCAACCATCTTATCTATTATTTCTTTTTTAACGTGACTAAATGCATATTCAGTGTTATTTGATCCAACAGGTACTGAAAAGCCTCTTCCAAAAAACGTTCTTCCGTATCTGTCTAATACATAGGATGCAAATGAAAACTCATTTAGTTTTGACATTGGATTATAGTTGATTGTTGGAGAGATTGAGATTGAAAAATCCTTGTCCTCAATGGATATTATTGCTTCCCTGTAAAATTCAGAATAATCCTTTACGTATTCATAATGGAAATCCTTCCTGGAAAATGATATGGGTGAATTGTAAAAAAATCTCAATATGTTATTTTCCACAATATCCCGTATTTTTGAATTGCAGAATACAGCAACTTCTATTGGTATTAACCTTTTTCCATCGCAATCTATTTCACCTGATACTATCCTTCGTGATGAAATAAGAAAATGATCCTGTGCCATCTCTGATTCCACTGTTATAATTTTCATTGGGGGTAACCCATTATTAATCCTTTTTTCATTAATTTTCATTGCATTTTTTTCAGTTTCCCTTGAAACGACTATGTTTTTGTAAAATGAATTTGTGGCAGCATCTCCTGTGTTATTGTCAAGTTCTTTTATTGAGAATTTAACATTTTTATCGTTCAGATATTTTTCAATTACTTTCTTTCTTTCCTCAAAAGATACTGCAGGATAAGTTTTAGTCTTTCTGGAATAATTGTCAGAGGTCAAGCCTATAATAATTGGCAACCCCGTTTCAATGGCTGCATTTATAAGTTTATTATGTCCCCTGTGCAGTGTTGAAAAAGTTCCTGCTACTACTGTATATTCCTCTATTTAATTCACCTTGCTTTCAATTTTTTTTCATCTATTGTCTTCTTTAGTCTCTTTATACCTTCTTCAAGATCTTTCTCAGACCCAAAAGTAAAGTTTAACCTCATTGAATTTTTCTGGGAACCATTGGTTGTGAAAGCATTTCCAGAAACATAGGCTACACCATTTCTTATTGCGTCAGGTATCATTTCCTTGGTGTTTATGTTTTCATTAAGTGTGAACCAAACAAACATTCCACCATCAGGTTCAACAAATGTTCCATCCTCTGACATGTATGTATTAAGTGCATTAACCATCCTGTCTCTCTTTTTGGAATATATGCTTATATTCTTTTTAACCTGCTCATAAATTATTCCCCTACCAATATATTCCTCGGCAATGTACTGTGATAGTGAATTTGTGGCTAGATCTAAGGCCTGTTTTATTAAATTTATCTTCTCCATAACTTCCTTTGGTGCTACCGTATATCCGATTCTGAGACCTGGTGTCATAACCTTTGAAAAGGTTCCAAGATAAATAACATCTTCCGCACCATTGAGAGCTCTGATTGATTTTATATTTTGACCCCTGTACCTGAGCTGACCATAGGGGTTGTCCTCAACAATTGGTATCCCCTCATTTATTGAAATGTCCAGTAGTTTTTCTCTTTTTTTCAGACTCATTGTGATTCCTGACGGATTCTGAAAATTGGGTATGGTGTATATGAATTTTGGAACATTTCCTACTTTTTTCATTTTTTTAATCTTTTCCTCCACCATGTCAACGTTTAGACCATCCTTCTCCATGTCTATGCCTTCCATGTGGATCATACCGGCGCTAAATGCTGAAACAGCACCGGTATATGTTGGTTCTTCCGTTATTATTGATGATCCAGGATTTGCGAAAATGTTCCCCACCTCAAAAAGTCCCTGCTGGGAACCTGAATTAACAACAATATTTTCCTTACCTGTTTCAATACCTTCAGATTTTTTAAGCATCTCTGAAATTGCCTCTCTTGTTGATTCGATTCCAAGAGTGTTTCCATACTGGAGAGCAAGTGCGTACTTGTTTTTCATTATATAATTGATGATTTCAGTAAGTTCTTCTACTGGAAAAGTTTCAGGACTGGGCATTCCTCCCCCAAGAGAGATCAGTCCTGGTGTAGATGCCATTTTGTTCAGCTCCCTTATCTCTGATGGAGACATGCCCATAACATTTTTTGAAAAATCAAACTTCATAACCCTGTATTTGAATTTATAAAATAAGCATATCCTTTTATTTATACCCTTAAAAATTCAAGTGATTCAAATCATATTTGATATATCTGATGATCAAACTTAAATGAAGATTGAAAACATTCAAAATAGCTCTATGATCTTCATAATTCTCATAAAGATTAATTTAATGATTCATATGTGGAGATAAATGGATCCTCAAGAAAATTCAATGGTTGCCCTGGAACTTGAGAATGTAACCAAAAGATTTGGGTCAAAAATTGCAGTTGAAGATATTACATTTAAAATCCGTGAAGGTGAGAGGATTGCCCTCATAGGGGAAAATGGAGCGGGAAAAAGCACTACACTTAAGATATCTTCAGGCCTTTTGCGTCCAGACACCGGAAAGGTAAGGATTTTTGGATATCTACCAAGCAGCTATGACGCTAGAAAATTATTAGGATATTTACCGGAGGATGCAAGCCCATACCTTAATCTTTCAGTTATTGAAAATCTTGAGTATATAGGAGCAATAAGATCCGTAGAGAATCTTGACGATAGAATAGATGAATTAGTTACTGTACTTTCACTTAAAGAATTTCTGAAGAGTAAACCTCTTTCTCTTTCCAGAGGAAACAGACAGAAACTATGTCTTGCGCTTTCAATTATACACCGGCCAAAACTTGCCATAATGGATGAACCTCTCAATTATCTGGATATACCTACACAAGAACGTGTTATGGAATACCTTAACTCCCTGGATTCTTCTTTTCTAATTTCAACTCACATATTTTCCATTGCAAGGAGGCTGACCCAAAAGGTGATTATAATATCCAGAGGGAAAAAAATCTGGGAAGGTATGGTTTCAGAGCTTGAAGACTCTGCGGGGTTTGGGAAGTCCGTTGAATCCATAATATCAGAGTTGATGAGAAATGTTTCTTAAACTTCTAAAACTACTTCTGAAATCAAGGTACACAAAAGGTTATCTCTCAATTATATTGTTGGTATTTTTCTATTCAATTATCACTGGTTCAGTGGGTGAAGAGGGTGGCTACTCTTTTTATTCAGTGTATTA
Organism: Caldiplasma sukawensis; assembly: GCF_052315375.1. Classification (NCBI taxonomy): domain Archaea; kingdom Methanobacteriati; phylum Thermoplasmatota; class Thermoplasmata; order Thermoplasmatales; family Cuniculiplasmataceae; genus Caldiplasma; species Caldiplasma sukawensis. The sequence continues at coordinate 80,245 of NZ_JBLSDG010000002.1, forward strand.
TCTCGCATTTATTTTTGGATTATTCACAGTTTCTGCAACACTGTTTGGTGGGATATCAACAACCTCCGCAGACAGAAATTTTCTTCTTACATCTCCGGTAAAAAGCAGAGACCTGATACCAGCATTTTTCATAGTACAGGCAGTTAACACATCCATACTGTTCATTGCAGCTTCCTTTGGCGGCATAATTGAAACAGCAAAAAACATTACAAGTATTTATTATGACATAATAGGAATACTAATTTTTTCTGTCTTTCCAATATCAATGAGTATAAATTATTATGATATTTCATTAAAATATAAAGTTGTTACAGCAGTTTTGGAAGTAATATGGATTGGTTCATCATTCTTCAATTTTAAATACGGTGCAATATCTTTTATAACAAATGGTTCAATAGTTTCAATTTACCTCCTGTTAACGGTATTTATAATTTCAATGGCTTTCAGTTCATACAGAACAAGGTCTGAGGAACTTCCCTTCAGGCTCAATGATATCCGTATCAGAAAAATGAAGGAAGTTTACAAAAGCGAGAAGACCTTCAGGGGGAAGAGTTCAACTTTGGCTGTCTTTCTTTTTCATTTTAAATATATTGATCTATCCTCAAGAGTTGCAACTCAGGGTAATTTAAGAATTAGAGTTTCTCGGGTCAAATTCTATATTGTTCCAGTGATCACTTCCGTCATATCCATCATTTTATTTTTGATAATATTTGGAAGGATACCTTTTGTTCATTTTTCAATGGCGTCCAAGGGTGATCTGTCATTATTTGAATTGGGATTTTTGGAGAGTTACGTTGCATGGTCTTTAAGCCTGGCAATGGGATCAGGATTGATTTCAAGGGAGAGGGCCTGGCTCGGATTCAGCTCAATGGACTTCAGGAGATACTTATTGATCTGTACATCAGCAAAATTTCTGCAGGGAATGATTGGATCCTTGCCTATTTTCATAATGAATATGACAGCTTACTTTTTGACTTCTAAGATATATTTCCTTTATCTGGCATTTATTTTTATCATATCTGTTCCTGAGGTTTCTGCTTTAGTCCTTTTGTTAAACGTAAATAAAAGGGCTTTTCAGATAACCTCGGAGGATGTACTACCTAGACCTTATAGTATGGGGCAGTTCCTTTTCTTCGGAACATCATTTGTTGTTCTTTTTGTTCTAATATTTGAGACACTGTTAACCCAATACGATTTTTACGATTTTGCAGTTATATTTTTAGTTCTAATTGTTCTGATTTCAATGAAAAATTACTGGAATGAGAAATTATATGATATGATAGAAGATGGCTATGTGTGAAATCATTAAATATAATTTTATGATGTCGAAATCGATATATGAATTCAGGTGAGTACATAGACAGTGCCCTATTCATACTTTCCCTTCAGCCAATGAGTGGATATGAACTGGCTAGAAAATTAAAATGGGATGGAACAATGGTCTCCGGCGGTACAATCAGACCACTTTTGAAATCTCTTGAAAAAAACGGCTTCATTACCTTTGACATGAGGGGTAGAGCCAAGGTATACAGACTAACTCAAAAAGGGGAAAGATATGTATCCAATCTGAGGGTATTTAAGGAGACAATAAGAGAGAAAATGATTGCCTATTCCTTTAACCGGGAGATACTATTTCCAGACATACTTACTGACATTGGAGACACAAAAATACTGAATGAGGCCATTGAAAAAATGGCTAAAACTATTGTAAAAGAGGTAAAAATAGCATTTGTAATGTATAAAAAAGGAGATATTGAGGGCCTGGATTACCTGATAGAATTGATTGACAAGGCTATGAAAGAGGCAAAAGAAATGAGAAAAATTAAACAACAGTGATGGTGGATTGTTAAATGAATATTGAATTGCTTAACTCAATCATACTTTCCATACATGTATTGTTCGCTGTAATTTTTATCGGAGGTTCACTTTTTATATGGCTTGTTGTTTATCCTGAATCTTTTAAAATTACAGATGATGAGAAATTAAGGACAAGAATTGTAGGCCTTATAGGAAAACGGTTTGCATTTTTCACAAACTTATCGATTATCATACTTATACTGACAGGAATATATAATGCCACATGGTACCTGAATTACAATATAATGGAACTCTTTTCCACACCAGGTGGAAACATCCTTCTTGCAAAAATAATAGTTGTGGCAATAATGCTTGTTATAATGTATGGTAACAATCTTTATCATGGTAAAAGAATAATGAAACTTGCAAAGGAGGGTAAAATGGAGGAACTCAGGAGATTAAGAAGATTTTCACATCTACTATCATATATAACACTGGGTCTTGAAGTTCTAATAATATTCCTGGCTGTTTCCTTACAATTTTTTTAAAATAAAATATATTTATAAGGCTGGTTTAAATAATTTTCTATTAAAATTATCTTGAAGATGCTGCAATTCTTTCAATTTCTTCTTTCCTGCTAACTGCATGACTGCTCTGGTCTCCTCTTGCCGCAGCCATAATTTCGTCAGCAAGACAGTTCTCTATGGGTTTTTTGCTTTTATAAGATGCGTCTGTAGCACCTATTGCAATATTTCTAAGCGCTATGTCCACCCTTCTTGAAGGGGAGACATCCACCGATTTTGGAACTGCAATACCTCCGTATTTTAACCTTGTAACTTCTTCTCTTGGGGCAGCATTTTCAATTGCATTTATAAGGATCTGTAATGGATTCTGTTTAGTTTTGTTCTCGATTAATGTAAATGCTTCCATAACAATTCTGTATGCTCCGTATTTCTTTCCCGTGTACCTCTCCGTTCTCATTAATTTGTTAATCAGTCTTTCTACAGTGTTTATATTTTTCTTTCCCGCTGAATAGTTTGAAAATCGTCCGCCAGTATGAAGATTTATGTAAGAGGATAAGTTGATGTATTTTGAAAGGCCAATGTCGTGTACCTCCACACCATTTACATCATATTTTCCAAACATCTTCAGTTCCATTATCTCACCGTTTTCTCCTTCTTACCTTTTACAAGTTCTTTCAGAGATATGCCATTCACAGCAACTACCTTATATCTCACACCAGGGATGTCACCTTTACTTCTCCCTTTTCTTCCCCCAATTCCTTCCACAGTTACTTCATCATGTTCATCAATGTAATTAATTGCACCGTCTCCTGGGGCGAAAGCAGTTATCTGCCTTCCATTCTTGATTAACTGAACCTTCACGCATTTTCTTATGGCTGAATTTGGCTGTTTTGCCTCAATACCAACCTTTTCAATCACTATCCCTCTTGCCTGAGGTGCCCCTTCCAGTGGATCACTTTTCTTCTTCAACTGAAGAACTCTTCTTTTGTATTTGCTACTTGACCACCTGTATTTTGATCTGTCTTCGCTTAATTTTGATCCTGCATTTTCTCCATTTGCCAATTTATCACCCGTTAAATAGATGTGAATTTAGTTAATGGGTAATCTTATTTGAAATATAAACTATGTGAATTGTACATTTAAAATTCCTTAAATCCGGGTAAAGCATACGCCCTCTACGAAAACCAAGAATAATTACATAATTGCATTAAGATCCTTTTTATCTTCTTTTGGTGCCACTGCTGCATCAACATTTGTTGGAGTTTATGCAGTAATTATAGGTGCAACCTCAGTCGAAATGGGATGGTTGCAGTCCAGCTCCAATGCCATAACAAATGGTGCTCAGATACTTTGGGGAAAATTAAGTGATAGCCATGGCAGAAAAAAAATATTCCTTGTTGCCGGGAGTCTGATCCTTGGGTTTCTCTGGTATCTAATGCCGTATTCTTCTAATCCTGTAAATTTAATAATAATTTATTCCTTGATCTCATTATTTGGTTCCCTCATAACGGTAAACTGGTTCTCACTCATTGCCAACCTCTCTGATTCAAGTGTCAGGGGCAAATTTCTATCTTTTGTAAACATTATGAGCTCAATAGGCACACTAATATCGCTTACCATAATGGTTCTTGTTTTTGGGAACAATGTGGATAAGGACATTGAGATCCCATTTTTCACAGCCGCACTCACTTATATTATTTCGAGCGTTTTTCTTCTCTTTCTTGATGAGGGGAAGAATACTCCTGTTTTCAGGGATTCTTTACTTAAAACGTTTAAAGAGAGTTTGAAGAATGAAGCGTTTTCACCATATTTTAAGGCTATGAATGTGCAGGGATTTTTCTGGTCCATGGCCTGGCCAATGTTTCCAATCACAATTGTTTCCATAATGAACTTCAGCCTAACCCAGGTGGACATTCTCTCCCTGGTATCCATTAGCGTATCCATACTGATTCAATATCTATTGGGAAGAATGGTGGATAAAACAGAGAGACCTCCATTAATCGTATTAAATAGAATAATGTTGAGCTTAATACCCCTTTTCTATGGATTCTTTCACAGTTTTTTATTATTCATTATAATTGAAGTTTATTCTGGATTTTTGGGGGCGCTACAAAATGTTGTGATGAACGCTTACCTTCTGGATATCATACCAAATAGAGGAAGGGCCAAATACATATCAATAATTAATGGATTTAATGGGCTGGCATATTTATGCGGGGCTCTCACAGGGGGATACATGCTCTCAATTTTTCAGTCCTATTTTCCACTTCAAACAGCTCTTGAATATTCCTATATAATAGTTTTTTCAGGAAGATTCATTTCCTCCCTTCTTTTTCTGAAATTGAAAGAGCCTGGAGAGAAGAAAAGAAAACAGGTTCCCATAATATCACTTCTGTACAGGGAGAAATTACCTGGAAACCCCTCAGGTGGAACAATAAAGATGAGATGAATATTTATGAAACTGAAATTTCAGCATAATTTTTATTTTTACCATTTAGGTAAAGAGAAAGAAGAAAATTAAAGGTGATTATGAATAGACAAATAACTAGGGAGATAAAATATGTACCATTACTGATTAAATTCTCATAGGCAACTATTCCTAAAATTATTAATGATATTATTGAAGTAGTCAACAGTGTGATTGATCTTTGTTTATAGAATAGAAATGAATATATTGTGATCAAATGGACACTTATATAAAGAAGGCTAACCAATTCTATGAGATATGTGAATAGGAGATAATAGCCTGTTATCATACCTGCAAAGAATATTATTAGATTTACAAAAATAATTAATGTAAAGAAATAAAGGGATTGATTTTTTAATAATTGCATATTTTTTTTGAAAAAAGATTCTCTCATGTGGTTCAAAGCATTATAGTATGAGAGAGAAAGATTGTAGGCACTGAACAAGAATAAGATAAGCATGAAAATAGAAAGATATATTCCAAATTTGGCATTGATATTTAATATGAGATATGATGGATTTGATGAATAATCGGCAAGATTTGGCAGAAAGAGAACGATGCCAATTGAGGCAAGTATCATGAGAATGCCAGAAATCAGGTATGAGAGAGTTAAAGATGTCTGTAATTCCATTTGATTTTTGCTTTCCCCTGAAAGAAATATTCCGCTTCCGGACCCAGAAAACATCAAAATACCAATGAGAACTGATGTCCAAAAGCCATTTTCATTCAGGAATGAATATTTTGAGGTTCCAAAAAAAAGGAAAGAAAAGGAAATTAATAAAATGCCCCCTATCTCCAGCGCTGAAAGTATCAATATTATTTTGATCGGTATACTTTTTCCCTTCCAGACTGGTACTATTACCAATAAAAATAGCAATAGCGAAATTGGTATGTAGAGAGATCTTGAAAAACCAAAAATTCCATTGAGGAAAGAAACTGAAAAAAGTATTATGTTGGGAAGAACTAAGATTGAATAACATATGTAATTAAAACCTACCCAGTTTGATACAATCCTGTTGGCGGCAATTTCGGCATAGGCAGAATATCCTCTCTCATCCTTCGTTCTGGATGAAAAAATAATGATCGGCAGAAAAGATACAAAAGAGATAATGAAGGAAACAAGGACCGCCGTTGGGAGGGATCTACCAGAAAAAAGTGCCATCACAGGCAAAAGGGCAAAATAATTTAGAGCAGGTCCTACCGATGAAATAGATTGAAAAAAGATGTTTTTGTTTAACAACAATTACTGTATATATTTTGTTAAAAAAACTTTACTTAATATGAAAAAAATTTCAGTAAAATTCTTTTAGAAATTCCTCCGTTATCTTTTTTGATTTTTGCTCAATTAATGGTTCTTTAAGAACAGGATCTCTCTCGTCATATGTTATTTCCTTTCCCTCATAGAATATTCCAATGGGTATCTTATCTCCCCATTCCTTTGATTTTTTCATTGCCTCGTAAAGATCGTCAGTTTTGTGACCTGATTCTTCAAGTTTGTAAACCCTTTTCCTAAAAAAGTCATATGTGTTATCTTTGTTATATGTTACACAAGGACTGAACACATCTATGAATGCAAAACCCTTATGCTGTATGCCTTTTTTTATTGTTTCCTGCATATGTCTGACGTCACCGGAAAATTCCCTTGCAACAAATGTTGCCCCGGCTGCAAGAGCCATTGTAACAGGGTTAAGTGGTGGTTCAATGTTTCCATCTGGAGTTGTTTTTGTCTTCATGCCTATCATTGATGTTGGAGAGGCCTGCCCTGTTGTTAACCCAAATATCTGGTTATCTGAAACAACATATGTTATATCAGGATTTCTCCTTGCAACGTGATAGAAATGCTGTGTTCCCTCATTGAAACCGTCTCCGTCTCCACCATACCCAATAACTGTAAGCTTTGGGTTTGCCCATTTTATTGCCTGTGCAACTGGAAGAAGTCTTCCATGAATGCCGTGAAAACCGTATGCCCTTATGTATTCCGGTAAATTACTTGAGCATCCAATTCCTGACACTACCACTGCATTATGTGGTTCTATTCCAAGCTCAACTAGAGCTCCAGTTATGGCAGTCAGCTGTGCAAAATTTCCACAGCCTGGACACCAGTCTGGTCTCACTGTTCCCTTATAATCATTTACTGTAACCATTTTCATCACTCCTTAATTTTCTCCATTATTTCCTGCGCTAGTTTTCCCGGGTAAAAAGATTCACCGTCGTATTTTCTCACTAGATCTCCTGTGACCTGTATTTCAGAAGAAATAAGTCTTCTTAACTGACCGGTATAATTGTTTTCAACGAATATTATTTTCTTCTTTCCTTTTACAAGTTCCTTAATATCAGGGTTTACAGGATAGGGCCTGTTTATTTCTATTGCTCCCACTTTTATTCCTTTTTCTCTTAAGATATCTATGGCCTCTTCCACGGCTCCCTGAGTTGAACCCCACTGTATAACTGCATATTCAGCATCGTCGAATCTGTATGTTTCAGTTTTTGGAAGTGATTTCATAAGAGTCTCCATCTTTCTCATTCTTTTTTCCATAATCTTCTTCCTTATCTCAGGATCAGTGACAGCATCGCTTACCACATCACCCTTTTCATCATGTTCATCAGAGTCCTCATTATGCATCAGACCAGGTGTACCAGGTAAAGCCCTGAATGATATACCGTCTTTCGTGAATTCGTATCTTTTATACTCTCCATCTGCTTTTTCAAGTATTTTTCCTCTTTCCATCTTATATTCAAATTTTAGATTTTCAATTGTTTCATAATGTTCTGCCAGATAAAGATCAGTCATGAAGAAAACAGGCATCTGGTACTTTTCCGCCAGGTTTAATGCTTCACCAATCATATAGAATGCTTCTTCAACGTTTCTTGGTGCCAATACAGCCTTTGGGAAATCCCCCTGAGAGGCACCTATTACCTGAAATAGATCGCCCTGTTCTGTTTTTGTAGGCAATCCTGTTGATGGCCCTGCTCTCTGTGCCTCATATATTACAACTGGCGCTTCCATCATACCAGCCATTCCAACGGCCTCTGTCATCAGTGCAAAACCGCCTCCAGATGAACCTGTCATAGCCCTGATGCCGGCATAATTTGCACCAATAGCCATATTAATTGCTGATATTTCATCCTCTGTAATTTTCACAAAAATTCCCAGTTCCTTGCTGTGGGATGCCAGATAGTGTATAATTGAGGATGCAGGGGTCATTGGATAACCGAAATATGCTTTCAAACCCGCATTTGCTGCGCCGAGTCCAGCAATTTCTCCTCCAGATACCAAATATAACTTTCTTTTTTGTGGTTTAAGAGATTTTGATGATTTTCCATATTTTTCTACAAAGTAGTCATATCCATCTTTAGCGGCCTTCACATTCTGTTCTGCTATGTCCCCTTTGTTACCGAATTGATCCCTAATAACATCAGCCAGTATGTCAAAACTCAAATTCAGATAACCTACCATAGCTCCTATTGCCACTGTGTTTTTTAGAAGTGTATTTTTACTGTATTTTTGGGCAATCTCATTTAAGGGCATCTCACAATATTTAACCTTGTCGAATTTCTTGAAACCTGTTATTCCCTTATCATAAATGGCCACACCTTCGAGAGGAGATGCTCCTCCCTCATTTATTTCAGGATTTGTATGTCGCTCTAGTGCATCCTTGTTCAGAGCAATCAGAACGTCCAGACCATCTCCCTGATTTTTAACCTTTTTATGGGATGCACGGATCTGATACCAGCTCTGTCCGCCTCTAATTATACTCTGGTAATAATTATAAGTTGAAACGTACAGACCGTTCCTTGAAAACACTTTTCCGATTATTAGACCTGCTGACTGAACTCCGTCTCCAGCAGCTCCGCCAACTCTTATTATGGCTTCCTCATTATCCATGAATATCCAATGTATATTCCTTATGACTATAAATTTTTTAAACAGAATTTCTGTCCTCTTAAATAATATCTGATAGCAACATATTAAAAAACATAAATAAGGAAAATAAAATTCATAACATTATTTATAAGTTTTAGAAATACACCTGTATGTCAAGGATAGAGAAGGATGTAATAGGGGAAGTGGAAATATCAGATGATAAATATTACGGGATCAACACTTATCGTGCAATGCAAAATTTCAGGATCTCTGGAATAGTTGAGGATTTTGATCATGTAAAATCAATGACAATAGTAAAAAGATCGGCAGCCATAGCAAACAACAAACTTGGTGCCCTTGATGAAAAAAGAGCAGAGTATATTGTAAAGGCTTGCGACAGGATAATAAATGGTGAATTAAAGGATCAGTTTGTAATTGATGTTTACCAGGCCGGCGCAGGTACATCATTTAACATGAATGTAAATGAAGTTATAGCAAATCTTGCTAACGAATTATCAGGAAAAAAGAAGGGTGACTACTCATTCATACATCCAAACGATCATGTAAACATGAGTCAGTCAACCAACGACACATATCCAACACAGATGAGAATAACGGCAGTATACAAGGCAATGAGGTACATAGATGAACTTAAAAAACTAATAATCTCCCTTGAAAATAAGGCTTCAGAATTTAAGAATGTTAAAAAACCAGGTAGAACTCATCTTCAAGATGCCGCACCTGTAACTCTTGGGATGGAATTTTCTGCATATGCATACACATTAAAAAAGAATCTAAAAGAATTCGAGAACGCATTAGATTTTATTATGGAACTGAACATAGGTGGGACTGCCACGGGAACAGGAATCAATACCCCTAAGGGATATCAGAAGGAAGTTGTAAACCAAATAAAGGAATTCACTGGATTTGCGTTCAGGCCAAGTGATAATTTACCTGGAATAATGGAGTTCAATTCAGATTTTGCCAGGCTCATAAATGCCGTTGTTGCCAACGCACTTGATATAAACAAAATTTCAAACGACATAAGACTTATGTACTCCGGCCCAGGAACCGGTCTTCATGAAATTATAATTCCGGCCGTACAGCAGGGATCATCAATAATGCCAGGAAAGATAAACCCTTCAATAGCAGAGGCAATGAACATGATCTGCCATTCAACAATTGGGGCACAGCAGGCCCTCAATATGTCAGTTCAGGCAGGCCAATTTGAATTGAATGTTATGATGCCAAACATAGACTTTGAACTATCAAGGTCCCTTGACATAATGACAAATGGAATGAGAATGTTCAGGGAACTTCTTATAGATGGGATAAAAGCCAATGAAGAGTCCTGCAGAGAACACCTTTCAAAGAGCTTTGGATCCGCCGCCCTCCTTAATCCTTATCTTGGTTATGATACAGTTGCCAAAATAGTAAGAGAGGCTCTGGAAACACACAAATCAATAAAGGAACTGGTAATGAAGACTGGAAAGTTAACAGAGGATCAGTATAACAAAATAATGAGTGGAGACCTTAAAAAAGAAGAATAAAATTATATCCATTTTTTTTTATTACGTTCGATGAAGTACGCGAAAGCTGAAATATTGTACGACGGTGTAGGGAGCAAAAGAAACGTATATATAGGTTTTGAAAATGAAAAAATAACATATGTTGGAGAGAAAAAGCCAGAGGGGGAATCCATAGGCGAGGGTATAATAACGCCTGCGTTCATAGATCCGCACAGTCATATTGGTCTTGACAGGGCTGGAGAGCCCGGAATGGAGAGTGAGGCAAATGACCGCCTAGATTCTTTTATTCCTCTTGGAAGGGCAGTTGATGGAGTATACATGGATGATACAGCATTCAGGGAATCAGTGGAGAACAATGTTCTATATTCTGTGGTTCTTCCGGGCAGTGGAAATATAATGGGTGGGATGGGGTCACTTATAAGAAATTTTGGTATAAATATAAAGGAGGCATACATAAAAGATATAGGGATGAAGATGGCTCTTGGATACAACCCGAGGAGCACTACGGAATGGAAGGGGACAAGGCCAACCACCAGAATGGGAGTTTATGCACTAATTAGAAAGAAATTTATGGAAGCTGCAAAAACAAAAAAACTCATCGAAACTGGCAAGAAGACAATGGAGGAGGTTGATCCAGAAACTGAGAAAATCATTGATATAATAAGCGGAAAGATAAGAATAATGTGCCATGTTCACAAGGAAGATGACACACTGTTTCTACTTGACCTGAGAAGAACCTACGGTCTTGACGTTGTTATCAACCATGGCTGTGACTATTATCAGGATACAATTTACAGAGAGATTGAGAAAGAAAATGTACCTATGGTTTTTGGACCACTGGATTCTCATCCATACAAAGTTGAACTTAAACATGAGAGTTACAAGAATGTGGAAAAACTTCAAAAATCAAAGATAAAGTTTGCATTAATAAGTGATCATCCTGTGATCCTACAGAGAACACTTTTCCTCACAACTAGGCATTTTATGAGATACGGTGCTTCAAAGGAGCAGTGTATATCTTACCTCACATCAAGACCTGCAGAAATACTTGGACTGAATAATCTTGGCAGTATAGAAACAGGAAAACTTGCATCTTTTTCAATATGGAATAAGGATCCATTCCTGCTTGATTCTTATCCAAAAGTTGTTGTTGGCGAAGGAAAATTTCTAGTTGAAGAATGAAAAAGAATAGGTATTAAAACAAAATACCTTTTTATGTCGTTAAAAAGGGAGGACCTTCTAAAAAAACCTGTTGAAGACCTTAATATAAATGAAAAGACCACACTTTCAGATCTGATGGAAAGCTTTTCAAATTCAGGGGGTTTCACAACATCAAAAATAGCCACAGCATACGAGATTTTAAAAAGAATGTTTACTGAAAACAATACTACATTTCTTTCCTTTCCAGCAGACATAATATCAACTGGAACAAGAGGGGTCATAAATGAACTTGTTAAGAGAAAACTTGTGGATGTAATAATTACAACCACAGGAACACTTGACCATGATATAGCCAGAAGTTTCAAAAAATATTATTGTGGATCTTTTGACTATAATGACAGAGAATTAAAGGAACTCTCCATTAATAGATTGGGAAGCGTGGTAATACCTGACGAAAGTTATGGAGAAATAATGGAAAAGTTCATGATGGAAAAACTTCAATTACTCTATGAAAGAGAAAAAGTATGGGCACCCTCAGACCTTATAAGGGAAATAGGACTGATGGTGAAAAATGAAGATTCCATAATTTATAATGCAGCAAAAAATGGAATAAAAATTTTTGTACCTGGAATAGTGGATGGATCCTTCGGATCCCAATTATGGTCATTCTGGGAGATGAAAAGAGACTTCAATATAGATATACTAAAGGATCAGCATTTGCTATCTGATATTATCTTTGATGCAAAGAAAGCTGGTTCACTTATGATAGGAGGTGGAATTTCAAAGCATCACACCATCTGGTGGAACCAGTTCAGAGGAGGGCTCGATTATTCTGTTTATATAACAACGGCTCAGGAATATGATGGATCACTTTCCGGGGCAAAACTTGAGGAGGCAATATCATGGAAGAAGGTTAAACCAGATGCCAAGTTTGTCAATGTTTATGGAGATGCCACAGTTATACTTCCAATTCTTCTTGGGCCCTTTTTCAAATAAAAATAAATTTTTTAAAAAAACGTATAATTAATGATTCAATAATCATATATGATGGACAAGCCATCTATTGAATATAAAAAGCTAAAGGAATATGTGGTACATAACAGGTCATATTCGCTTTACGAGACAGACGATGAAAATATAGAGCTTCATTTTTTTCCAGAAATGCCTGAAGCAATATCACACTTTCCTGAAGGCAGGCCGGTTGAACATATAATGACAGGTATAAAGCAGGACGGAAGGATATATTTTCTGAAGTTTCGGACAATCAGTGCCTTTGGTGAGACTGAAACTGAACTTGAGGGAAAAGATGATCCAGTGATGTTATGGCTTGAATACATATGAAAATAATAATAACAACAACGGACAGGGAAGAAATAGCAAAAAACATTGCAGAGAAATGCATAGAGATTGGGAACTCCCCCTGTGTAAACATAATAAAAAACAACACCAGCATTTATAGATGGAAGGGCAAAATAGAGGTTCAGGATGAATTTCTCCTCCTAATAAAGACTGTTGATGAAGGGAAGGAAAAAATAGTTGATCTTATAAAGAAATACAGCAATTATGAGATTCCAGAAATATTGGAGATTGAAGGTAACATACTTGATGAACCATATTCAAAATGGTTCCTTGAAGAGACATACAGGGGTGAAAATAGAAACTCTTTAAATACATGAATAATACAGTACTGTATGAGCAGTAAGACAGATTATGATGTTATTGTGGCAGGTTCAGGCTTGGCTGGAATGCTTGCTGCTACAATGGCTGCAAAGGGAGGGGCATCAGTGCTCCTTGTGGATAGGAACGACAAGATAAATGTTGGAAGAAAAACTGCGTGGGGCTGGACCTGCGGAGACGCTGTGGCAGCATCACATATAAGATTCATAGAAAAATATCTAAACACCACCTTCGGCAAACCAGAACTGGACCTGAAAGTTGATGGAGTAATGGCACTTTCCCCTGATCTCTCCACAAAATATCCTTTTGATGGTGAGGGATATTCTCTTGACAGACCGAAATTTGAGAGAAAACTACTTGATTTTGCACTTTCTGCCGGTGTAGATTATCAGTACAAATTTGAAGTGGAAAGCCCTATTGTTGAGGAAAATTTTGTTAAAGGAATCGTTGGAAAGGATATGGATGGCAAGAAGGTGGAATACAGATCAAAGATACTTGTGGATTCACTTGGAGTCTCAACAATTATAAGAAGAAAACTGCCTGAAAATATTTTCATAGACAGGATGGTAGATATTGATGATATAGAGGGTACAGGGAGATATATTTACCAGTTTGAACTGGATCACGAAGATGAAAATTTCTATGATGAAAAATATGCACTAATTCACCTTAACAATGAGCTTGCACCAGGAGGCTACGGATGGGTTTTCCCAAAAAGTGAAAACAGGGTGAACATTGGCCTTGGTGTTCAGAAAAAGAGCTTAGAACTTAGAAACAAGAAGCTTGGCAAGAATGACAACCTGCAGAAACTCATTGATCAATATGTAAAATGGCTTCCGGTATTCAAGAATTTGAAAATTGATCCTCAGGATAACAACGGACAGGGGGTTTGGTCCGTACCAGTGAGAAGGCAGATGGAAAGTCTTGTGTTTAATGGTTATATGGGTGCTGGGGACAGTATGACCATGCCCAACCCCATAAGCGCAGGTGGAATAGGGCCTGCCCTTGTAGGTGGCACACTGGCAGGTTTAAATGCCGCAAAAGCAGTGAAAAATGGAGATTTTTCAGTAAAAGGGCTTTGGCAATACAATCTGGATTTCAATGATGCCTACGGTTCAAAAATGGCAGGTATGGAAGCGTTCAGAATCTATTTGCAATCCCTGAACAACGATATTCTTAATTATGGTATGAAAACTTTTCTGACCAGAAAAGAGGCATCCGATCTTACTTTAGGTGTCATACCTGAACTTTCACTTACAGAAAAGGCTAAAATGATCATAAAGGGTCTTAAAAATGTAAACGCTTTCAGTAACCTTGTTTTTACAGTGAAGAAAATGAAAGAATTCAATGAACTTTATCAGAATTATCCAAAGGACCCAAAAAATTTCGAACATTTCAAAAAGAGGGTTGTGGAGGAGATCGAAAGCATAAAAAAGAGATTCCCCCCCTCCCCAATTTAATTTTTAAAGACTTGAAACATTTATCTTATATTTTTCCCTCAGGACTTCATGAATAAAAAGGGATTCAATACAAAAGCAGTGGGAGAGGGGGAACTGAAGGATCCAAAATATGGAAATGTGGTGACACCAATATTTGAGAATGCCACTTATGTGTATCCTAATTTTGAGAATGATCATCTTAATGATCCAAACACCTCAGATTCTTACATTTACTCAAGATGGGGAAATACAACTGTCACATTTCTTGAAAAAAAATATGCAGCACTTGAAAATGTCAGATATTCACTTTCATTTTCAACGGGTATGGCCGCTATCACTTCACTTCTCCTTTCACTTGGAAAAAAAAGGATACTGTCTGTAATTGATCTATATGGCCAGACTCTTAGTTTTCTTAAAAATAAGGCCCCAAATTATGGGATTGAAGTTGATTTCATAACAACTGATAAACTCAATTCATTGGACTTTAAAATAAAGGATTTTGACGCAATCTACTGTGAAAGCGTTACAAATCCTTCAATCAAAGTGGCAGACATTGAACAATTGAGTAAGATCTCTAGAGAAAATGAAAAACTTCTCATTGTTGATGCCACATTTTGCACACCCTATAATCAGAGACCGGTTGAAATGGGAGCAGATTTTGTACTCCACAGTGGAACAAAATACCTGAATGGCCATTCCGATACAATGTCCGGATTTTTGGGCTCTGATCATGAACTTTCATCCGCCTTTGACATGAGAAAGAATCTGGGAGGAAATCTTGATGCATTTCAGGCATATCTAATTGCCAGGGGGATGAAAACCCTTGGTTTGAGAATGGAAAGACACAACAAGAATGGAATGGAAATTGCAAAGTTTCTTGAACAGCACAAAAATGTTATAAAGGTCAACTATCCCGGTCTTGAGAGCAACGGTTACCACAGCATAGGTAAGAGAAATCTCAAGGGGTTTGGCGGTATGCTAAGTTTCAGGGTCAAGGGCGGAATGGAGGGTGCCAGAAGATTCATGAAAAGTTTGAAAATAATTTCCCCTGCCCCCAGCCTGGGAGGGGTGGAATCACTGGCCACACTCCCTGTTGATACATCACATTCAAGCACTGATGAAAATGCCAGAAAATTAATGGATGTTCATCCTGATTTGGTTAGATTATCAGTGGGAATAGAGGATGCAGAAGACCTTATAGAAGATATAGACAACGCACTGAGTAAGATTTGATTCAGGTTGGTTGAGATGAAACAGGGCCATCCCTGTTTGAACCTCTCTTCCTTTCCTTTTCGTAAAGATAAAGAATACCACCTATGAATATGGTGATTGTTCCTGTGTAAAAAGCCTTCACTCCCAAGGTAAGCATGATAAGGGCTGAGAGGATAACAGAAACTATCTGAACGTAGGGATATAGAGGAGACTGGAAATCACCCTTAACCTTTCTTTTTCTAAGAATCATAACTGAAATACCTGTAACTGCGTAGGAAACGATTACGCCAAAATTTGAAACCAATGCAATCAGCTGAACATTACCGGCAAAAAGGAAAGCCACTGCCACTGCTCCGATTATGATGGTTGCTCTCTTAGGTGAATCCTTTTGCCTACCCTGTATAAACTTTGGTAGAAGCCTATCTTCACTCATCTGTAGAAGTGTTCTAGATCCAGCAACTATAAGTGAGAGGGTAACAGTAAATGTTGCTATAATGGCAACAAAATCAACTGAATATGAAATGAATTGAGGTACATGTGCATACTCCAGGGCTATGGACATTGGATTTCCGTTTATCCCATAGAGCTGATATGGCATTAGGGCAAGCATTCCAAGCACTATTAGCATATAAAGTGATGTACTTATTGCCAGAGCTGAGATTATGGCAGCAGGGAGATTTTTTGAAGGATTCTCTACTTCCGGCCCAAGTGTAGCAATTGTGTTGAAACCGGAATATGCAAAAAATGACAGGGAAGCTGCTTCCAGGATTCCTGTAAATCCGTGAAATTGAAATGGCTCAAATCTTGCTGGAACCCACTTTCCGTAAAATACAGAAGCTAGGAGAAATAGAACCAGCCCTGAAACCGTTATGTAAACAAGTATATGTTCTATTTTAGCCACCGTGTTTATCTTCCCGTAATCTATGGCAGTACCAAGTGCTATGAGTATTGCTGCAATGAATAATATTAGAAAGTATGGTATTTTTATAAACGCGGAAATGTATGATCCGAAACCAATGCTCACTGCAGAAGCAGCTATTCCGTAGGATATGGAACGCATCCACCCCATTATAAAACCTGCTCCATCTCCCATTGTTTCCCTTGTAAATGAATAAAGACCACCGTGTGAAATTATTTTTGAAGAGAGTTCAGCACTGTTAAGTGAAATTGTAAGTGCAAGAATCGCAGTTATTATGAATGCTATTATTGCCCCTGGGCCGGCATCACTTATTGCAGATCCTGCAAGCACAAATATGCCTGCACCAATAATATTTCCAAGTCCAATAAATATTGCCTGCCATTTGGTGAGCATAAACATGTAAGAGGATTTATTTATAAAAAATGTTTTAATTATTATCTGTTTCTGAACTCAGGTTTTCTTTTCTGGACAAAGGCAGAGATTCCTTCCATAAAGTCCTTTGATGCATATATGCTACCCATTGCAATTGATTCCATTTCGAGGCCAGCATCGTATGAAATGTCAAAACCCTTGTTAAGAAGTCTTTTTGTTAGTGATATTGAAACAGGAGAAACCTTTTGAGAAAGATCTCTTGCAAAATTGAATGTATCCTCCCTCAGCTTATCCTGTTCAAATATCTTCTGAACTATTCCTAGCTCATGAGCTGCCTCGCCTGTAATTCTCTCACCTGTAAGAACAAGATATGATGCCATGGAGAGACCTATAAGTCTTGAAAGCCTCTGAGATCCACTCCATCCAGGAAGGAGGCCTATTGTTACCTCTGGAAAACCTATAACACACTCTCTATGCGATATCCTGATATCACAGTTTAGTGAAAACTCAAAACCACCACCAAGTACATATTTTGACATTTCCGCAATAACTATCTGGGGCATTTCAGTAATCTTTTTGAATATTCTTTCTCCCATTCTTGATTGTTCTATAAATGCAAGATGATCTGGTATGAATTGAGTTAATTCTGCACCGGCTGAGAATTCACCATTCTTCCCTCTTATTATTATAACGTATGACTCCCTGTCTTCACGAAGCAGGTCAAGTGCCCTATCCAGTTCCTCAAGTACTTTGTTGTTCAGTAGATTGTGCCTTCCGTTCTCAATCTCCATTATTGCAACATGTTCATTGTAAGATATTCCTATAAATTGACCATTAAAAGAAGGATGTTCTCCCTGAACTTCCATTGCAGACTTTTTATCCTTTGAATCAGATTGGTCCAACTTTTTATTTATCATTTCCTTTAGCTTTCCTTCTTTTATGGATTTGGCTGGCTCAAAAACACTCAGGCCATACTTTTCGTGTATTTTTTCAAGCTTTGACTTGACTTCAGAATTTGACAGACCCTTTGCTGCTGAAATAGGGCCGAATGGTCTGTTCATGCCGTTTACAAATGCAACCTCTATATCGTCCGGAGATGCAACACCTTCTTCAATTAATTTTACAGCCTCATTTATCTCGAGTGATAGGATGTCCATGAGATCAACTTTAGAAGAAGGTTCTGATTTTGGGATTATGGCCTTTCCATCTTTCCATTGATAGAAACCTTTTCCCGTTTTTCTTCCAAGCTGATTTTTCTCTACCATTTCTTTTATTGTTTTCTCCTTACCATAATCCGGTGAAAGTGTCTTTGAATAGTATTCCAGGGAGTGGTAAACAGTGTCCACCCCTACATAATCCATGAGCTCATATGGCCCCATTGGTAACCCCTGACTCTTTGCGAAGGCGTCTATAGCCTCAGGCTTGTCAACCTTGTGATCCAGTAGAACTGCAAAGAAAAGCGATTCAGGTGCGCTTATTCTGTTCACAATAAATCCTGCACTATCTTTCAAAACTTTTACAGGAATCTTACCAATAGATTTTGAAAAATTGAATACTGTTTCAAAAACTTCATCAGATGTTTTTTCTCCTCTGATGACCTCAACCAGTTTCATAATCTGAGCAGGATTAAAGAAATGCATACCTACAAGTCGTGATGGATCCTTTAAGGATTTTCCAATCTCACTTATTCTTATGTTAGATGTATTGGATGCAAATATGGTGTCCTTCCTGCTAAGATCCTCTATCTTTTTAAAAACATCAGATTTTAATTCAGGTATCTCCGGTACTGCCTCAATTACAATGTCTTTATCATCAAGTGCTTTTTTCATGTCCTTGCTGAACTCTATTCTTCCCATTATCTTTTGAAGATCGTCACTTTTTATTCTTCCTGCCTTTACAAATCTTTCAAGACTCTGAGTTATCATATCCTTTGCTTTTGGCAGTGCCTCCTCATAGCTGTCAAAAACAGAAACACTAAAACCAGCTGTTGCCACAACCTGAGCTATTCCGCTTCCCATTAGTCCCGCACCAACAACAGCAATTTTTTTAATTTCCAAAAGCACTCACTCCTTTAATTTTTTCATAACACCCGTTATTTTAGTGGCACTCATAATATCCCCACTAACTGATATCTTTCTGCTCATAAAGGCCATAACCGGATCCAACTTACCCGTCATCAACTGTTCCAAAACCTCATCTGTACCCTTTATTGTGGTGGTGGGTTTTTCATTTTTACCAGTTTTCATCTCAATTTTACCCTGGGAAATTGAAACAAAATAAGGTTCTCCATCCTCCGGTATAAACTGGAAGACGTTATTCATACCTGAGATCTCCTTCTTTACAACATCCTTTTCCCCGTACTTCTGTATCATTCCATTTAAAGTGTCGAATGAACTCATAAACATTCAGTAAAACAATGGTTAAAATCTTATTGGTATTTTTATAACGTTTTGTATATAAAGAAAGAAAAATCATTCTTTTGTTGAAGCCATTATTACATTTTCCAGGAATTCATCCTCGCTTTTTGCACCTACAAGTTCAATTTTACCGTTAATAACTGTGTGTGGAACTCCGTTGACACCAACTCTGTCTGCCTCTTCAAGAAATTCTATTGAATCAACCATCTCTGATCTTATCTTCTCTGAGACGACTGCGAATCTGTGAAAAGTTCCAACTGCTATTGGGCACCATTTGCACTCAAGTGTGGTATATATTTTCACATCTACCTCTTCATCCAGATTCTTCAAAGCATTTACAGTGCTTTCTTTTAAACCTGTGTTCCCTGTTGACAATGCCTCAATTGATTCTAAGAATGAAGCAAACTCATAATATAATGGTGCCCCCCTGAATCTTACATTCCTTGCTTTGTGATCATCAGATGTCAGTATTAACAATGGTGTTTCTTTTATATCAGTAATGTCTTTTTCATTTGCAACATTATGCTCACTTACCTTTATTTTCTCCTCTATTTCTGACATCTCCCTCAATAATTTCTTTATTTCAGGGATGTATTCTGATTCATCTCTCTCATCATAATAAAAATCTATGTAAACAGGATTTTTTAAGGTTTTATTGAATCTCTCCTTGATCTGTTTTGCAATTTCATCGTTTATGATTGGCTTTTCTTCCCTATTTTTTTCTGATTTTAAATTCTCTTGAGTCATGGTTGATTATCTATGAATGGTATATTAAAAAATTGATTTTTTCAAGAAGTGATATCTCAATTTTAAGAATGTTTAATAGTTATTATTTTATCATTTCATATATGAGGCCGCTTCAAATAAGAAAAGTGATCAACGGAGTCATAATGACAAACACATACATTGTTCACTGTGATGGTGAAGGTATTATAATTGACTCTGGTGGAGAAACAGATAAGATTGAAAAAGAAATAGAAAATCTTGAGGTAAGGCCTAAACTGTTAATATCCACCCATGGGCACTTTGATCATGTAATGGGTATGGATTATCTATCCAGGAAATATGAAATTCCCTTTTATATGTCAAAATTGGATCAAATGGTTTTGCTTGAGAATAAAAAATTATACGAAGGTTTCAGGGATCAACTTAAAAATTATTCCAATACCTCAATCCCTGATGAATTCAGGCCTATTGATTTTAAAAACATAGATATAGGAGGGCATAAGCTTGAAATAATTGAAACTCCAGGACATACGCCTGGAAGTATATCAATAAAAGGCGATGGTTTTATTTTTTCCGGAGACACAATATTTAGATTATCTGTTGGTAGATTCGATCTGGGTGGAGATCCTGAAAAACTTGTATCATCCATTAAATTTTACACCAACCTGGACAAGAATACAAAGATATATCCGGGTCATGGAGATAGCACAGATGTAAGGTACGAAATTCTGAATAATAGTTTTTTAAAGGATAGGGATCTTATTTTAAAATTTGTAAAATATAAATCAACCCTGTGATTCTCTCAATGGCCATATTTTCTCCTCTATTCCCTCCCTTTTGTTTGAAACCAGTGATAGAAAGAACAACATTGATGATAGCCTATTCACATATTGTTCAACCACTGGACTCACATCAAAACCCTCATTCTTTGCACTTACAAGGCTCCTCTCTACTCTTCTGCAAACAGTTCTTGCGATATGAAGAGAAGTTGAGGCCTCAGTTCCACCAGGAATTACAAAAAGGTAAATTTTTCCAAATTCTTTCCTGTATACTGTAATTCTATCCTCAAGCCATTTTACCCTCTCTTCCGTTATAACCCTTCTCTTTCCCTGTGCTGTAATATGTTCTCCACATGTGAATATATCTTTCTGAATCTCCAAAAGATCTTCCTTAATGTCATCATATTTTGAAAGCACCCTTGCATGACCTACAAAGGAATTCAACTCATCAAAACCGCCCTCAGCATCTATTATTGATGATCCCTTGCTTATCCTGACACCCATCCCAGTATCCGTTTCACCTGTGTCCCCTTTTCTGGTATACATGGATTGAGGAAATTTAAACAGGATAAAAAGTTTTTTTCATCATTATTAAAAATTTTTTCTCATATTATATATCCATTAAAAAATGAAATGACCTCAGAATTGTATCACTTTTTCAAAATGTGAAATTAAAATTTATTGTAAATAAACCTTAAAATTGATATACTATTTTTATAAACGAATAATTTAAATATAAATATTATCATGTTAATTTATGACAGACAGATCGGAAGAAATTAACGAAGAATCAAGGGAAATAATGGAGAAAATTATTAACAAATTGATTTCGATCAAAAAATCAATCATTGAAGATTATAAAAAGATAAGAGAAAAAAGCAAAATGGATCATTCCATAAAAATAGTTGATGATCTCATAAACATGGAGACGAATGACATTAGAATTTTGAGTGAAACAGAAATTAAACCGGAAATTATGTATTCACAGAGAAAAGGGAGGGAAGAGGATTACAGGATGCTTGATCATATTATTAATTCAGAAGAAAAACCTAAGGCTGACGATCCAAGAAGTATCCTTTCATGGAGAATTTCCATTTCAGACTACCTTTACAAAATGGAACTTCTTATGGCACAGGAATATGAGGATAAGAATGTCTCTGATCTTTTAAAAAATCTGGCGGAAAGCGAAAAGAAAAGAAAAAACAGAATTACAGAAATTTATGAGGAATTGATTAACGGAGATTCATGGTAGAATCCGGTAATCTTTATTGATAGTAAAAGCATAACCAACAATGGAAGAGTGGGAAGATTACCTCTCTGGCATAAGAAGAAGAGAAATTCATGTTTTTTTTTCTCTTTATCCTTCTTTTAGAAGATTTCTTAAGGACAGAAGAGAGGCAAAAAATTCTGCCGAGAAGGAATGGAGTTACAAAAGAGAGAGAAATGGATACATAGCAGTTCAGAAATTTATTGAATTAGGCCCCACTTTTATCAAGCTAGGGCAGATATTGTCTGCAAGGTCGGATATACTACCAAAAGAATATATCAAGGCATTTGAATTGTTGCAGGACCAGGTGCCTCCTGCCCCATTTGAAGAAGTAAAACCAATTATTGAGAAGGAGATAGGAAAAATAGAGGATATATTTGAAGATTTTAACACAAATGCAATATCTGGAGCATCCCTTGGACAGGTATATCTTGCAAAATACAAGGGTAAGGATGTGGTTGTAAAGGTTAACAGACCAAATGCAGAAAAGATATTGAAAAAAGATATTGAAATTCTTACCAGAATTCTGAATCTGGCTAAGGGGAGGATAGAAAACTTCCTTTACATAAGTATTGAAAATATTTTGAAAGATTTCAGGAAAAGGGTTTTTGATGAACTGGATTACAGAAAGGAGGCTTACAATGCAGAGCATATCAGAAAGAACATAAAGGGAAGGGAAAAAATCCTAATTCCTGGTATCATTCGGGAATTGTCATCACGAAGTGTCCTGACAATGGAATATCTGCCAGGTATCAAGATAAGTGATGTTGAAAAATTAAGGGAAAAAAAATTGGATCTTAGCAGGATAGCTTATGATGTGGATACATCATTTTTAAGAATGCTGCTCAGGGATGACATGTTTCATGCTGATCCACATCCTGGAAATATATCCATAGCAGAAGACGGTTCCATAATACTATACGATTTTGGAATGGTAGGTGACCTTGACAAAAAAACAAGATTCAATCTGTTATCATTCTATGATTCCCTGACAAGGAGAGATATAGAGGGAATAATAGATTCCCTGATTGCAATGGAGGCCCTATCTCCGGCAGCAAACAGAGGTGTAATAAGGAAAAGTATTGAGGTGGCCATGTCAGGACTCTCTGTTAAAAGGGCAGACGACAGCGAAATGAGAGAACTTTTGGAAATAGCAAACGGTGTTGTTTTTGAATTTCCATTTAGACTTCCCACTTCACTTGTTCTTTATATGAGAATGAGTTCCCTTCTGGAGGGCATATGCCTTTCCCTAGACCCTGATTTCAGATTTGTACGAGTGCTAAGAAAATTATTTGAAGAAGAAGGGTTGCTCAAGGAACTTTACAAAGGTCAGATAGAAAAATTTCAGGAAGATGCAATAAATTCATTTCAGTATGCTTTTGAACTGATTCCATTGATTAAGAGGAAACTTGAGGGTGAAACTGAAACAGCACCTATTAGGCAGAAGAGGCAAAAAACACCTTTTTCTGTTTTTGGAGGCGTTCTTATCTTCAGCGGTATTTATGAATACGGAATTAAACCTGATCTATTATCAGGAATAATGCTTATTGCAGGTTTTATAATTTCAGTGTATTCCCTCATTTAGAAATTATTTAAAAAAGATTAATAGAAAATATATCATACACCACTGATGAATCAGAGTGCCATTGAAAATAGAGGATACGGAGTATTTTCAGGTATCCAAAAGATGACAAGAATTCAACTTCTATATTATGTTAGAACAGTTAGATTCCTGTTTATATTAATCATAACCCTTTTGGTGGATGCAATAGTTTTGGGCTTGGATTTTTATACAGGCCTGAATACAATAAAAATTTCAAGTGTAAATTCCAATGGACTTTTTAGTTCCATTGTTTCGAATTTACCCATTCTGATTGTTCCACTAATAGGAGCACTTTACGGGGGGGATGCGGTAAGCCTAGATACAGGAACAAATGCAGGCTATTTCATGATGACAACCCCTGTAAATAAAATCAGCATGCTGATTGGAAGGTTCATAGCAGCCCTCATACTTGGGACTGTCTCAATCTCAATATTATATATAACTGGAGCAGGTCTATCACAGTATCTCTACGGAAACATAACCTCTCTGGCACTTGAATCTTTTGGATTTGCAGTTCTTGGACTTGCTGCAACAATTGCCTTTTCGTTTTTCCTTGGCTCACTTGTAAAAAGTCCTTTACTTGGACTCATAGTATCCATAATAGTTCTTCTCCTAGTTTTTCCCATTATCGACGGTTCATTATCTTTAACTAGCATAGAACCATGGTTTTCAATATCTTATGGTTTACAGATTATATCCAATATATTTGAACCAATCACTCATGTCAGTGTAAGAGCCATTGGACATACAGGTATTACCATAACAACATTCAATGCATATCCACATGAGGCGGCATTTATACTTCTAGGGTATACAATTATAGGGTTGGTACTTAGTGCAATAATCTTTCTGAGAAAAGAGGTGAGTCCTCAGTGAACAACCTTAAGGTAAATTCCATAACTAAAAAATATGGTAAATTTTTAGCTGTTGACAACATTTCATTTGAGCTTGATGGAATGATGGCTGTTGGATATCTTGGCCCAAATGGGGCAGGGAAATCCACATCCTTCAAAATTATGACCGGATTGATAAATGCCACCAGCGGATCGGTTAGGATAAACAATTATGACATAAGAAAGGAGAGGGTTAAAGCCCTTCTTCAGGTTGGTTCAATGATTGAAACCCCTGAGCCCTACCCTGCATTTACAGTTGAAGATGCCATGCTATCAGTTGGAATTCTAAAAAACATAAGCAAAAAAGATGTTGTTGATCATATGGAAACCTTTGGGAAAAGAATAAGAATGCCCCCATATGACAGGAAAATTAAGGAATTGTCAAGGGGACAGAGAGCCAGGGTTGTGATGGCTGCAGCATTTCTTGGAGATCCAAGTATAGTTTTCCTTGATGAACCAACGAACGGAATGGATCCTGTTGAGAGGAGAATTATTACGGATGTGATACTGGAACAGAAAAAAGAAAGACTTATTTTTCTCAGCTCTCATCTTCTTCCGGAGGTTACAGAAACTTGTGATGAAGTCATCATGCTTAACCATGGAAAGCTGGTACTGAGGGATACAACCAAAAATATACAGTCAAAGTTCGGAAACAAAGAAGTAGAGATAAAATTCCTCAAGGAAATTGATGAGGCAGAGCTTAAAAGAGAGCTTGGAGAGCTGGTTTCAAATGTGGAGCACATTGAGGGTAATACATATCTTTGCTCTTACAATGGAGAAATTGAGGTGAGGGCAGAAATCCTTGAAAAAGCCTTGAGGATAGGAAAGATATATGCTTTCCAGGATCATGGATCGTCCCTTGAGGATGCTTTCATTTCCCTGTTAAAGGAATAAAATATTAAGGGAAGAGATAAAAAATGGATGGTCTTCACATTACGGTAAATATGGCCCAGAGCATAAATGGCTATATTTCCTTGCCTGGTGGAAAAAGGGCATTCATATCATCAGATGAGGACAGAAGCAGACTCCTTTCTCTCAGGGAAGATTCAGATGTGGTAATAATAGGAAAACGAACACTTATTAATGATAACCCATTCATTCAGTCAGAAAAAAACGTGCCTGTGTGCGTTATTGACCCTTCCGGAGATGTGAATGAAAATCTCAATATTTTTAAAACTGTGAGAGAAGTGATCATAGGCAATTCAAAATTCAATGATGTTATAAATGTCAATAGGGCAAAGGTAAGGAGATTGAACTGTGGTTCACCTTTCAATCTTGATATTCTACTTATGAACTTAAAGGAAGTGGGATATTCAAATATACTGGTAGAGGGTGGTAGCGAAACAGTAAGAGGATTTATTGAAAAGGGGCTAGTGGACAAATTTTACCTTTTTATTGGAGATATAATGCTTCCTGATGGAGGGGTGAGGGGATTATCATTCAAAAATGAAATTAAAAATGTTATAAAAACAAGAAAGTTTATTGAGGGTGGAGTTTTGTTAGAGCTTTATCCAGAAAAACTGAGGTGATTATTTGGAAAATAAGGGATTTTTAAGACTTGAATGGGCAAAAATGAATATGCCTGTGAGTGGAAAAATAAGAGAGAGATTTCTCAGGGAACAACCTTTCAAAGGTTTAAGGATATCCATGGCGTTACACGTTGAGGCTAAAACAGGAATATTTGCACTTTTGCTAAAAGAGGGGGGTGCGGATATAAGGCTGGCTTCGTGCAATCCACTTAGCACTGATGACAGCGTGTCAGAATCACTCAATAAAGACCATGGTTTAAAAACGTTTGCGAAAAAAGGAGAGACTGAGAAGGAATACTATGAGAATCTGAACAGGGTTCTTGACATAAAACCCAACATTATTATCGATGATGGTGGAGATCTTGTAAAAATAGTTCACACTGAAAGAAGAGACCTTCTGGACAATATAATTGGAGGAAATGAAGAGACCACAACTGGTGTTAACAGACTAAGGGTTATGGAAAGAGAAAAAGCCCTTGAATTTCCAATGTTTGATGTGAATGATGCAAGCATGAAGCATCTTTTTGATAACAGGTATGGTACTGGACAGAGTGTACTGGACGGCATCATGGCCGCAACAAACATATTGATAGCAGGAAAGACTGTGACTGTTGGAGGATACGGATATTGTGGAAAGGGCGTTGCATTAAGAATGAAAGGAATGGGGGCAAGAACCATTGTAACAGAAATAGATCCGGTAAAGGCAAATGAAGCCCTTATGGAAGGACACTCTGTTATGAAAATGTCAGAGGCTCTTAAAATTTCAGACATGGTTGTGACAGTTACAGGCGTAAAGGGAATTGTAAAATATGAGGATATTTTAAATGCAAAGGATGGGATAATACTTTCAAATGCAGGACATTTTGATAACGAAATAGATGTAAAGGGTCTAGAAAATAACTGT
This sequence comes from Caldiplasma sukawensis, assembly GCF_052315375.1. NCBI lineage: Archaea > Methanobacteriati > Thermoplasmatota > Thermoplasmata > Thermoplasmatales > Cuniculiplasmataceae > Caldiplasma > Caldiplasma sukawensis. The sequence continues at coordinate 107,325 of NZ_JBLSDG010000002.1, forward strand.
TTAGAAAAAAAGCAGATTCGAGATATGGTAAAGATGTACAAACTTAAAAATGGAAAAACGGTCCATGTAATAAGTGATGGGAGACTTGTGAATCTAGCTTCTGGACAAGGCCATCCAGTGGAAATTATGGATATGAGTTTCTCAATCCAGGCACTTACAGCAGAGTATCTTGTTAAAAACCATAAGGAATTGGAAAACAAAGTGTACAGCGTTCCTGAGGATGTTGATAGAGAAGTTGCCAGCTTGAGGCTAAAATCTTTAGGAATTGAGATCGACAGTGAGACGGAGGAGCAGAAACTGTATAAAAATTCCTGGAAGGAGGGTACATAATGAATAAAAAGACAATAGTGTTGATTGTAATGGATGGCTTAGGAGACAGGCCATCACCAAATCTTGGAAACAGAACTCCCCTGGAATTTTCCTACCACCCAAATTTAAACAGAATGGCCAGAAATTCCATCAGTGGTCTTTGTTATCCCGTATCTCAGGGTCTTGTATGTGGTTCAGATACATCCCATATGTCCTTACTGGGATATGACCCATCCAGATACTATACAGGGAGAGGCCCATTTGAAGCTTTGGGACTTGGAATGGATGTTAATCCTGGGGACATTGCTTTCAGGGCAAATTATGGTACTAGAAGAGATGGAAAAATTGTGGACAGGAGAGCGGGAAGAATTGAAGAGAATACCCAGGCTTTAAGTGAGGCGTTAAGTGTTGAAATTGATGGTGTCACATTTAAGGTTAAATCAGGTGTGGAGCACAGGGCAGCTCTTGTCATGCATGGAGAGAACCTCTCAGATGCAGTCTCTGATACAGATCCTCACCATGAAAATGGTGATGCTTTATTTTCTAAACCTTTAAAACCAGAGGCAGAAGAAACCTCAAGAATACTTAACGAATTTATAAGAAGATCAAGGGAAATTCTTGATCAGCATCCATTTAACAGAAAGAGATCTGAAGAGGGTAAACTACCCGCAAATGAGATTCTGCTGAGAGGCCCAGGAAAAATGCCGTATATGGAACCATTCAGTGAGAAGTATGGAATGTCATCTGCATTTGTAATTGCAATACCCATGATAAAGGGCCTGGCAAGGTTACTTAAAATGCAGGAGATCAAGGTTAATGGAATTACTGGATCTGTTAATTCTAATTTTAAAAACAAGATAGAGGCAATTGACAGGAACATAGGGGATTACGATTTCATTTTGTGCAACATCAAGGGAACTGATGCTGCCGCACACGACAGGAATCCAGAGATGAAAGCAGAAGTTCTTGAGAAAATAGACATGGCCATGGAGCCATTGGTATCAAGGGGTAATGATGCCCTAATAGTAATCACAGGTGATCATTCCACTTCCTCAGTGTCCGGAGAACATACAGGTGATCCTGTACCCATAATGTTCTTTACTGAAGGTGCAAATAAAATACCATCTGAATCATTTACAGAGAAGTGGATATCCAAAACTGGATTTTCAATAATGAGTGGAAATGTAATGAATTACAGCAGACAATTAACAGACAGACTTGAAAAATATGGAGCATAGGCTCTTGAAGAAAATAAATTTTTAAAATTTTTAAATATTTAATATATTGTCTCAATTTGTATGACAAAAATGTTTAAATAGCATCAATACGTATGCTATTCATGTCTGCTAAAGACAGGAGTCTTAAACTTATTAACACTGAAGACGCAGGAGATAAGAAAAAACTCTTCAGTGATATGAAGAAGGCAGCAGGCATATCTATTATTGGACTCATATTTCTATGGTTTATTCCCGTTGTGGGTCCATTCATGACCGGTTATCTTTCTGGGAGAGCTTCCGGAAACATCAAAAACGCACTGATACTTGCAGCAGGCTTCTCATTTACCATGATTGTTGCATTCCTTATGCTTACAAATATGCAACTTCAAACCACATCATTTCTTGCAGATTACATAAGAAACGGAATTGTAGCGTTTACAAAGGAACCATTTGTCTCATCATCTAACATACTTTTCTACACAGACACATATTATGGGTTTATAATTTCTATGATGGTCATACTTCCAAGCAATCTCACCACTTATTTTTCAAGCTGTTTCCTTGGAGGGGCCAAGAGTCAACTTGACAGGGAGAGTTCAAGAAAGTTTGAAAACAAGGTGGATCTCAACAGTGTCATTAATAATAGGGCTGCAGCCCCTAGTAAGAAAGGTACAAGATTACAAAACACAGTTCCTGGTGTTCAGACAATAGGGATATACTCTGGAGGACAGATATACAAGGAAGGCAATGATGAAGATATAGACGAACTGACTGATTGAGTGAGAGTATTAATAAATAGTTAGGTATACGGATTTTCAATGATAGATATAAAGGACCTGAGAGAAAACCCAGAACTGTTCAGGGAAACAATGAAGAAAAGATTTATGAACCCTGAACTGGTAGATCAATTCCTTGAACTGGATTCAGAGTGGAGAAATAAAACTTCAAAGGTAAACGGATTGAGATCCGAGAGAAATAAGGTTAGTGCCATAATTGGAAAGGCAGATTTAGATGAGAATGAAACTGAAGAACTGAAATCAAAGGTTAGGGAGATAAACGAAGAGATTAAGATTATTCAGAACGAACTCAGGGAAATAGAGGATAAGAGAAATAAAATAGTATCAAACATTCCAAATTTGCTTTATGAAGATGTGCCAATTGCAAAGGGTGATGAGAACAATCTTTTTGTGTCTTTTTCCGGTGAGGCCAGGGTTAGAAAAGAAGATTTGGAAAATTTTCTTAAATTGACAAATAACAAGGGAAAATACAGGATTGTGGAGAAAACTTACAGCCATAGCGACATAATAGAAAAACACGACCTTGTTGATATGGAAAGGGCCGCAAAAATAGCAGGAGCAAGATTTTATATAACCAAGAACAGACTCCTAAAGCTTGAACTGGCATTGATCAATTATGCTGTGGATTTTCTCTCTGAAAGAGGTTTCTCTGTTGTGGAACCCCCACCAATGATAACTGGAGAGTATGTATGGAAGGCCACAGATGAGGGGACTTTTCAGGATGCCATTTACAGAATTGATGGTGAGGATCTGTACTTGATTTCAACCTCTGAGCACCCCATTGCAGCCATGCTATCAGATGAATACATAGAGGAAAAAGAATTGCCAATAAGGGTTGGTGGTTTTTCACCCTGCTTCAGAAAGGAGGCGGGTTCCCATGGAAAGGATACAAAAGGGATTTTCAGGGTACATTATTTCAAAAAGGTGGAACAATTCATTTTCTGCAGGCAGGAGGATTCATGGGATTTTCTTGAGGAGTTGAGGGAAAACACTGAAAAATTATTCTCAAGCCTTGGATTTGCTTACAGGGTTGTAAATGTGTGTTCAGGTGAACTGGGCTCACTGGCTGCAAAAAAATATGACATTGAGGTCTGGATGCCTAATCAGGGAACGTTCAGGGAACTTGCCTCCATCTCCAACGATACTGATTATCAGGCTAGATCACTGAACATAAAATACAATGGCCCAGATGGACGAAAATTTGTACACACACTTAATGGTACAGCTATTCCAACATCAAGGACACTTGCAGCAATAATTGAAAACTTTTACGAAAACGATGAAATAAAGATACCTAAGGTTCTTGTACCCTATACTGGTTTTGACACAATAAAATAATTTTTAAATTATTCTGTCTGCATAAGCTTCCCTTATTGCAGTAGTAGAAAAATCCTTGTATCTGTCCAGTCTTGGAAGATATTCCTCTGTAACCTGATCTCCAAGATTCAGGTAGTTCACTATCCCAAGAGTTGCAATGTCTCCATCTCTTACAGCTGAAATCAGATCCCTTGTTGAATTTGTGGAATCACCACCTGAAAAAACTCCTGGTATGCTCGTCATTCCATGCTCATCAACAATTATCTGTCCATGTGGATTTAACCGCAGCATTCTCATATACTTCTCCCCAAGGAATGAATAATCAGTTTCCTGCCCTGTAGCTTCTATAACAAAATCAACGTCCAAATGTAGAGTTTTCTCCTTTTGCGGTATTGGTTTTGCCCTTCCACCTCCATCGTCCACCATCTTGTTCTGCCAGTATTTCAATCTAACTATTCTGTTACCCTCCTTCTCGTACTCAAATGGAGTAATTTCCCACATGTATTTCACTGATTCGTCAAGGGACTCTCTCATTTCCTCGTCAGCATTCATTGATGGATATCCTGGTCTGTCAATCTCCCTTCTCCTGTAAAGTATTCTTATATCTTCCGCTCCAAGCCGGAGTGAAGACCTTGCAGCATCATTTGCCGTAAAACCGCCCCCTATGATTGCCACTCTCTTTCCAACCGGAATTTTTTCTCCGAGAGCCACTCTCCTAAGAAATTCAGTGGCATGCATGAAATTCTCAGCATCACTTCCGGGTGTTCCTGTTGTCCTCGGTTTGTGGTTACCCACCCCAAGAAAAACTGCATCATAATTTTTCATTATATCTTCGAACTGTATATCTCTGCCAACTTTTGTGTTCAGGTATATCTTTACCCCCATACTTTGTATGAAACCTATCTCTTTATCTATGACATCATCCGGGAGTCTGTATCTTGGTATGCCAACCCTCATGAATCCCCCAGTAACAGGAAGTGCCTCATATATTGTGACACGTACACCCTGGACTGCAAGATAATATGCCACTGTTACACCTGCAGGTCCTGCTCCAATTACAGCCACCTTTTTGCCAATGAATCTCCTCTTTTTTACATTTATGACGTCATGATAATCATCAAACTTATCTGCTGCATATCTCTTAAGATGCCGTATTGCCAGTGGGCCTCCTGTATCATACATAACGCAGATATCCTCGCAATTATGTGTACATACTCTCCCAATGATTGCAGGCAATGGTAAGGTTTCAAAAATGATTCTGACTGTCTGACCGGGATCCCCCGTTGCAGTACTGTTTATGTAGGCACCGATATCAAGACTTGCAGGGCATGCCTTTGAACACATGTTACATCCAAGGCATCTTGACGCCTCTATTGTGGCCTCTTCATCGGTATATCCCTTTACAGGTTCGACTCCGAAAGTTGACTTCCTGATTTCCGGATCTTCTTCCCTTATGGGAACCCTCTCATACTTCTGCATCTATTACCATCTCTCAATTTATAATTGATAATTAATGTTTTTGTAGTTTCACTTCAGTGCAATTGGACTCAGGAATATGGCAACGAATAGATTGAAGAGAACAATGAATGTGAGAAGAATGTATAAATGGTTTTTTACATAAAGATATTCAACAAGTGATGCAAAGAGAACAGTCACCGGAGTGAATATAAGAACCCAAAGACCGAATGATATAAATCCTATTCCATCCAGATGTATAATACCTGAAAACATCTGTGATGGATTGAACGATGATGAGTTGAATGAACTCACATTCCTGTAATTTGAAATATCCTGAATTGAGACTCCATCTCCACCAGAGTGAGCAAAAAGAAGCCCTACCCCAACCACAATAAATATAAGACTCAGCAGAACTGCGTATTTTAGAATTTCACTGACTATGCCCACTAGTTTATCCTGCATTTTATCCTGTTGTTCCAGATTTCTCACCCCCCATTCTGAGGAACAGGAAAAGAAGTGCTATGAGCACCACAGCTACCCCTATTGATATGTAAAATCCAGTTGCAAGGCTTATTGCAGGGTTAAGTAAATTTGCACCTTTGAAAAGCATGTCCACTCCAAGGAAAGAAAGAATGGCAAAGAACACCCATCTTATATTTTTGTTACTCACCCTCAGAAGTATTGCAGAACCTATCCTGGATCCTGCAAGCACTCCAATTGCTGTTGCTGCAGCCAGGAAGAAATTAATATATCCCTCATACCAGTAAATACTGCTACCAGTTGCAGCCGTAATACCTATCATGAAGTTGCTTGTGGTTGTTGTTACCTTCATTGGTAGATTCATGGCCCAGTCCATTCCAAGAACTTTCAAGGCTCCACTGCCTATTCCGAGAAGTCCAGAAAGGAGACCTGCGAAGAACATGATTATTTCACCAAGCCACCATCTCACACCTGTATAGCTGACATCCTGCTTTGAATGATCGTCATGGTATCTGCTTGATAACTGAAAAAACCTGCTTGTGAAGTCAGGTTTTCTCTCAGGTGGATACTCATATCTTCCCCTTGTTGCAGTGGGAAATATTGATATCAGTATAACAAGGCCAAACAGCGTGAAAAGGATCCATTGAAGATGAGCCTTTATTACGAAATCGAATGTTAGTGCCCCAACTATTGCCCCCAGTGTTGTAGCCACTTCAAGACCTACTCCAATCTTTATGTTTGCAATCCTTTTTTTGGTGTATGTGCTTGCAGAACCTGCTGATGTTGCTATGGTAGAAATAAGACTTGCCCCTGTTGCAAATTCAATTGGAACACTATAGAAAAGAGTTAAAACAGGAACGAGAACAGAGCCACCCCCAAGGCCTGTAAGTGATCCTATAATTCCAGCTATCAACCCTCCGGCCACAATTAAAATGAATGCCAGAAGGGCATTATTATCAAACATGGGAGGGAATTAAATTATAAATAAAGAGATTTACGGAAAAAATTTTTATACCTATAATTTTTACTATTTAATCTCTTCTAACATTTATAAACATATCTAATCAATGGCCCTCTTTTCATTGATGTAATCGCATATGTATTTCCATACAATAATGAGTAGTGCGATTGAAATTGATGAAATGACAAATTTTTCAGGGGAATGTGAGATATAAGAAAATATTGTCAGTGCAATAGCTGGCGGATGGTTAAATTCTGTGAATGTGATAAAAAATGATATGAGCAGAACATTGAAGGTAAGAGAGAGATAGCCAAGACCAAGGGTAATATGGAACAATTCTGTAGAAAGTACAACAATTACATATGAAATTATGATTGAGGATGCTTTCGAATAACTTTCCTTATTTTTAAAGATTGATAGATAAGCTGTCACAGCAAAAGGAGGTGAAAGCAAAAGTGAATAACTGAATCTGTAATTCAGGTAAACAATAATTAACAATATTATTGCAAATTCAGTGTATTTTAGAAGCTTTACAGATCTGTCCACCTTACATTATTGCAGTATGGATTTATTTATTCCGTTAAAATCATATTATATAAAGAGAGGATATGGAATAAGCAAATGGAAAGTGGAAACAGATTAATGAACCTGCTGAAGGACAGGTATTTAAATTCTAGAGAAGTGAGGCTATATGAGCACCAAGAGATATCAATAGATGCCCTGGAGGATGGGAAAAATATTCTGGTATCAGTTCCCACAGCGTCAGGTAAATCTCTCATAGCATATTATGGAATTCTTAAAACACTGGAAAGGGGATACAGGGCAGTTTACTGTTGCCCACTTAAATCTCTTTCCCGTGAAAAATATGAAGAACTATTGAAATTATGTGGAGATCGTTACAAAGTTTCAATAAGTACAGGGGATCTTTCTGTCAGGGATGAACATCTTAGGAATTCTCAGGTCATTGTAATGACAAATGAAAAGGCAGATTCCATTATTCACAATGACCCAGATTTTTTTATAAATGTTGGCATAGTTGTGTTTGATGAAATTCATAGCCTTGGCGATCCTCTAAGAGGCCCCATCATTGAAATGCTTGTTTCTGCAATCAGGACAGTAAACCCTGAAATTCAGATAGTTGGACTTTCAGCCACCATAAAGAACCATAAGGAAATAGGAGAATGGCTCAATGCTTTTGTGGTAAAAACAGATTTCAGACCAGTTCCACTGGAAAAATTCACTATACATAAGGGATGGATTTTGGATGAAAATGAGGAAAGGGTTCAAAAGGCAGGGTCTGACATTTATGAGGTTGTTAAAAAAACGGTTCAGGATGGTGGTCAGGTACTGCTCTTTCTCAATACAAGGAAGAGGGCAGAGAAATTTGCACTGGAGCTCATTGTTTCAATGAGAGAAATAATAGGTAGCAAGTTTCAAAATTTTTCAATAGATCAGACTGACAGATATCATGAAATACTCAATGAAATTCTACCCTACAGGGTTTCTTTTCATCATGCAGGTCTCTCATCCACTGTGAAAAACATGATAGAGGATGAATTTAAGAGTGGAAATATTAAGGTTCTCACAGCAACCCCCACTCTGGCAGCCGGAGTTAATCTGCCTGCACGTGCAGTTGTAATAAGGGATCTGACAAGGTTTTCTCAGGGATATACAACGTATATATCAAATATGGAGATTGAACAGATGCTTGGAAGGGCTGGGCGGCCTAAATATGATAAAAAAGGTTACGCATACATATACTGTCCAACAGAGTCTTCACTTGAGCGGGTGAGAGAATTCTATAAAAATGGAGTTGAACCAATAGATTCAAACTTTGGAAATGAGAGGAAAGTTAGATTCAACACACTGGCACTAATAGCCAATGGCCTTTGCACTGATCCGGATTCTCTAAGAAGATTTTTTTCTTCCTCCCTGTATGCAAAACAGAAGGGTACAGATATAATAATTGATATTATGGAAAAATCCATTGAAAATCTTAGGAATGAGGGATTTGTTGAAGAGAAAAATGGCAGATTAATGCCAACAGAACTGGGAAGATTGACAGCCTCACTTTACATAGATCCGGAGACTGCAAACATAATAATAGAAGAGTTTGAGAATAATTACAATCTTGAAGACTTCCTGTACTGTGTATGCAAAACCCCAGATGTTGATCGATTATATTTTAACAATAAAGATTATGAGATAATTGATGATTTCATAAGCAAACTCCGTGAGGAACCGGAAACAGAGGAGGAATATATGAGCGCAAAGACAGCTGCCCTTATATACGACTGGATCAATGAAGTCCCCATTGGTGAAATATGTGAGAAATACAATGTTGGCCCTGGTGACATAGAAGGTAAAAAATCAACTGTGGAATGGGTTGTTGGAAGTGCATCAAGGCTATCAACCAGGTATAAAAGGGAGCTCTATGAAACTTTAAGCAGGTTAACAATAAGGGTTTCAGAAGGCGTAAAGGACGAGGTTATCTCACTTCTCACTGTGGAGGGAATTGGAAGGGTGAGGGCAAGAAGACTATATGAGAGCGGATATACAGACCTTAAAAAGCTTTCAGAGGCAACAATTGATGAAATATCATCAATATATGGATTTTCAAGAACGCTTGCTGGAAAAGTCATAGAAGATGCAAAAAAGAAGGTGAAGATCCTTTGAATAAAATTTCATTTGTGAAGGTTAAAAAGTCTGATGCTGAAAATACAATTTTAAATTTGAAGAAAGATGGAAAAATGGCAAAAGGAATACGCATAATTAAGGACGATGATTATGTGTACATTCCCATTGATGGCAACGTTGAAAATTTTGAAATTGTTGAGATGAATGAATATGAGGAAAGGGAACCGCCAATAACAAGAAGAGCCGGAGGATATGACATCATAGGTGAGATTGGCATAATACATTCCAGGAATGGAGGAAGGATACCTTCAATACTTGATTTTATTATAAGAAACAACAGACAGGTGAGAACGGTTTACCTTGACAGAGGTATAAGGGGTGATTTTAGAATAAGAGACCTGGAGTTGTTGAGTGGACCTGATAATCCTGAGACTTTGTACAGGGAGAATGGCATAAGGCTGATGGTAAATGTTAAAAAAGCTTATTTTTCACCTAGGCTTGCCATGGAGAGGTATATAGTCTCAAATACTGTTAAAGATGGTGAGAGAATATTCGATATGTTTTCAGGAATAGGGCCATTTACGGTAAACATAGGAAAAAAATGCGATGTCAGTATTATAGCAAATGATCTTAATCCAGATGCCCATTTCCTGCTGAAACATAACGTCATTATGAATAAAATAGATGAAAAAGTAGAAACTTTCAATGAGGATTCGTACAATCTAATAAGGAGAGGGGGGAAGTTTGATAGAATAATTCTGAACAATCCAATGACAGGATACAGTAATCTCGATCTTATTGCCTCACATCTTGAAAGCGGAGGTTTTGTCAATGTTTACTACCTGGCAAGTCTAAGTGAACTCACTGAAAGAATGAACGAGTGGAGAAACAGAAACTTTAATCTGGTATCAAAGAGGATTGTTCACGGTTATGCACCCTCTGTTTACATGTTCTCACTATGTTATAGGAATGATAATTGATGCTTGGAAGAAAAATTGGAGAGATAACTGGCGAAATTTACGAAAAAACTCTTCTGGAACAGATAAAGGCCAATGGAAATGTTCCATATCATATTGGCATTATAACAGATGGAAACAGAAGATTTGCACGGGAAATAGGAAAGGATCCAAATTATGGGCATGAAAGGGGAAAAGAAAAGCTTGAAGAAGTGCTTGAGTGGTGCATGGAAATAGGTACAAGGATTGTAACCGTATATGTATTTTCCACTGAAAATTTCAAAAGAAACAAGGACGAGGTTGATTTTCTATTTCATCTTATAAATGATTCACTGAGAAATATTGTAACAGACCCAAGAGTCATAAAGAATAAGATAAGAGTGAGAGTAATTGGAAATACTGAAAGTTTACCCAAGTATCTTCAGGATACAATAAAATATGTTGAAGAAAAAACTGGGGGTTACCAAGACTTTAAGCTAAACCTTGCAGTTGGGTATGGTGGTAGGGAAGAGATAATAGATGCCATCAAGAAGATAGCCCAGGATTACAGAAATGGCAATATTAAGATTGAAGACATAAATGAGGAGAATTTCAAGAAATACCTTTATGACGGATCTATTCCCGACCCTGATCTTATATTGAGAACTTCTGGGGAGGAGAGGATATCCAATTTTCTTTTATGGCAATCTGCATACTCAGAACTTTATTTTTCAGATGTTTATTGGCCGGATTTCAGGAAGATTGACTTTCTAAGGGCTGTGAGAACTTATCAGAACAGGCAAAGGAGATTTGGTAAATGATAAATCTCGCATTTGATGATACAGACAGTAGAACTGCCGGATGTACCACACATATCGCATTTGATATGATAAGCAGTAGAATGATTGTACCATCTAATTACCCCTCACTGGTTAGATTGAATCCAAACATACCCTATAAAACAAGAGGGAACGGAGCCATATGCATTACAATGGATGATGCGGAAGAAAACAAGACAATAGGTTACAGTGGAGGAAAAAAGATTGTTACAGGAAGTTTCAAAACTGAACCTGAAACACTTTTAAATATGGCTGTTGAAGAAATCGAAAAATTCTACATAAGAGATGATGAAAATACAAACCCTGGAATTGTTGTTTCGGATCATTTTTTTCATGCATCATTGTACCACAGGGGTCTTGAGGAGACCCTTTCCATAGAACAGGTGGAGAAATATCTCAGTAAAGAGAAGGCATTATACTATAAATTCAAAAATGGAAGAGGCCTGATTGGAGCTTCCTGTGCCTTATCCTGGGATAAAAAAAGAGTGACCTATGAAATACTGACTTACAGATATCCGAAACCGGAACATATTGATGTTGAATTGAAAAGGATCATAGGGAGAATTGCGGAATCATATGATTCCACATTCAACAATGTGGATGGCGAGGATGGAAAGGTTGCGCTTTTCCCTGTTGAAAGAACCCCAGTGATATTTGGAATTAGAGGCACAAATCCAGAGGATTTGCTGCAGATTGTGGATGAAATAAAAATGATTAATGAAAAGGTTGTAAGAGATGCAGTTATATTTGCATCCAATCAGGGTACTGATGATCACATACAGATGGATCCAGACAGCCTCATTGATGGAAAATCCTATTCGTTTGAGGGAATAGTTACCAGAAAACCCATAAGATGGAGAGGTGGTCATGTTCATTTTTCAATGAAATGGAAACATGGGGAGGTTGGTATCGTCTGCTTTGAACCATCAAAGAGTTTCAGGAATTATGTGGAAAGACTTCTTCCAGGAGATCAGATAAGGGTTTATGGTTCCTATGATAATGGAAATATAAAACTTGAAAAAATAAATATCATAGAGCAGGCCACAGTTTACAAAAGAGAGCCCCCAAAATGCAGGATTTGTGGAAAAAAATGCGAAAACAGAGGCGGTGCTATTTACAGATGCAGTTCTTGCAGGAAAGAAATGCTACCTGATTATAATTTAGTAAGAAGAGATGATATAAGGGGAAAATTTGAACCGCCGGTATATGCAAGAAGACATCTTTCAATGCCGTGGAAACTTGAAGGACGGTTTTCCCAATGATACTCACATCCATAACAGGTGTTCCAGGTACAGGCAAAACCACACTTTCTGAAAGACTTAGACAAAATGGATTAAAAATTGAAGATGGAACAAAACTTGCAGAGGATCTTGGATGCAAATCAGGGGAATATGTTAACATTGACTGTATGCTTGAAAGACTCCATAATAAACATATTGAGATTGTGGAGGGGCATTTTTCACATCTTTTAAGGCCATTCTCATCCATAATCCTATACTGCACTGAGGATGAACTTGTGAGAAGGCTTAATTCAAGAAAATATCCATCTGAAAAAATCAGGGAAAATGTTGATGCAATGATTGGGGGCATTATGGAATATGAATGTAGAGATATAATCCCATCTTCACGAATCCTTATTATAGACACAACAAATGGAGTTGACGTAGATTTGGCAATGGATTTCATATCAAGGATGAGGAGGAAGATGAATGGGTCTTGATTCAAAGAGGAGCCAGTTTAACCCCGTGTTGGAAAAAGTGGGGAGATACTTTCTTGCATTCAGTCCATCAACACTCACGGTGATCTCATTCATAATGGCAGCAGTATCAGGGGTATTGATTGCAATTTCAGGAAGGTATGTTCCTTCATACTTCCTAATATTTTCCTTTATTTCACTCTTTATATCATCACTGCTGGATGCACTTGATGGATATGTGGCAAGAAAGAAGAATGTTGCATCAAAAATGGGTGACATGCTTGATCATACCTTCGACAGATATTCGGATATTTTTCTCATCACAGGATTCTCATTCTCAATTTTTTCCAATATTTACATAGGAATGCTCAGTTTGGGTGCAGTTTTTATGACAAGTTACATGGGTACCCAGGCTCAGGCACTTGGGCTAAAAAGAAACTATGGTGGAATCCTGGGAAGGGCTGACAGACTTGTCATAATGATGATTGTGATCCTCATTGAAATAATATATCCTTTCTCATTCCATTATTATATAAGATTGGATCCGTTCAATTTAATGCTCTTGTTTTTCCTCATTGCGGGATATATAACATCTGCCACACGATTCCGTGATTCAATGAGAGGACTCAGGAATGAGTAATCTCAGGTAAAACCTTTTTCATCAATTCCTCTGCCCTTTCCATTGAAGTGGAATGGGTGAAAACCCTAACAATTGGTTCCGTTCCTGATGGTCTGATTAGGATCCAGTCATGACCTTTTCTTGCCTTTATTCCATCTATTTCAAGAAATTCATAGTCTCCAAGCAATTCCTTGACCTTTTCTCTGATTGGTTCGAAATCCCCTGAGAATTCAACAGCTCTTCTTACCATATTATACTGGGGGAGATCCCTTATGAGTTGGCTCAGTTTTTTACCAGACCTGGAAATTATGCTTATAATTATGCCAACAGTCATCAGGCCATCTCTGCAGTATTGATGATCCCCGAATATTATACCACCATTCTCTTCTCCTCCAAGCCTGGCTTTTTTTTCAATCATGGTTCTTGAGACTATGGGTGCACCTATTCTCGTTCTTATGATCTCAACACCCATTTCTTTTCCTATATCATCTATTGCGTCAGATGAACTGATTGGTGTCACTACCCTGTCACCGGGCCTTGCAAAATGTTTCACAAATAGTGCAAGGGTCTTATCTCCATCAATGAAATTTCCATTTTCATCTGAAAATATGGCCCTGTCGGCATCACCGTCATGTGCCACTCCAATATCAAAGGTGCCAGTTTTCATCAGCTGAATGAATTCCCTTAGATTTTCAGGTTTTGGCTCTGATTGTCTTGATGTGAAAAGGCCGTCCGGGTTGCAATTCAAAGTGGTCATGTTTATTCCCATTCTCCCAAGTGCTTCAGGGGTCGTATAATAAGCAGCTCCGTTACCTGCATCTACCAGAACCTTCATCCTGATATTATCTTTTATGTCCTGTTTTATTTTATCCAAAACCCCGTTTATGTATAACTCTGGAGCGGAATTATCCCATATCCTTGTACCTATTCTTTCCCAACCTGCAACCTTAAAATTTTTTCTAAAATATATCTCCTCTATTTTCTCTTCCTTATCCCTTGAAAGTTCAGTTCCATCCTTGTCTATGCATTTTATACCGTTGAATTGTGGAGGATTGTGGGATGCTGTTATTGCAACTCCAGGGATGCCGTGTATTTTACAATAATATTGAATTGCAGGGGTTGGGATTTCACCTATATATATTACATTGGCACCTGTTGACATTATACCAGAGACAACGCTGTCCAGAATCATGCTTTTTGATCTTCTGTTATCAGATCCCACTGCAATTTTACCCTGAAAGTAAGTTCCAATGGCTTTTCCAATGGATGAACAGAATTCAGTAGTTAGAAATTCATTTGGAATCCCCCTGATCCCATTTGTTCCAAAAAGTCTCTCGGTCATACATGACCATTGTTTTTCAATAGATAAAGTTTCAAAATATAATTAATGTGTATTACAATTACCTAAAAGAGATAAATCATGGGTAGAAAAATTTACGTGGAAAAATACGGATGTACACTTCAGAAAGCTGAAACAGGTTTATATGTTAACAAAATAATGGAAGACCATGATCTGATTACAGATGATCCAGAATCAGCTGACCTTAGAATAATAGGTACCTGTGCTGTAATAAGAAAAACAGAGGAAAAGATGTACAGAAGGATTCAGGAACTATCATCATATGGTAAAACCCAGGTAATGGGCTGTCTTCCACCGGTTTCAGCAGGGACATTAGAGGACAGCAACATTGAGATACTACCAAAGGAAAAATTCAGGGATTTTTACAAGGGAGAGCTTGATGGCATACCAATAAGAAATCCGGAAATACTGGATGGAATCCCAATAAATCAGGGATGTACAGGATCGTGCAATTACTGTATTTCAAGAGTGGCAAGAGGGAGATTGCTTTCAAGAATGCCTGATAAGATAAAGAATCAGGCTTACATGCAGATAGAAAGAGGCATCAGGGAAATAAGGATAAGCTCACTTGATACTGCAGCTTACGGAAAGGACACAGGACTAAGACTTCCTTACCTCATAAGGAAAATATGCGAAATTGAAAGTGATTTTATGTTAAGGGTAGGGATGATGGAACCAAAAAATACTGAAGAGATAATGGGTGATCTTATAGAGGCCTATGAAAACAAAAAGGTGTTCAAATTTTTACACATTCCAGTTCAGAGTGGCGACGACAGGATTCTGGAACTAATGAACAGAGAGTACACAGCAGATGTTTATGAGAAGATTGTGAATGAATTCAGGAGAAAATTTCCTGAAATTACAATATCCACAGATATAATTGTTGGTTATCCTGGAGAGGAACAGGAAAGCTTTGAAATGACAGCTTCACTTATGGAGAGAACGAGACCTGATATTGTGAACATCACAAGATTCTCACCAAGGCAATTCACAAAGGATTTTGGAAAAAATTTCAAAAACAGCAATGCTGCAAAAAAATGGAGTGAGGAATACAGCAATCTTCACAAGATTATATTAAATGAAAACCTATCAAGATTTTTGGGCAGAACTTTAAAAGTTATGATAACAGAGACAGGAACAAGAGAGAACACTGTTGTTGGAAGGGATATAAATTACAGACCTGTTGTAATGAAAGGTAATTTTGAAAAATATACATGGGTAAATTGTGAAATCGTTGAAACCGGTCCAACATACCTCATTGGAAGAGCGGAAAGTTCAGGAGTCAACCCTGACGATTTCGTCAAAAACGTATCCCTGTCCATTCCTGAAAAAGATTGATTCAAATTCCCTCGGTGTCAGAACAGGCATTGAATACTTATCCTGGTCGTCGATTGGAACCCTTGGGCAACCTGTGAATATTACACAATCTGCCCTCATATTTTCATAATCCGAAGGCAGACTTTCATTTGAATAGGCTATTACTGCCTGTTTACCAATACCTTCCAGTTTTTTTATAATGTTTTCAGCCATTTTTTTTCTGAATTGTCCAACCTTTGTGTCAATAACCACAACGAATTTTTCCGCTGAAAGTGCTTTCTCCATTTGTGCATACCTCTTCCTTATTATCCGATCCACTTCACCCTTCATTGGAATTAGATGATACCTTTCCGTAAGGTCAAGAAGAAATACTTCCTTCTTTGTGGAAAGCTGTGCACCTATTGCATGAAACTTTCCTGTGGATACAACTATATGACAATCACACTGTGCATCAGCCTGATGTATGGGACTGTAATTACAACCAAGAACCTGCCCCCTGTATTTAAGTCTGCTGTCATTTTCACCATAAAGTACATGGTAACCCTTCGATCTCAGAAACTCTGAGAATATATCTGCATCCTTCCTGTACTGTATTGAGTACACAATGTTGATCTTTTTGTATTGATTTTTTTCAAGCTCACTAAGATCTATTTCTTCAGGTTTTATTACAGGTTCATTAACATATTCCTCAAATATAACAGGGACACCGTAGTTTAAATTTGGTATCTCCGTGTGACCGAACTGGACAACGCAATCCACAGATGAGTATTCATCCTTCGTACCGGTATCACATGCACCATAAAATCCAGAAGAACTTACAACAACCTCAAATTTTTTATTCAGTGCATTAACATATTCAAAAACATGTGGTTTCAGACCGTCAGGAAGCTGAAGGAGAACCTTTTTCGCACCCATTTTTTCTAGCTTTTCTATGGTTCCCTTAGGATCTATATAAGGCATGATTCACCATATGAATCTTCCATTAATAACCATGTTAGAAACTTTTACAGTATTCCATGAATAAACGATGTCTCTAAAATCTTTCCTGTTGAAGATTGAAATATCAGCAGAGTAATTTTTCTCTATCTTTCCGGTTAAGTTTTCCAGCCCAAGACTTCTGGCTCCGTTAACAGTAATAGCACGGAAAGCCTCATCAAGAGTGCTGTTGCAGTATCTCACTGCAAGAAATGCTGAAAACAGTATATCCGGTACTGGATTCAGTGGGGATGTGTCAGTTCCAATTGCATACTCCAGGCCTGCCTCTCTAAATTTATTGATATCAGGAAAATTTTCCTTAAGAGAGAATGCCGTAGAAGGAAGGACAACAGGGACTGTTCCATTCAATTTCAATTTTTCCAAAGACCCCCTGGATGATTTCAGTAAGTGATCTGCAGATATGAATTTGAATTGATCCAGAAGATTTAATGCCCCGATATCCCTTATTTCATCCGCGTGTATTCTCATCTTCTTTCCGTATATACTGGCCCCTTTGAAAAATTCACTACATTCCTCAGGAGTGTATGCTCCGGAGTCACAGAATGCATCCACAAAATCTATTTCATTGCCAATATGAGAGAGCATTTCAATGCTTTCCTTGATGAATTTAACTCTATGGGGCCCTTCTATTGATGCGTGAAGTGGCAAATATGTTCTAAGTAATCTTGCACTTGTTTTTTTTCTCATCAGATTTAGGGCTTCAATCAGTTTTTTTTCTCCTTTGATGTTCATGCTGTAACCTGTTTTGATTTCCACTGTTGAAACCCCCTTTTCCATTAGCTTATTCAACCTTTCAAGTGATTCCTCAACTATCCTATCTATTCCCGCATTTTCCGTATCAATTGCTGTTTTTTTTATCCCCTGACCTTTTTTCAAAAGCTCCTCATAGGACACACCCTCAACCCTCATCTGGAATTCCTCTGATCTGTCCCCTGCATAGAGGATGTGAGTGTGAGAATCAATAAATCCCGGAAAAACACCTTTCCCTGAAGCATCATAAATCTCAGCTTCCGGAAATTTTCTTAATACTGTTTCCGTATTCTCAATAGAATGTATCCTTTCGTTTTCAATAACAATTGATACACCATCTGTTTTTTTCAAAACCTGTTTATTATTTTCTGTGGTCACTGTTGTCAGCCTTGCCGGATTATATATTATGAGATACCTGTTCATATGAAAACACCTGAAAGGTATGATATCACAGTAATAATGTAAGCTATAAAAATAAAAATTATAAAAGGAACATTATATGAATATGTATATTTACCATCGTTTTCCTTTACGGAAAATCTAACAGGGTTCAGAGCATTTTTTTCATCTGATGAGACAGAAATGGCGAATATCCCAGTCTCCTTTTTGGTGTAGTACAAACTCCAGATCACTGAAATAACAGATGAAATACCAAGGTTTATGAAAAATAAAAGGGAAAAGGGAATAATATTTGAATTATCAATTGTTATTGTTGAAAATATCCCCATCAGTGCAACAGAAGCTTTTATGTCCCCTTTACCAAAGAGCTTCTCACCAGCACCAAGAAATGCAAGTATTGAGATGAGTATCCATCCAAAAATGTATAATGGCATTGAAGTAAGATCAAAGATAATTATTCCTGCTATTAGAAAAATAGTAATTGTTAGGAGATAGAATTGCGTTGGCAACCTTATAAATAGAATAATGTAAAGTGCCAGATATATAATGAGGAAATATAGGTTTGCACCAAAAAAATAGGAAAACATGGTTATGGAAACAACGGGAACGAAGAGGAGATAATTCACTGTTCTTTCCCTGTGATCCTCAATGGATCCAATTAAGAGGGAAATTGAGGATACAATGAATACTGCCAATATGTATGGCAAAAACAACATTGTACGTGAATTTTTAATATATATAAAGCATTAATGCAAATAATAGGTTTGAGAACCCACCAGCTGTCTTGCTGCCTCTATTGATCTGAATGGTATTCCCCTGTTTGAAAGATAATCTCTTGTTGTGGAAATGGCCAAGTCATGCCTGTTGTTTTCGTCCGAAAGATGGAGTAATACTATTCTGGAATCCACGTTTGAAATGTTGGATATTGCCCTTGCTGCCTGTTCATTTGATAGATGGCCATAATTACTCTGTATCCTTTTTTTGAGATGTTCAGGATACGGCCCGTTTTTAAGTAATTCCACGTCATGATTGGATTCCACAGCAATTATATTGCAATTTTTCAACAGTGGAAAGTAGCTTTCATTGAAAAATCCCAGGTCAGAGAATATGCACATTTTAAAATTTTTATTCTCTATTAAAAATCCCACAGGGTCTGTTGCATCATGTGATACGGGAAGTGCAGTTATACTGAAATTTCCTATTGCAATTTTATCCCCCATTGAATATGCATAATGAGCCTTCATTACAGTCTTCACTTTTTCTCTAAGATAAATATCAGCTCCAAGCCTTCTATGGGCATAAAGAAGGCCAGAAGAATGATCACCATGTTCATGAGTTAGTATAACAGATATGTTTTTTCTGTCTTTTCCCAGTTCCTCCAGTCTTGAATTAAAACGTTTCACTGAAATTCCAAAGTCTATGACTATTTTATCCTCATCGTCACAAACTATGGTGGAATTACCCCTGCTTCCACTGGAAACCACGTTAAAACAGATTTCTGACAATATAACCATATTTCAGAATGCTTTTAATCTTTTTCCAAAAAATCTGTGAAATCCGTTTCTCAGATACTCTTTATAATAAATTTTTTAAATAAGAATTAAAAGTACGCCGCGAGGGAGATTCGAACTCCCGATCCACAAAGGGAACCAGATCTCAAGTCTGGCGCCGTACCACTGGGCCACCGCGGCTCAAATTAATTACCTTCTCAATCTTCCATTTGATCTTATTGATGGTCTGCTCTTGGCTGATTTTGTCCTACCTGTTCTTAGACCTCTTCCCTTGTATCCTGCGGATGTAAGACCCCTGTAAACTCTTCCTTTGTTCTGAGGCTCACCTATCCATGATATCCTCTTATCATTGTAAACTTCAGGCACATTTTTATCCACAAGTATTACCTCGTAATATTTGTAAAAACCGTCTTCTCCAACATAATAGGAGTTGAGCACCTCCATGTTTGGATATTTGTCAGCTGCTCTTTCCTCAGCTATCCACTGTATGCTCTTTTTTCTTGTAAGTTTGTTGTATGCAAGTCTCCTGGGCCTTCTTCCACCCATTATTTTTGGTCTGTTGGCTCCTCCTTTTCTAACCCTTGATCTCACTATGATATATCCTGATTTGGCCCTGTATCCAAGATTTCTTGCTCTGTCAAGTCTTGTGGGTCTTTCAAGCCTCTCCACTGCGAGACCGTTTCTCCATGCTATCATTCTTTGTCTCTGCAGCAGGAGGAAACCATTATCACTCATGTTTTTCCATTCCTGTGAAATCTGTCCATAAAGATTGTTAACAGTTCTCATCTGATTCTACCCTTATAATTTAGAGGTTATTCATAACTGTTTTAAATAATTTTAGAAATAGTATTTTTAATCTGATAGGACATTAATAATTGCAGCCTTTGCACTATGCAGTCTGTTTTCAGCTTCCTGGAATATAACACTGTTAACACTGTCAGCAACTGAATCTGTCACTTCAAGTCCTCTGTGTGCTGGAAGGCAGTGCATGAAAATGTAATCTCTTTTTGCATGGGAAACAAGATCTTCATTGACCTGGAATTTTTTAAATGCCTTTTCTTTCTCCTCTTTTTCTTTTTCCTGACCCATTGACACCCATACATCTGTGTATATTATGTCTGCATTTTCTACGGATCTGACAGGATCATTTGTCACAGATATTGACCCTCCGTATTCTTTTGCCTTCTTTGATGCCAGTTCAACGTATTTATTATCCGGTTCATATCCTTGGGGTGTGCATATTGTTACATCATTTCCTGCAATTGCCCCAGCAAGCATTATTGAATTGGCCATGTTATTTCCATCCCCAATGTATGTGAATTTCAAATTACCGATCTTTCCCTTTTTCTCATATATGGTGAGATAATCCGCCAACAACTGCAATGGATGTTCCTCGTCATCCAGTGCGTTGATTACAGGAATGGTTGAATGTTCAGCAAGTTTTTTAACATTCTGGTGACTGAAGGCTCTGTAGGTTATGAGATCCAGCATACCCGAAAGAACCCTTGCAGTATCCTCTATTGTCTCTCCCCTACCCATCTGCATATCATTGGGATTTAGGAATATGGCATGTCCCCCAAGCTGAAACATTGCAGTCTCAAGAGAAACCCTTGTTCTTGTACTTGATTTTTCAAAAATCATTCCAAGGGTTCTTCCCTCAACAGAGGCATGTGTCTCATACCTTGACCTTTTCAGTTTGTATGCCATATTTATCAGTTCATGAAAGTTGTCTTCATAATCCAGAACTGAAATAATGTCTTTTTTAACCATTTTTTACACCTCAGTCAAGAAGCTTCGGGACGTCCACTGGGTAATCAGCTACCTTTACACCTGCTTCATTGAACGCCTTTATTTTACTTTCAGCTGTTCCAACGCCCTGTTCAATTATGGCTCCGGCATGACCCATTCTCTTTCCAGGTGGGGCACTTCTTCCAGTTATGTATGCCACAACCTTTTTCTTAATATGTTTCTTAATATACTGGGCTGCAAGCTCTTCTGCACTGCCCCCGATTTCACCTACCAGAACTATCTGCTCTGTCTCATCATCATTTTCATACTGTTTCAGGATGTCAATGTAATTCAGGCCAACAACCGGATCTCCACCCAGTCCTATTACTGTGCTTTCTCCTCTTCCACTTTTTGTTATGGCATCCACAATTTCATATGTCAGTGTTCCAGATCTGGATGCAACACCTACATTTCCTTTCTTGAAAATTTTATTTGGCATTATGCCTATCTTGCATCTACTCCAAACAGATGTTATACCTGGTCCATTGGGGCCTATTACAGTTATTCCCTTTCTCCAAGCGTTGTGAACAATGTCCATTGAGTCCTGGAAAGGTACATGTTCAGTAAGTATGTAAACTAGTTTAATACCTGCATCTATTGCCTCAAAGGCAGCATCTTTTACAAATGGTGCAGGAACGCTTATCATTGTTGCGTTTGGTTCAAATTCCATTGCATCTCTTACCGATGAAACTATGGGAACCTTATCCATGAATTTTGAACCTGCTTTTTTAGGCGAAATTCCTGCCACGATGTTGGTTCCAAACGCTAACATCTCTCCAGAATGAAAAGACCCCTGATGTCCAGTAATACCCTGAACAATCACTCTTGTATTTTTGTCCACAAATACACTCATTAATTCACCCCCACTTTTTTAACTACATCCTCAATTGCTTCCATCATTGTATGATAAGAATCAATACCGTTTTCCTTTAAGATCTGAATGCCTTCATCATCTCTGACACCACTCAGTCTTACAACAATAGGTTGCTTTATGGAAAAACGCCTTTTCGCCTCGGCAATACCGTTAGCCACAGTATCACATTTTGTGACACCGCCGAATATATTCACAAGAATTGCCTTTGGATTGGCCTTGAGTACAAAACTAAAAGCCTTGGCCACAATTTCAACATTGTCAGTACCACCCAGGTCAAGGAAATTTCTTGGTTTTCCTTTGTGCAGAGTCAGTGCATCCAGCGTTGCCATTGTCAAACCTGCCCCATTTGCAATAACCCCAATATCTCCGTCCAGTTCTATAAATGAGTACCCAGCCTCGTTTGCCTCCAGTTCCAGAGGGGTTTTATCTGGATCTTTTACATTAAATTCACTATGCCTAAACAGGGAGTCACTATCAACTATTATCTTTGAATCTGCAGCTATCAATTTTTTATCCCCCGTGATCACAAGAGGATTGATTTCCACAAGCTGACAGTCCTCCTCTGTGAAAACTTTATACATTTTTTTCAGTATATCCATATACTGATTTTCTATTTCCTGATCTATCTTTAACCTGGATACGATTTCCCTGCCTATAAAGTCAGAGTATCCCATCAATGGGTCTATATGCCTTTTAACAATCTTTTCATGTGGAACTGACTCTATTTCCACTCCACCCTCAGTGGTAGCAATTATGACTGGTTTTTTTTCATTTCTGTCCAGGGTAATGCTGACATACATCTCTTTTTTTATATCTATCATCTCTTCTACAAGCACCTTTGTCACTGTTAGATCCCTGATCTTTGATCCAAGCAGATCATGAACAGCTTTTTTCAATTCTTCTTCAGATTTTGCGAATTTTATTCCACCAGATTTTCCTCTACCCCCAAGCAAAATTTGAGATTTTACAACAACTGGTTTTTCGTATTTTCTAACATCCGCCTCTTTTTCAACCACATAGCCTTCCGGAACAGGAATTGAGTATTTTCTAAAAACCTGTTTTCCCATGTATTCATAAAGATTCAATAGACCACCAGACGGGAATGCTTATTTTACATAAAAATTATTTGAGTAAAATTGACAATTTAAAAAAAAGATAAAAAAGATTAGTATTCAGGCATTCCGCCTGGAGGATTCTGATTGTTGCTTGGAGAACTCTTTTTGCTTGCTATGACGTCGTCTATTCTCAGTATCATCGTTGCAACTTCAACTGCGGATTCAAGTGCATGTTTTTTTACCCTGAGAGGATCGTATACACCCATCTTATCCATGTCACCTATTTTATTCTCAGTGAAATCTATACCGTAGAATTTGTGTCCTTTCTCGTGTTCTGACTTTAACTGTATGAGAGTGTTTATTGGATCCATTCCTGCATTCTCTGCCAGTGTTCTTGGAATTATTTCCAGAGCCCTTGCAAAAGCTTCTATTGCAAGCTGTTCCCTGCCACCAACTTTATTTGCATACGCCCTTATCTTCATGGCAAGCTCAGCTTCTGTGGCCCCTCCACCAGGAAGGACTATACCCTCCTCCTTTGCTATTGAAACTACCCTGATTGCATCATTTAGAGCCCTTTCAATTTCAGAGACAACGTGCTCAGTTCCTCCTCTAATCAGTATTGATACTGATTTTGGATTCTTGCATCCAGTTACAAATGTCATTCTGTCGTCTCCGATTTTCTTTTCCTCTACGAGTTCTGCTTTTCCAAGTGCGTCTGAATTGAGATCGTCGAGATTTGTTATTATCTTACCTCCAGTAGCTCTGGCGAGTTTTTCCATATCACTCTTTTTAACCCTTCTTACTGCGTAAATTCCCTCTTTTGCAAGATAATGCTGGGCAATATCGTCTATGCCTTTCTGGCAAAGCACAACGTTTGCTCCACTTTTCTTAATCTTTTCGACCATCTTTTTAAATGTCTCTACTTCCTGATCAAGAAAGTCCTGTATTTTAGACGGATCTGTAATCTGTACCTTTGCCTCTATTTCTGTTTTCTTTATTTCTAGGGCCGAATCTATGAGTGCTATTTTCGCATCCTTTACAAAGGCAGGCATTTTTGCGTGAACCTTTTCTTTATCTATAACTATACCTTTTATTAGTTGGGTCTCGTTTACATTTCCACCCGCCTTTTTATCTACCTTTATGTTGGATGGCTCTACCATTATTTTTCCGTCTCTTTCTTCAACCACTGATTCCACTGCGTCCACTATCATTTTATAGAATACATCCCCTGCTAGACCTATGTTTTTTCCTGATAGGGCAGTTTTTGCTATTTTCTCTAAGGATTCCTTATCCTTTATCTCCTTCCCTATCTTTTTTAGTTCTTCTTTTGCTTCATTGACTGCAAGTCTGTAACCGTTTGCTATCACTGTTGGATGTACGCCCTGGTCAAGCAGTTCCTCAGCCTGTTTCAAGAATTCCCCTGCCAGTACAACGGAGGTTGTTGTACCATCTCCCACTGCACTGTCCTGGGATTTTGCAACCTCAACTATCATTTTTGCTGTTGGATGGTCTACATCCATTTCCTTTAGAATTGTTGCTCCATCATTTGATATAATGATGTCACCAATGGAATCGACCAACATCTTGTCCATCCCTTTTGGACCAAGAGTGGTCCTTACAGCGTCAGCAATTGCCTTTGCTGCTTCTATATTTGTTTTTTGCGCATTTTTACCCTGCTCTCTGTTTGTCCCTTCCTTTAAAATGAGTATTGGCATTTGTCCTCCTAACATTATTATTCCTCCAGTAATCTGGTAAATTTGTTCTTCAATATAAATTTTTTGATCCAATTCCTTTTTAAATTCAACGTTTCTCCCTTGTAATCATATCTATTGATTCAAAAATTATAAGGAAATTAAAAAATATAAATTTTAAAAAATTCAAAACTTTTAAATTATTCTACTTTTGGTTTTCTCACTCTGAATATAACAAAAGCAGCTACTGATATTACCACTATCACCGATATAATAATTATGTAGATGTCAGCCTGAGATATAGTGAAATTTTTTGTAAATGTGATTTCGAAATTAACTGGTTTACCACTTATATTAAATGAATTTGTTCCGTTGCTTGACGCTGTATATCCACTGATACTCACAATTTGGTAAGAATATGTTCCATTTATCAGATAAATTGTAATTGTGCTGTTTGATGATGTAACATTTTCACCATTTATATTTACAGACCATGTGGTACCTGATGGTAATCCTTTCTCCACAAATGTTAATGAATATGAAAACTGTGAGAACCGTATCAAAAATGACTCTGAAGAACCATTGACCGTGATTGTTCCTCCGTTTGAATGATGTGTCTTGTCAACTGTACCTATTGTGTATGAGTATGATCCATTGATAAGTGAGAATGTGTATGATGATCCATTTATTGGTCCTGAAGACATTCCGTTTGAAAGATTCACATACCAGGGAGTGCCGGACATTAAGCCCATTTCAACAAATGTTACAGAGTAGTTTACCTGTGAGAACTTTATTGACATTGATAATGAGGAGCCGTTCACCGTGAATGACCCCCCATTTGCATGATATATCTTGTCCGTTGTGGATACTGTGTAATTGTAAGTGCCGTTTTCTAGGAATAAAGATACCGCCTCGTTTCCAGGATTGTCTACGCAAAATACCTGAGTTGAATTGACATACCATCTTGCAGAGGAAGGTAGGCCCACTGCTCTAAAACTCACCAAATATTTTACTATATAGAACTTAACTGTATTTGACAAAGAAGAACCGTTTACTGTAATTGAAGTGAGTTGATTGTGGTAAAATACTTTCACAAAATAACTCCAATATGCACTGTATTCCTTGTCAGATGTTGCAAATTTTAAATTGTAAGTTCCGTTTGGTAAATGGAATGTGTATGATGATCCATTTATTGGTCCTGAAGACATTCCGTTTGAAAGATTCACATACCAATTTGTACCTGGTGGTAAACCGGTCTCATTGAATGTAACCTTGTATAATTCAAGGAAATGTACCTGCTCAATCAATGAAGAACCGTTTACCGTGAATGATCCTCCATATCCTATGTATGAGGTGTCAACTGTGTTTGAATTATAATTGTATGTTCCGTTTAACAGTTTAACTGTAATCGAACTTGATGATGATGAATAATTCACGCCATTTACGGATACGCTCCAACTTGTTCCAGTTGGCAAGCCTGTTTTGTTAAAAGTAACATTATACTCCGAAGATTGTAATGAAAATATTACAGAAGGCATCTTTCCATTCAATGGATAGTCCCTTATGAAAGATGTGAAATAGTAAACAGGTGAGCCTGCATAAGTGTATGTTGAATAACCTATGTATTTATCAGAATAATTATAATTGCTTGCGGTGTAATTGCTGGAATAGAATAATGTCCCACCTGTACTCTGTGGTGCTGAAAGGATTTTATCGTGCAGAGATGTTCCATTGACAATTGCCTCGTTCCATGCCCATCCGCTTGGAAACTTACCTTTGGCGGAATTGGCATCACTTAAATAACATCCCCCATATATATAATCGATAATTGATCCATAGTTTTGCCATCCACTTCCAAAAATGAAGTTGTTATCTGTTTTAGGGCTGGACCCATCAAGAGCGAAAAATACATTATAGTTCCCGGGTATTGAATTGTGCACCCAACCTTCCATTATGAAATCGTTTCCAACTACAGGACTGTCATACCAGGCAACCGTATCGCATGGGGTAGGGTTGCTTTGTACGTTCCTGTCTGGAGTTAAAGTTAAAACCGAAGAGTTCTGTCCATAAGGATCAGTTGTTGATGTTAGACCAAGACCTTCTGATCCATTAATATAACTGTACCCGCTTATTGTCTGTCCATTGTTGTACCACAAAAATACACTTGAACCGTCGTCATATTCTCCGAATAATGGGGAAAGCTGAGGCGCCTCACCTATTCCTTCCGTTCCTGAACTTGATAGAAGATTAACATTTTTTGCTGCAAAACCAAGCAGAATCTTTAGAGATGAATTGGCGGGAATAGAGTAAAGCTTGACATAGACAACAGTGACAGTTGAATTAAAAGACTCTATCCATGAGGGTATTATTGTTCCGTTTGTGTAGAAAAATTCGAAATTTGCCAAAGAACCGGATTCATTAAGATATGGACTGAACAGGTCATGCTGAATGTCAACAAGTTGCTGAAAACCGTTAACCGTAGGCTCGGATTGATTGTTTACAATATACAGGGGTACCTGGTATCTTATATTCGATGGTATTTTTCCCTGAGAACTAGAGCCAATTAAAGGGACTTCATTGTTATTGTGAAATGAATTGCTTATCTGATTGTGATTTTGATTAAAGTGAAGAGAATAAAAAAAGGTCTGGGCAAAAAAAATCACAACGAGTAAAACAAATAACTTCACCAAATTTTTATTCCGTAAAATGTTTTTTAAACCCATCGAACTCCATAAATATCATATATTTTAAAATTTGTATAAATTACATTGTAGATATTTTAATAGACAGAAATGAAAAAGTGAATTAAATCTTAAGTAATCATAATGACAGATGAGTGAGATACCATTAGAACTGTTTTATAATTTGACATCTGAACAAAATATAAAGAAAACTGAAATTAAAATAAAAGAGGCTATGAATATGATAATCAGTGGATATTCAAGAGAAAAAATTGTTCATAGTTTCAAGAATGTTGAGGAAGGCAATGTATATTATGAAATTGCAAAACAGAGGCTCAGGGTTAAAAAGAAATACTCAAAATGGGAGAGCCTTTGGTTTGACTCATACAGTGCATCATATTCCACTCCTGAAAATGTAGGGATGTATAGATCTGAAATACTCAGTGGTAATAAAATAGTTGATATAGGTTGTGGGGCTGGAATGCAAAGCATATTCTTTTCTTTTAATTCAAAAGTGAGAGGTATTGAAATTGATCGAAAAAGGGCACTCATGGCAGTATTGAACAATAAGGCTTATGACGGGAAGGTAAATGTGGAGCAAGGAAACGGGTTGGAAGTTTCTGTTTCAAGAGATGAAATAATATTTTCAGATCCACTGAGATCCGTAAATGCAGAAGAAAGAAGAATGGAAGACCTAATCCCATCTCCACTTGAATTGATTGATAAATTAGATGGCAGGGCATTAGGTTTTGTCTTTGATCTCCCGCCAATGATGAAAGAAAAGCATCTTAATGTTTTAAAAGGTGAGAGAGAGTACATTTCGGAAAATGGGAATATCAGTCGCCTTACCATATATAGTATTGAAGGGAAAGAAGGAATAACAGCAGTTATGCTTGACAAAGATGTGAGATTCCACAGGGAAATTATTGAGATGCCAAAGACCACATCATCCTTAAAAAAATACATATATATTACAGATGGTGCCATGTTTTATTCTGGCCTTCATGGAAACCACGCAAATGAGAAAGGGCTTAGTCTTATTTTTAAGGATAATAGAAGGGCATTTTACACCTCAGATCACCTCGCCGATTTTTATGGAGACAGGTATTTGATCATGGTGGAAACTGATTACTTCAAACTTATTAATGAATTGAAAAGACTTAATGCAGGAAAGGTGTTCTTCAGATACCCTATTGAAGATTATTATACTTCAAAGAAAAATATTGAAAAAGAACTTTTGGGAAATCAAAATGTTTACATTTTGAAATTTAATCAAAAACTTTTATTATGCAAAAAGGTATGATTGGGTTCCTGTGTGGTGTTAAAAATTTTTTTGCAACTATATATTACTGTAAGATATATACAGATGCAATGAAAAGTAAAATTATGATAATTTCAATTTCCCTAATAATCCTGTTAATGTTTTCACCTGCACTCATACATTCAGGCAAATTTAATAATGATAGAACAGTTAAAAATTACTCAACCACAAATTATTGTTTTACTGTTTATGAGCAGGGCCTACCATATAATGTTGATCTTATTGTTATAATAAACAATCAAGCGCACTATAGTAACAATTCATTTTTGAAAATAAGTCTCCCTGAGGGGAACTATAAGGTTAACATAGATACCCCGCCTGGATATACTGACAACTTCTCTGAAAAAAGCATAAATCTTTCAAAAAATATCAATATTTACGTTGGATTTACAAAAATAAACGAAAATGCATTCCCAATCATAACAATAAGTATAATTTCCAGTGTAATTACAATAATATTGGTCCTAACATATATTTTTTCTTACATGAGGAAAAAATAATAGATTTTGTCAAAGATAGCATTACTCAAAATTTAAACAATTCTTTTGTTTTATAATATTTTTTATATTTAGTAATTAAGTAAAAGTTTAAATTAAACAATAACTATTGATTTTTTAAAACCTCAACTCGCTAATTCTTAGGAAATATGTCCATGTTCATTTTCTTCATAATCGTTTCAACCCTCATTGGAATATCACTGAATTCTATCTTACCGTCAGAGTAATGCACTGCATATACCTTGGAAAGCTCAAACAATAATTCATTCACAGAGTATTTACCTATCAGATCGTTGATTCTAAGTAGTTCAATTATCCTATAATGTATGTAAAGTAAAATGAAGGATACAAAGAAGTATCTCATAATTGCATCGTTATCCCTTAAATATTTCTGTCGTTCTCTATTTCATTCTTCATTGCATCAAATGACTGCTCTATATCCTCCCTTTCCACGTATATTAAATATATCTTGTCAGGAGTTTTATCAAGTTTTGATACTATGGATATATTTCCAAGCCTTTCCTCATTTATCATGATATGAGGATTCACAGTTCTTGCAACTATGGAATTTGATATCTCCTCTCCCCTCAACCTTGCATCATCATACACATACATTGAATAATCACTGTATTTTACAGAACCATATCATATGCGTCTTCCACGGTATGTGAATAATCCCTTCATGGATATGGAATAATCTATCATTTTTGGATTCCTTCTTAGAGGCTGTATGAACTTCATATTATGGGACATGTAATCTGTCATTTCCAATGAAACAAATCCACGATCCATTACAACGATTTAACTTTATAAATTGAATTCTTCAATTATCTTTTTTGCCTTCTTCATATCACTTCTGGAACCTGGATATGTCTTGAATGAAACGGGTATATTCCTGTCCTCTGAGAATAGCAATGAGAAATTGATCTGGTCAAGTAATATGTGATCCTTATTGTAACCCCTCTCATCAAGGTTTGTATTCTCTCACTATGAAAATAAGGATGACAGATCATACAGAAACACATTTCCATCAATTATCAATCCATTGAAAAATTCATGATGTGATTTCATGTTAGATCCTATCGCTCTCAGCTTCTGTGCAATTGTTGAATGGGATAATGAAGCATCAATTACATTGCACATATAGAACTTTGAGTATGCATCATCCATATATTTCAATGGCACATTCCTTATTACTTTTACAGATGCCATTGCCATTATCTCATTTGCTGATGAAAAATGTTTCCTCAATGGTGCTTCTATGTCCTTTATTATGTCATATATGATCTTTGAATTCCCGTATTCGAATACTGTCCTTACATTTCTATGAACTTTCTTTATTATGCCGAATTCAGTTACCTTTCCTATTTATCTGCCGGATATTTTCCTTGGCCTTTTCTTTTCCTTATCTTATATACTACTCACTTCGTAAACATAATAGTTTTTTCCTATCTTCTTGACCTCAACATTTATTAAATCCTCCTTTTCAAGTATTTTTCTTATCCATTCTTCCATATATTACCTAACAGGTAATAGTAATAAAATAACATTGCCAGTTGAAATATGGGAAAAGAAGCAGGAAATAAATGGAATTGGTAAATATTACCTAAAACCTATCTTTGCCCTATTTTAACACTACAATTCAATTGAAAGTCTTTCAAGGAGTGCTTTCTGATCCTTTGTGAGTTCAATGGTACTGTGTGAACCACTGGTGTAAACAACCCCCTTTATGCCTCTCATTGCTTCCATGGTCTTGCTGTATGTCAACTCGTATCTGTAGGCGATCATTGCGAAGATTGCATACCCTCGGATGGAGAGGAACACCCTTCCCCGTGTTCCTTACTCTGTATGTGCATACAGTGGTTCCATTACATATTTTGAATACATGAACGCCTTTTCAACCAATCCTTCTTCCTTTATATCTTCAGGATATCATACTCGCTGATTTAGATCATTTTTTAAAAAATTCGAATATCTAAATCCTGCAAATCCATGCAAGCAGAACAATGTACATAGAATATTATGATAGTTCAAGCAACTCTCGCGAATTGAATTAAATAAGATTCCTAGAAAAACCTACATTTATAGTAGTGATATTACCCTCCTCATATGCTCTTCATTTGCACTACCAAAAGCATATAGATCAATATCAGAAATTATTTTAAATCCCAGATTCTTGCATATGGGCATTGAAGTACTCTTAATAGCTTGAATAACTGCAATTTCAATACCCATTTTCCTGGCATCGGATATTCTTGCCGCAACAAGGCTTGTATATATTCCTTTGCCTCTGAATTCTTTTTTGGTTCCTGAACCTTGCATAATAAGTATTTTTTCCTTTCTGTAATACACACTGACACCGTAAGCTACAGGAGTATCAGAATCACCTAAGAACGCAAGGTAAACCTCCCCACCATCTCCGGAATTAGCAATTAGTTTTGACCTTATCTTAAATCCATCCTCAGTCTCTCCAAATCCATATGCCATGGACATTAAATTTACATATTCTGAAAGTTTTGATGTGGGTTTTTTCTCTATTCTTACTTCCGTGTTGCTTTTTATGTTCATTTCATTAATCTCCGCATACATTCCAGCCATGCAAACTTGTGGAATTTTCACAAGACCCTTTCTCTCAAGTATTTTTCCAAGAAAATGAGGAGATGATGATGGTCCAACAAGCCATGTAAAATTTTTTCTTCTTTCGTAGTAGCGTGAAATAACTTTTTCTATCATCCCCTCAGCTTTTTCTTCTGGAATGTTTGCATTTCCTACGCAATTAATCGCAAAGGAGTCTAAATTGGATATGCGTCCGGTAACATTCTCTATTCCAAGGGGTTCCAATTCATCTGGTTTATAAAATCTTGAATTCATCTCATTGCATGTTGCATCTATAAATGATATTAAGGAACTTTTATTCATAATTATTATAATTTATACATTTATATAAATTTTAGGCTCATCACGCTTTTTTTGCTTTTCTCCTGTTCACCTTTAACCTAAAGAAAATCAAACAAAGTTAGAAAATAGATGAACAGAGAGGCTATCTTCAGGGGAAAATTTTTCAGGAATTGTAAATGTAGAAATCTATTTCACAAACTATTCCGAACCCTAGTTTTTCAGATATCGGTGCAGATGTATTCTTTACCTCCTGAATTATTGCAGAATTTATACCTGCCTTTCTTGCATCTTCAAGCCGCCTTGCAACAAGTGATGAGTATATGCCTTTACTTCTGTATTCTGGGAGAGTGCCTGCACCCAATAATATTACTAAATCATTAATCTTATCCATTATGCTAGCTGCAAAAGCAACTGGTTTTTTAGTGTCCTTGGCATACGAGAGGTAAAGGTAACTGTTCTCTCCTTGTGATTTATATATGGCCATCATTATGCTAGCTACCTCCTCACTTAAGCCCATACCAAATTACTTTGTTATGAGTGCAATATTCCTGCTAAAATCATCTACTTCTACCTTCTTTATCTCAAATTCATCATTTCCTCTTATTCGGACGCTCAAATCCTCCAGAATCATGCCTGAGAGGGTCAACTCGGGGACTTTCTTAAGCCCACTTTCAATCAGATATTTGCTGATGTTCACTGGTCTTGAGGTTGGTCCGACCAACCATCCAAAGATTTTGTTCTCTTTTATGTAGCGATTTTTAACGGAATCTATAACTTCTCTGTAATTTACCTCATCAAGGTCTGCCAACCCCACAGTGTTCAGAAACGCATTATCAACCTTAGAAATTCTCACTTTAACTCCATCTATATTAAGCGGCACTAAGGCACCATCAGGAAGGTGATCAACATTTAGACCATTGCATGTCTCATCAATCCCCCTTATCAACTTCTGGCGATTTAACATAAATGTTCAAACAGTTGTCCCTATTTCCATATTTTATGCTTTCTAATTTCGTAACGATTCAGACTGATGCGCTACACTTTTACCTGAATGTAGCATAATGCACCGATAGATCCATGAATATAATGATTATATTAATCGAGTAAGTTTCCTAATTTCCTATTGATTTGTTCCAGGAATACCATAACCTGATAATTTCTACCTTTGACTTAAACAATTATGCTTTTTCCCTCTACTTTCAATGAAATTTCTTAAAAGATTCATAGCTAACCTATCCATTGATTATCTTCAATGCATGTACATTGTAAGCAAAGCATGGAAAAATGAATTTCACCCTCACACGTTTTGTAAACGCCGGTTCATACTTGTGCATTTTCGCCGGAATAAAAGTGTCCCCTATCGCCGGTTTAATTTTGACCACTCTCCATGCAATACAGAAGTCTGAGTTGTATGATCTGGACTTGGATAATGATACTTAATATGAGAGAGAAAGGAATAAACATTAAGTCAATAGCCAGGGACCTGAATATATCCAGAACAATGTCAGGAAATATATGAAATCAGAATCATTAGTTAAAAGGAAAAGAAACAGAAGATCAAAGCGTGATCCATACAGGGACATGATAAGAGAACTAATGGAAAGGCACAA
This sequence comes from Caldiplasma sukawensis, assembly GCF_052315375.1. Classification (NCBI taxonomy): domain Archaea; kingdom Methanobacteriati; phylum Thermoplasmatota; class Thermoplasmata; order Thermoplasmatales; family Cuniculiplasmataceae; genus Caldiplasma; species Caldiplasma sukawensis. The sequence continues at coordinate 141,338 of NZ_JBLSDG010000002.1, forward strand.
CCTATCCACTGTAAGGATGCTGGAGGATATAAGGAAGAGGGGATATGATGGAGGATACAGAATCCTGAAGTATTACTGCCATGAACTCAGGAAGAATAGAGGGATACAGGAAATATAAAGGTATGAGATAGAACCGGGAAAGGAGTCACAGATGGATTTCGGTGAATTCGGATATATTGACATGAATGGGAGGCAAAGGAAACTCTATGCATTCTCCATTATACTCGGATAATCAAGGATATGTGTGGAATTCATAACAGATATTTCAAGAGAGAATGTCATTAAGATACATATGAATGCATTTCAATTGTTTGGAGAATTCACTGACAGAATACTCTTTGACAACATGAAGCAAATTGTCATAGATCGTAAGATCAAGACAACGGAATCAACATTCAATTCTAAATTCATGGATTTTGCTGAATACTATGGAATTGTAATAAGATTATGCTATCCATACAGGCTTTAAACAAAGGGAAAGATTGAGAACACAATCAAATATCTGGGAATCAACTTCTTCAATGGAAGAACATTTTCTGATCTGAATGATATCAACATGCAGTGCAATGAATGACTCCATAAGGTTAATTCAGGACTACATGGAACAACTCATGAAATACCTGTGGAAAGACTCAAAAAAGAATCACTCAATACTGTATCAACAGCACTAGGATACATGACAAGGAAGGAAAAGGTGATAAAGGCATCCACATACTGTTATGTATCATACAGTGGAAACAGGTATTCTGTTCCATGGAAATATGAAGGAAGGGATTGCAAGATAATTGAGGAATCATCCATTCTCAAAATAGATATCGATTCCATTTATGTTGCTGATCATTTAATACTAAAGGAACTGGAAGGATCTCAATGAATTAGGAATATTTTGAATGACTTCTCAAGGCAGTAAGAGAAGAGAATTCTGCAATATACGAATAGCATGATGAAACAAGTGATCTGAAGAGATATGAAGATGTGATCTGATGGATTCATATGAAAAAGTCCATTAATACCTATCAAGGCTTGGAATCACAACAATTTAGAACACTATCCACAGTTATCTTGAATCATCACATGGAAAAACTGTAATGGAGATACTTGATCATCTTCTATTAGTGGGATTAAAACATAAGATATCAGGGAAGTCAGAGAACGTGCTAAAGTTTTCCGGCTTCCCATTCCTCAAGACAAAGACTGATTTTGATTTCTCATTCCAGCCATCCATTGACAGATCAGTGATTGATGAATTCATGACAATGAGGTATATAAACAACAACTGGAATATAGTATTCTTAGGATCGTCTGGAGACAGAAATACTCATTTTTCAATTGCACTTAGAATTAGATCAATAATGTCAGATATTCCTGCATATTACATATCAGCCATGAAACTTGTGCAGACCCTGAAGAAAGATTATGATCTGAAGAGACTTGAATACAGAATAAGGACATATTCAAGATTCAAACTTATGATATTGGATGAGATTGGATATCTTCCATTGACAAGGGAAGAATCAAACCTGTTTTTCCAATTAGTATTAACAAGATATGAAAAGAGATCAACCATATACACAGGCAACAAATCTTTTTCAGAACTGGGTGAAGACCTGGTAGATTCAGTAATGGCAGCTGCTGTCCTTTCTCGCATATTGCATCATCACTGCACTGTAATAAACTTAAAGGGTGAATCATACAGTCTGAAGTACAGGAAGAAGAATTCATTACAAACAATTAAGAAGGAGTGAAAAGGGGGATGAAAACTGTATATGTACGGAGTCAATTTCAAACCGGTGATTTTGCACAAATCTTGATCGGTGTTTACAAATTGGTACTTTTCAAATAGTGCTGTCTGGAATTCATTATCCCAATCCCTTGGAATCTTCAGATAATTGATCTTTCCGTATCTTTTTCAAATATTCTTTTCGTAATATCCATTCCTTGATCCCTTATTCTCTTAAAGGAATGCCTGTATCTCTCAATTCATGATAGATTCCATGAACTCCTTCACTGTCTTCCTTACAATTTCCCATATACTTTTATCAAACTCTTCCATTATTCATTGCCTCCTGTGGTTGTTCTAAGGAGGCATCCTTTTATGTTTAATGAAATGTGTTAGTTGTTGATGGAGTTATTTCTCTTGTTCTCACACAAAATTTGAGATAATATCTGGATTTTCTATGAGTCATAATTTTATAGTTGTAGTTAATAAAGATTAAAATGATAAAAAAAATAAAAGTTCTAAACTTTAAAAGTATTAAGAGTTTAGAAATTGAACTTTCTAATCTAAATGTTATCATAGGCCAAAATGCATCAGGCAAATCAAATTTTGTGTCAGTATTTCAATTTATTCGAGATATGGCAAGAGATGGACTTTTAAACGCCATTTCCTTGCACGGAGGTATTGAATATCTGATAAATTTCAATAGTGCTTCAGAGGAACCATTAGAAATAGAGATTACATTTGAAAAGAATCGTTTGAGATTTGGTACTAAACTGGAGGAAGTAGACATTAGTTTTGTAAATTATAAATTAATGTTGTTTCCATCAAAAGGAAAAAAAGGATTAAAAAAGTATAAAGAAGAAGTTACAGTGAACTTGAATTCCAAAGGAAAAAAAGAAGAAATAATCATAGTCTCAGACAACGGTCATGTCAATGAGGGTAATCAACATACAAAACTTATCTATGAAATATTTCCATTATTACATTTGACAAAAAGCAGTGAAGGGAAGAAAAATAAAATCACAATGGCCGAGTTGCCTCCACTATCATTTATTATGGGAGCTACTGATAGATCCATACAGATATATGACTTTGATCCAAAGCTTTCTAAGAAAGCCATACCTATTGCGGGAAGAGCAGATCTTGAATCAGATGGTAGCAACATAGCTTTACTTTTAAAAGGAATCTTGTCAGACACAGAAAAGAGGAAGAGATTTTTGCGTTATTTGAGAATTTGCCTTCCATTCATTAAGGAAATTTTGGTTGAACCTCAGGCCGACAAATCATTATTGTTCAAAACTATCGAAACATACAATTCAAGAAAGAAACTTCCTGCAGCCTTAATTTCAGATGGCACAATTGAAATAATCTCCATCATTTACGTCCTATTTTTTGAAAGTAATCAATTGATTGTGATTGAGGAGCCGGAAAGGGATATTCACCCGCGTTTAATATCAAATCTAGTACCTCTTTTTAAGGAAGCTTCCCAGAAGAAACAGATAATTATTACAACTCACAACCCTGAAATACTGAGGGAAGTGAGTTTAGAGAACATATTCCTTATGAGCAGAGATTCCGATGGGGACTCAAAGATTACAAAGGCTTCCACAATTAAGGAATTAAAAGAATTTATAAAGGATAACATAGATATTGGTGACATCATCACAGATGGTATCTTTAATTGAATTATATGCCATTTGATGTTATTTTCGTAGAGGGCTTTTATGATGAATTGTTTGTAAGTAATATAATTTCCAAAATGGATATAAATCCAGTACCTAAAATTATAAGGTATGCCGGAAAGGAAAAATCGAAGATAAATGCCTATATTAAAGTAATCAATCTTAATTTCGGAAATTTTATATTTTTATCTGATTGTGATCCCGACACGAATCCAGATCCTTTAAGCAAGGTCAAAAAATTACAGAGGATATACCCAAATCTAAAGGAGGAACAGATCTCTTTAGTATTTCCAGAGATTGAAGGATGGTATATTGCAGGGCTGGACGATTATTCCAGGAAAGAAATAGGCATGCGAAAATTACCTAAACCTAATGAATGTACCAAGGAAAAATTCAGGGCATGCTTACCGAAAAAAAGTGATATGATAGAAATAATGACACAAATTTTAGAGAAATTTGATATGACAAAAGCCATGACCAATTCAGATTCTTTTAGAACGTTCATTAAAAAACTAGAAAAATTTTGGAAATCATAGCCTTCTAAGTAGCTTTTGTCTATTGATATTTAATTAGTTGTATTTCTTATCCAGCCTCAGCAAGTTGAATATTAAAGAATTTTATGCTTATTGTTTCAAATGATTCAAAAGTTTTCCGTCATTGAATTCCCAAATCGTACTTGCACGGACCTTATGGATATTATTAATAAAAATCGTTCAAATTTAACAGTAAAAATATTATATAATATTCTACAATCTCGCAAGGATAATAATGAAGACTTATCTCGATGTTACTTTCTCAAGTGAAGGCGCAAAACCCAGTGAAGTTATAAACAGGTTGAGATCACTGGGCTTCAAACCAATAATTGGAGAGCATGATATGGTGTATGAATGGGGACATACGGCAACTGAGGAAGATTCACTATGGTTCGCGGATAAGATACAGGCGACTCTAGAAGGTTTCAGGGTTTTATTTCATATTGAAACTGTCAGCGACTGATCCTGTACCTTTTTACATTACCGCATAGGTTGCATTTAACATTCACATATCCATTTTTAATTCTTACCCTTGTTAATGTGCCAATTGGATTTTTGCATTTTTTGCAATAGCTCCTTTTTATCTTTGATGGCAAAGTTATATCCATCCTTCTGGCTATTCTCTCAATTAGAATGATTGCATTTTTTCTTTCCACTTTGGAATTTCCATTTTCAACAATACTGTAAAGGTATTGAATCCTGTTTCTGGCGATTTTCTGTGTGTAATTATCCTTCCTCAACTGAATGTTATTTTATACCTCTTATAATTACTTTCTGTGATAAGACTGGTTGTTCTTGATATAGATGGTACAATAACTGAAAAAGATCAGAGTATTTCTGAAAATACATTGTTTTATCTGAGAAAACTTAAGAATAAGGTTTCTGCAATCTGTTTGGCAAGCGGAAATGTATTACCCGTAATGATAGGTATAAAAAACATTACAGGAATTGGTGATTCCCTTGCTGCTGAAAATGGAGGTATGTTTTTTCATAAAGGTAATATAATTAAAAAATTTAATAAAGAAGGCCCCTATAAATGTTACGAAAAGTTGCATAGGGAGCTTGGAGCTGAAGAATTCATTACCAATAGGTGGAGGGAAACATCCGTAAGCTTCATACTTAATGGTATTCATGATTTTTCTGAGTATGAAAAAGAGTTTAACGTGAGAATAGAAGACAGCGGTTATGCAAAACACATTATGAACAGAGACCAGAGTAAATTATCTGCAGTTGAATATTTCAGGGAATCTTATGGATTTGAAAAGGAGGAGGTTCTGGTATGCGGAGACGGGGAAAACGACATATCAATGTTTTCAGGTGGATATCATACGGGGTGCCCCTCAAATTCATTCAATACTTTAAAAAAAATATCAGAATATGTTTCAGAAAATAGTTATGGAAAGGGGCTCATTGAAATTCTGGAGTACTATTCACTTCTTTGAAGTTTAGATATTTTCCCATTGGTTCATCAATAAATTCGTAATTTTCTATTGCTATCTCGCCACCCATCACAACTGTTGAAGGAAAGATTGCATAAAAGCCATCAAAAGGAGTTATTGGATTCTTTGAGTGAAGCCTGTTCTGATCTATTTTCTTCTCATTTGAAAAATCCACAGAGATGAAATCTGCCCTCATGCCAACGTCAATTTCCCCCTTCGGGATTCCAAAATAACTTGAAGGAAATTTTGAACCAGTATTCAAAAGGGTTTCAAGTGGTAGAATTTTTCTTCTCACAAGTGAAAGCATTATGGGTATTCTTGTCTCAACTCCAGGTATACCTGCTTTTGCAAATTGAAATTCCTCTTTGTCCTTCTCCTGATGAGGAGCATGGTCTGAAGAGAGTATATTGATCTTTCCATCCAGAAAATACTGGAAGTTTTTTTCCATTGTCCTCTTTTCCCTCAGTGGTGGATTTACCTTTCCTAATGAACCGAGGTCCATATTGTCATGGAGAAGCATGTGATGAGGAGTCATCTCTGTTATTATGGAACTCCCATCAATATTTGTGACATCACTCACATGTGCCATTATTTTTCTCTCCGCCTTAACTTTCAAAATTCTTTTCACTGCCTCTTCTTCACATTCTGATGGTCTTTTGAGATTGTATTCTCTGGTGTTTTTAGCTTCAATGTTCACATTCTTTTCAAGGCAATCTAGGGTTTCACCGTGAAATATAACAGGTTTTCCGTATTCATTCAGAAAATTGTCATTTCCATAATCAATATCCGCACCTTTGGTGTTTGTACTCTCCCCCATGTAAATTTTTATTCCGCAATTTTCATCCGGCATTATTGAACCGTTTGTACCGTCGTACATTGCGTAAAATCCATAATCAACGTATGATCTTTTGTTTATTGCAGATTTTTTTCTCATAAATGTTTCATAATCTCTGATAGGTTTTCTATTATTTGGCATGTCTAATACAGTGGTAGTCCCACCAAAAAGTGCGGCAAGACTCCCGGTACTGAAATCTTCCTTTTCAGTCTCTCCAGGATCCCTGAAATGCACGTGAATGTCTGTGAATGCAGGGAGGATACCGCCAGGTATTTTAATTGCCCTACCATGATTTATGGATTGAGAAATTTTAGTTATGTAACCGTTTTCAGTATGTACATATAGGTCCTTGAACTCATTTTTGTAATAAAAACGCCCTTCATATACAACCTCAAACACCACTCTTATCACCCCAAATGAATTTGTGTTCCTGCATCATAAACCTGCCCCTCAATTTTCTTTTAAGGAATTCTTGGACAAGCATCTGGTAATCTGAGCCATAAGCTGGCTGTATTATTATTTCAACACCGTCAGGTATCCTTTCCTGAAACCTCTGTGAATATTCAATGTCCCTTAAATCAGAAACTACAAACTTCACATAGTCCTTCCCACTCCTCAGAAAGTTCAAATTGTTGGGATAAAATCTTTTTTCCTCCCCTGAAGAAGGGGTTTTGATATCCATATCTATATAAAGTTCCGAAATTGACGTGTATTCTTCTATTGGTAATGAACCTCCAGTTTCCAGAAGTATATTTTTTCCATTGCTTGAAAGATAGTTTGAAAGGATTAAGGTTTCTTTTTGCAGGAGGGGTTCTCCTCCAGTTATACATATCCATTTTTCCCACACTGAAAGAGCTTCTTCCTTCAGGCTTTCAATATCCTGTTCAAACCCATTCTTAAAGGAATAGGTTGTGTCGCACCATTTACATCTCAAATTGCACCTGTTGGTACGGATAAAATACATAGGTATTCCTGTGTATATACCCTCACCCTGTATACTGTGAAATTTTTCTGTCAATAACATCAGAAGAATATCCTCCTTCCAGAAACCAGCAATCTTGTCCTTCCAAATTCATTCATTTCCCTTAACTCATTAATAAAAAAAGTCGGGCCATCCCTGCATACCTGAAAACCGTTCACAGAGCAGGAATCACATATTCCAATGCCACATTTCATATGCCTTTCAAGTGAAAACTGTACATTTTCGTACCTTCCTGAAAGCCTGTCATATATTGACTTCATCATAAGTTCTGGGCCGCAAACATAAATCATATCAAAATCTCCAGGATTCACCTTACTCAGACCTTCATATGCAAATCCTCTGACCTCTGTAGAACCGTCCTCTGTAACACCGATTACCTGTCCTTTTCTAAATTCGTTCATGAAAAGAAGATCAGAGGCTGTTTTTCCGGCAATTATTCCATATGTATTTTCATCTATCAATGTTCTCAGGGATGCCATTCCACTACCACCCCCTATCACAAGTTTTTTTCCAGGAACTAACTTGAATGGCCTGCCATATGGTCCTCTTATTCTGAAAGAATCACCTGGATTCATCCTGAAAATTGCACTTGATGTTGGTCCGAATTCCTTTATTGTTATGCATTTTTCATCACCAAGCCTTGAAAGAGAAAGTGGAATCTCCCCTCTTCCAGGAACCCATACCATTGTGAACTGACCTGGTTTTATCTCCTGATCCCATTTGAAATATATACTTGATACGTTATGACTCTCTTTTACAACTCTTTCTACAAAAACCATCTGATTCATGCCATTGCCACCCCAACCATATCCTTTATGCTATGGTATCCTTCTTTATTCATAAAACCCGTTATTCCATCATTTATCTCTCTAAACACCTCTCTACCCTTTCTCCAAATGGCTGTTCCAACCTGGAATGCTGACGCTCCTGCCATTATGTATTCAACAGCATCTTCCCATGTGGTTATGCCTCCAACACCAATTACCTCCATTCCTGTCTCTTTCTTCACCTCGTAAACAGCCCTAAGCCCTATGGGCTTTATTGTGGAGCCTGAAAGCCCACCGTATATGTTGGAAAGAACAGGTTTTTTGAATCTAATATCTATTCTCATTGCTTTCACTGTGTTTATAAGTACTATTGCGTCAGCATCAGAACATGCATATGCTGAATCCACGTATGAAAAGGTAGCCGGACCTAACTTAGCCCATACTGGAATTTTAAGAGAACCCTTCAGATTTTTCAGTATTCTTCTCACAAGTGGAAGGTCGGAACCAACCTCTGTTCCAAATCCTTTAACATGAGGGCATGAAAGGTTCAGCTCAATGGCATTTACACCAAAATCCTGCATTTTTTCACCTATTTTCAGGAATTCGTCCTCTGTGGATCCGAAAATACTTCCTATGATGGGTTTGCCGCCCTTTGATGCAATTTCAATCTCATTCCTGTAATTTTCAATACCAGGATTTGGAAGTCCCATTGCGTTTAAGAGGTAATTTTCCCCCTCATATATCACAGGAGATTCGTAGCCATTTCTCTCAGTCATTCCTATTGATTTGGTAACAACTGCCCCAGCACCATCTTCCATTATTTTCAGCATTGAGTAGCCATTTTCATCCAATATTCCTGATGCTAAAATTGACGGATTCCCAAGTTTCAGGCCCCCCGCAAATGTAAATAGCTTTTCCTGCATTGATGGTTAATGTATCATACAATAATATTTATTGGCAAAGATCTTTCAAATCCTCAGGAAAATTTTCAAGAGGTATTACATTGCTGAATTTTTCTGGCTGTGTCCCATAATAAAAGTATATTCCTGGTACATCATATACCCTACATGATAAGTACATTTCACCCCCAAGATTTCTGAACTGGGACGCTATAAATCTTGAGTTGCAATTCATCACTATCTCATCGGAAGAATCAAGAAATCTCCTTACTGTGCCCTCATCAAGGGTATGATTGATCACCACTCTTGATGCCCCTGATACAAATATATCCACAAGATCCCTTTCTGTGTATGGAAAGGCCAGTAGAGTCATTTCAATAAATTTAGCAATTTTTCCATAAATTTTAAAATTGAATTTTCCCCTTGTTATTGCATCGTAATCTATAACAAATGCTTCGTCATCAGGATAGGATGCCAGAGCTGTACCACCCTTAACTCCAAAAACATGATCATCTTTTATCAAAAGGCAGTTCACATGTGGTAATATTTATTTTGTTAAAATGTTTTGCCTGTCATTACTTATCATACATTAATTATAATATATAAAGAATAATTATTTATTTTATAGTCTCATCAAAAAGTTACATGAAAATATACAAAATATTTTATTATTATTATGTCATATCTTTCAAATATGGAAGAAACCTCATCTTACCTTTCAAAAATTGAAAGAATTCTCGTTCCCATGGCAAAGGGGGAGAGTTCAAGGAGGGCATTTGACATTGCAATGGAGTTTGGTAAAACACTTCATTCAAACATTACTGCACTCACACTGAAGGAGGAGGTTAAGGAGGTCACATGGTCAGACAAGGTAGCAATAGTAACAAATGCTTATAAAATAGGCAAAAACCAAGGAATTAAGATTATTCCAAAGGTACAATCTGCAAGAAGCATAAAACAAGGTATTGTTGATGAAATAAACTCCAAGGGTTACGATCTCGCTATTTTCAGTGCAAGGATAAGGGACTCCATGTCTTCTTCTCTGCTTGGAGGAATAGGCGACTATATAATTAAAAAATCCAAAAATACTGTTGTGGGCATAGGTATAAAAAATGGGAAGTACCCCTACGATAAAATACTTGTTCCATTAAGCGAGAGACTCAATACAAGAAAGAGTCTGTACATTTCTGGACTTTTTGCCAAAATACTGGGGGCAAAACTCATAATTATGGATGAAAGGGAACTGGACAGGAAAGTGGTACACGGTTTTAAAACACTGATTAAAAATGAATTCTGGAAAGATCTAAATGTAGAATGCGAAATAATAAAGGGAGCGGGAGAAAATATTGTTGAGGATGTTGTTAAGAAGGCTTATGTAACTGGATCAAACATAATATTTCTGGGGGTAAGACCCGATCAATACTCAAATGTCCGTATCAATTCCGACATTAAAAAAATATTGAGGGAATCACATACAGACGTTGCAATAGTTAAAAGATGATTCAGAATATTGAATTATAGGTTATGATTTTATTCTGGATCATAAAATATATTATCTGAACATTTAATCTGACAACATTGACATAATATGCACCAAAAAATGGAAAATCCTGTTTTTTCGTTTCATTTATTTCTGTTCTAAGAAATTCCACTATCTTTTTCATTGAAATATTCACTGAACTGTTTTCAGCAAGTTTTTGCAGTGACAATGCAATTCTTGAAACCTGAATACAGGCACCCTCAACTGGAATGTCTGGATCCAGACCTGATCCTGAATCCATTATAAGTTCCCCAGGAATGTTTGATATATTGACGTTTCTGTTTTCATTTTCGAATTTTTTCAGATTTTCAATTGTGAGGTTCAGTGATTGGTTTGTGTTGGGGGAGCATTCTGGACTTCCTGACTCTGTGGAGTTGAAATTAATTGCTGATGGCCTTCCCTGGAAGAAGAAAGATCGGTTAAATGCCTGCTCCAGTAGATAACTTCCATATATTGTTCCGTTTATGTTTATCTGGGAACCGTTTGCAGGCCCATATATGTTTTCGCTAATTGCAGCTTCAGCTGTTGGAATTACTACGCCAAACAACAGTAGCGATATTATGGCCAGGCTTAGTGCACTTCTCATTATCTTTTTCATCACCATCTTATCCCCACCCCAAAAAGAATTGCATATATGGCGCCGATGGCAATGAAAGGTAGAATAACCCCTCCAAATCCATAAAAGACAATATTTCTTTTAAGAAGATCATCTATGGATGACGGTTTGAATCTCACCCCTCTTATTGCCAATGGAATCAGTGCAGGTATTATGAAAGTGTTGAAAATAAGTGCAGATGTTATTGCCAAAAGTGGATCAGTAAGGCCTAGAATGTTAATGTATGAGAGGGATGGGAATGTATAAAATATTGCAGGAATAATAACAAAATATTTGGATACGTCATTTGCAATGCTGAAGGTTGTAAGAGCTCCTCTTGTAATTAATATCTGTTTTCCTAGAAAAATAACATCCAGAAGCTTCGTGGGGTCACTGTCAAGATCAACCATGTTCGCAGCATCCTTTGCTGCCTGTGTTCCACTGTTCATAGCAAGGCCCACGTCAGCCCTTGCAAGTGCGGGAGCGTCATTTGTCCCGTCTCCCACCATTGCAACCATTCTTTGCTTATTTTTCTCCTCCTCTACCTTTCTGAATTTGTCCTCAGGTTTGCTGTTTGCCACATATTCGTCAATTCCAGCCTCTCTTGATATATAGGCGGCATTCAGCTCATTATCACCCGTACACATTATTGTCTTAATATTCATCTTCTTCAATGATTCTATTCTCTCCCTTATCCAGGGTTTCATTATGTCGTTGTATTCAACAGCGCAAATTGGTCCTTCCTCAGTAGCAACAATAATTGATGTGCCACCCCTGCTTGAAATTTCGGCAGAAATTGCGTTCAGGTATTCATCAGAACGATTCAGTATTTTCCATACTGATGATGCGGCCCCCTTTATTATGAATTTATCTCCATTTTTTATTCCGCTGTATTTCTCTTCAGATGAAAAAGGAATGAAAGTGTAGCCTTCAGGTATCTCCTCTTCTTTAGCTCCATTTTTTAAAGCAAAATTCGCAAGTGATATGCCTTCCCTTGTCTCATCCTGTTTCGATGAAAGATAGCAATATCTCAGGGCCTCTTCCATTTTCACTCCCTGATCCGGGAATATTTTTGATACCTCTCTGTCCCCAATTGTCACTGTACCAGTCTTGTCAAGTATTACGGTATCAATGTCACCTGCATTTTCAACAGCTCTTCCACTCTTTGCTATTATGTTGAACTGTGATACCTTATTTATTGCCGCAACCCCCAGTGATGGAAGTAGAGCGCCAATGGTTGTTGGAATCAGACAGATAAGGAGAACAACAAGGATTATTATGTTAACATTTACTCCCAGAAATCCACTCAACTCGTATATTGACGATGTTATTATAAGAAAAATGAGAGTCAAACCACTAAGTAAAACAAGAAGTGCAACTTCATTGGGCGTTTTTTCCCTCTTTGAGTTTTCAACCATTCCTATCATCTTATCAAGGAAGGTTTCCCCAGGATCTGCAGTTATTCTTATCCTTATCTTATCATCAAGGAACTGTGTTCCCCCTGTTACACTGTCTTCAACATATTTCATAACAGGTTTTGATTCACCGGTTATTGCAGATTCGTTAAAATGCCCCCTTCCCTCGATTATTTCACCGTCAGTTGGTACCAGTTCATCCTTCATGACCTCAACAATCATTCCCTTTCTCAGATCTCGTGAGGCCATCTTTACCTCCTCACCGTTCTCTTTTATGACTCTAGCAGGTATTTCTTTCTTCATTCTCTTTAGTGTTTCTGATATATTTTTGCTCTTACCTTCTGCAAGTGCCTCTGCAAAATTTGAAAAGAATATGGTTAGAAACAAAAGTACTATTACTGAAATGTAAAAATCCACGTATATTGCAGACATGTTCAGATTATAGGCCTGATGAAAAATCAAAACATATACCGATATTATGAGAGACATCTCCGTAATTAGCATTACTGGATTTTGTTTCAACCTCACAGGATTAAACTGTTTCAATGCCTCAATAGTTCCCTTCAAATATTCATTCATCGGAAAACACCCCCAATGAAGAGATCAAATGACCGGCCCCAGGATAGCAAAGGTCCCGTGGCAAGAATTGGAAAGAAAGAGAGGAGACCGAACAGAAGAATGACAAATGCCAGCATCAGGCCAAACCAGAAAGAGCCTACACTGAAATTTCGTCCATATTCCATTTTTGGTTTCCGGAATGATAGGGACTGTGCTATTAAAAGCTGAAAGAACATGATGAGGTATCTGCCAAGCAACATTATTGCAGCATCAATAAGATTGAAAAAAGGTGAGTTGGTTAAAAATCCACCCATCTCAGAGCCATTATTTGCAGCTGCTGATGCATATTCATAAAGCAGTTGTGTAATTTTATCTGAACCTGAATTTACGAATGAACCCATAAGAATTGAAGAAAACAATAGTGTAAAACCAAGGGGAACGATTATTATGAGCGGGTGAGTTATGAGCGAGTATGTACTGTATTTTATCTCCTTGGATGAAATCTTGAATCCCATGAATTCAGGAAGTTTACCAACCATCAAAGAAACAAGAAAAACTGTGAAAATAAGATATGAAAAAATATTAAGTATTCCTGTTCCGACCCCACCAAGAGGATCGTTCAAAAGCAATGGAAAAAGAACACCAAGTATTCCGGCTGGTGTATAATCAATTAATGCAGAATTGACAGCACCAGTTGATGTTATTGTTGATGCAGAATTGAAGATTGAGCTCTGGGAAAGACCTATGGCAGTCTCCTTCCCAATGTAATTGCCGCCGTACATAAAACCAAGATTATAGTATGAAGGGATACCAGTTATTTCTCCAAAGAACGTGAAGAGCGCACTGAATATGAATATTGAGAAAACCACAGTATACAGAAGGTTTCCAAGCTTTTTGTTGCCAATTGCATTTCCAAAGGCAAATATTGAGGCCGTTGGTATCACGGTCATGGACACCACCTCAATAAGATTGGTTATCCAGTTGGGATTCTCAAAAGGGTATGCTGAATTTGCACCATAAAAACCTCCCCCATTAGTTCCAATGAATTTGATGGATTCCATTGATGCTACCGGCCCGATTGGTATGGTAAATGTCATTGTCCCAAAAAATGGATGAAATGTTATACTGCTATAGGTTGTGTCTGGGACTCCAAATATTATTAGAAGAATGGTTGCGAGAACTGATAATGGAAGGATTAGATCAAATATGGATACAAGAAAGTCATGAAAAAAGTTCCCCAATTTTCCATCTTCGCTAACTATTCCCCTGACAAATGCTATTGAGGCTGCAAATCCGGTTCCCGCAGACAGGAACATAAGACCTATAATTACAAATTCAAATAGGAAAAAAGGAAGCCTGCTTGGAGAGGAATAATGCTGAAGATCGGTGTTTGTGAGAAATGAAATCACAGTATTTATTGCGAGGGTGAGGTTCATTGCCTTTTGCCCCGGTACAGGAAAAAAATCCGCCTGTATCAATATGGCGAGAAGGCAAAGAATACCTGCAAAGGCGTTGAAAATAATCAGTGAAAGAAAATAATATTTTATTGAATATTTTTCATTCCTATCAACACCCACAATCTTTTCTATAAAAGATATGACTGGATCAGTATATCTTCTCAATCTGGTATTCTGATCCAGATAAATTTTTGTTATATATGGAGAAAGAATATAACCAACTATTGTGATTATTATTATATATAATAATATAATAATTATACCTGATAAAAGTCTGTCACTTACAAAAAAAGAACTCCAGAAATTTGATTCTGTTGAAAAAGTCATAATTTTTCAGCCCTCACAATACTGTATATGAGGTAAGCACTTGCAAAAGCAACTGCTGCCATCAAAGGTATTAGAAATAAAGTGAGCACAAAAAAAATGATATTGAACTTATAAATAAATATTTCTAGATTGTCAAACCTCTGCCTTTTAAAAATCATATGAATCTTAAATAAAATACTGGCAAAAATCATAATTGAGTTAAGCAAAAAATGGAAATTGATTTTATACAAATGATTAAAGGCAGGCCTGCCGGGATTTGAACCCGGGTCGCAAGCTCCGGAGGCTTGCATGTTATCCACTGCACCACAGGCCTAAATTATCTTTTATATCCAATCTTTCTAAGCAGATCGTATCTTTCACGCTTACCCTTTTCATCTTCTACTGCAAGAGGTGATGCCCCATCTATAACACCAACGATTCCGTTTCCCTGTGATCCTGTATAAACGATCACCGTGAGAGGATTTGCAGTAGCTGCATATATTCTTGTTACCTCCTGGCACATTTTTATCTGATTTAAAATGGATATTGGAAAGGCATCCTTCAACATTATCAGGAATGTGTGGCCTGCCCCAATGTTTTTTATATTTTCAATGGACAAGTTTACAAGCTCAGGATCATTACCCTCGTACCTGATCAGCCTGGGACCTGATGCCTCTGAGAAGGAAATAGAATATCTTGCCCTTGGAATATGTGTCTTTATTATTTCATCTAGATCTTCAACAGTTTTGATAAAATGTGAGTGCCCAAGAATAACATTTGTTTCACTGTCTTTCCTTATTTCAATCTCCTTGATCTCCATAATAGGATATTGAAACACATAATATATAATGATGAGCAGTATTTTCATAATGTTAAAGAAAAATTTATGTTTTAATGATTAAAATTAAGAATTTTAAACAAATCCCCTAGTGACAGATGATTAACTTTATTGAAGAAATAAAAAGAAGGATAGAAACGGGAGAAATCAGGGATAGAGATACTCTTCAGAAGGAGAAATTAAAAATTGCAAAACAATTGAATTTAGATAGAATTCCTTCAAATTCAGAGATACTAAATTCAGGATTAATGGACAACAATCTAAGGAATATTTTGACTTTAAAACCAACAAGGACAATTTCAGGTGTTGCTGTGGTGGCTGCAATGACCTCTCCTGAAATCTGCCCCCACGGAAGGTGTATTTTCTGTCCAGGTGGTGTTGAGAACAATTCACCCCAGGCATACACTGGCTATGAACCGTCTGCCCTAAGGGGAAGAATGAACCGATATGACCCATTTGAGATCACATTTAACAGATTGAAACAGCTTGAGATGATAGGGCATGATACAAGCAAGGTTGATCTGATCATTATGGGGGGAACTTTTACTGCAAGACCTCTTGAATATCAGAGATATTTCGTAAAAGGATGCCTTGATGGTATGAACGGCATGGTTTCCAATAGTCTTGAAGAAGCCATGAAGGTAAACGAAACAGCAAAGAGAAGGTGTATAGGCCTGACTGTAGAGACAAAGCCCGACTGGTTCATGGAAAATAACATAAGAGAAAGCCTCAATTATGGGACAACTAAGGTTGAGCTCGGGGTCCAGATAATAAATGAGGAGGTTCTTAAAAAAAATTTCAGGGGGCATGGAGTGAGAGAGATCGTGGAATCCACAAAACTATCAAAAGATGCTGGCTTAAAGATAGTTTATCACATAATGCCCGGCATGTATGGTGCATCAAGGGATGACGACCTGAAAAGTTTCAGGGATATTGTGAATGACGAAAATTTTAAACCTGATATGTTGAAGATTTATCCCACCCTGGTAGTAAAGGGAACAAAACTTTACAACATGTGGAAAAACGGAGAATACAGGGAAATGAATAATGAAGATGCACTGGATATGATTACAAAATTTATGATGGAGATGCCACCATGGATAAGGGTACAGAGAATACAGAGAGATATACCGGCAAAATTCATTGATGCAGGAGTAAAAAGAAGCGATATAAGAAATCTGGTTGATGAAAATCTAAAAAAACTAGGTGTTAAAACAAAAGAGATAAGATCAAGGGAGATAGGTTTTACCGGAGACTATTCCAAGAAACTTGAAATGAAAAGAATAGATTACAGAGCATCCGGCTCCAGAGAGATTTTTATATCCTTTGAGACAGAGGATGAAGAGATTGCTTCGTATTTAAGGCTAAGGATGATAGACGATAATGGATGGTACGAGTATTCCAGATCCTGTGGAATGATAAGAGAGATAAAGGTACTTGGAGATGTTGTTCCACTGGGTTCACACACTGATAATGGTATTCAACACAAAGGTATTGGAAAAAAAATGCTAAGGGAGGCAGAAAGAATAGTTCTTGATGAATTCGGATACCAGAGAATATCAGTGATAAGCGGTATTGGTGTTAGGGAATATTTCAGAAAACTTGGTTACGAAAATTATGGACCTTACATGTCCAAGATGTTGAGATAGTAAAAAATAAGACTTATTCACTTATAATCATTATGGGTATTGATATTATGGTAATAGGTGCAATTCTGGCTGGAGGGTATGGAAAAAGGCTTAAGCCCATAACTGACCAGGTTCCAAAGGCTCTGGTGGAAATCAAGGACAATTATACAATAATGGATAGACAGATACATGATTTCAGAGTTATGGGCATTCATGATGTTTACATATTGTCAGGATACCTTGGAGAAAAAATCGAAGAGAGATTTGGAGAGAACAAGGATGGCATTAATTTTCACTATCTGAGGGAAGAAAAACCCATGGGCACTCTTTTTTCCCTGAGAAATCTTTTCAGCAATATAGGTGAAGAGGATGCTGTTGTAAGAAACGGAGACACGGTCACGGATATAAATTTCAAGCAATTCAAAAAATATTCTGAAAACTCCCCATATGCTGTTGTGATGATGGTAACTAAAATGAGAAGCCCCTATGGTATAGTTGATCTTCTCGGAGATCAGATTCAATCATTCATGGAAAAACCTGAGCTTGATCATTACATAAATTCAGGCTTATATTACATTAAAAATTCAGCAAAAAGCTTCTTTATGGAGGAATATAATGGCAAGGACCTTGAAACAACTGTTTTTCCTGAACTTGCAGGAAGAAAGATGATAGGAGCATACAGGGAAAACAGTTTCTGGGCAGGTATTGATAGTGAAAAAGATCTGGAACAGGTCAGGAAGAAATATGCAGGAAGAGAGGATAAGGATTTCGGATATGTTAGAAAGGTCTTCCAGAATCAAGATGTATCAATTTCTGAATATTACATCAGTGGTGGAAGCAGATTAAAGCTTGAATATATGAAAAACAGTGTGATTAGATTCATATCCGGTGAGGGAACTATTAAAAATAAAGGAGATGCCACAATATACAGTGCTGGTACGGTCCTTGATATTGAAAGTGAACTGACTTTGAACGCCTCTGTAAATACAAAGATGGAAATCATGTCATATAATCTGTCTGGACATAATATAAGCGTCTGAACCGTCGCTATAATAATTTCTTAGAATGGATGTTACTTCAAAACCGTTTTTCTGATAAAATTTTATACCCCTAACATTATCGGTCCTAACCTCCAGCCTCACCGTAATAATCATTTCACTTCTACAAACATCAATGAATCTGTTAATCAATATTGTTCCTATTCCATGGCTCCTGAATTTTTCATCCACTGCAAACATCAAAATTCTTGCGTCTGTTCTTGTCATTCTTCTTCCTGTCATGAAGGCAACTATCTCACCATTCCATTCCCCTATGAGAAAAGCCTCCGGCCATGATTGGTAAATCTCAATGAAAAGATTGTCTGCATAATGTTCAGAAAGAGATTTTTTTGAGATCTCAGCAACCCTCTCCAGGTCATAAGGATCAAAAAGCCGTATTTTCAGATTTTCACTAACTATTACCTCAAAATCATGTGATTTGCCATTATTTTTTTCATTTTTGTTGGTTTTTTTCCAGAAAAATTTCAGTGAGATCACCCTATTTTAACTGTTTTTCCGTGTCCCGGGTATACTGTATATCCACTATGACCCAATATTTCCCTGAGAGATTTTTGCGCAAGATCATAATCCATACTGAAGGCCTTTGATACAGAGAGTTTTCCTCCTTTCTCCACAGCGCTGTCACCAGAAAATATTACTTTTTCTTCATCAATAACAAAAATTCTGCTGTCTGGGGTATGTCCCGGAGTTTTCTCAGACCTAATCCAGCTCAACTTCATATTGGAAATTGGTTCTAATTTCACGTTCTGAACACCACTGAACCTTGAAGCAATCAATTTTGATATGAATGATTTGCCAGGTTTCATGGGCTCCTTTCCATTAATTACATTTAATTCTCCATCTGGACCATAGATGACTGTATCCTTTAAGTCCAAATTCTTCAAACCACCAACATGATCCGGATGATAATGAGTTAATAGCACATAATCCACACTGATATTGTTATTCTTAACATACTGAGATATCCTTAAGCCAGTCTTTTCCGTTCCCGCATCTATGAGAAGAGTTTCATCACCCCTTTTCACAATATAGCAGTTTGCCATACTTTTAGGCAGAGGTTGAATTTTAAAATCAGACATAACTTATGTTAATGAATCTGATTATTATCAACTTTTCTTAATCTCCAAAAAAACTTTTTATCTCAGAAAAATCTTCACTGCATTTTTTATAATCATCAAAAAATGGTATTGATTCTATTCTTGAATCAAAAATGACAACAACACCCCTGTCCCTTAAACCTCTTATTGCTCTTCCTGCCGCCTGCCTCAACTTTATTATTGCAGGATAAAGAAATGCATACTCCCATCCATTGGAAAATTCGTGATCGTAGTAGGAGAGCAGTGATTTTCTTTTTATGTCAGGTTTTGGGAATGGAATGCCAACGATTCCAACAATTTCCAGCAGAGATCCGGGAAGATCTATGCCTTCAGAAGATCTGCCCCCCATAACTGAAAACATGGTTCCCTCTCCATTTTTAAATCTCTCCATTATATCTCTGAAGTTCATGGGTGACATGTTTCTCTCTTCTAGAAGAATTCCATCTTTACCAATCACCTCAACAACCTTTTCCATGATTGAAAAAGATGGAAAGAAAATTATTTTTCTTCTTTTGCTTGAGTTCAACATCAATCTCAGTTTTTCTCCAATTTTTCTTATCATCTCATCATTCATAGTGTCATATTTTGTGCTAACATCATCGCAGTAGAGTTTCAAAAGATTGGATTTATCGAATGGATTTTCCACCCTGTGATAACTGTAATTGGAAAGGCCGGTTAATTTTATATAAAAGTCAACAGGTTCTATTGTTCCTGAAAGATGCATGCTTTGAGATAGATTAAAATGGGAAAGGGACACTGAAGTATCCATACAATATGTTTCTATGCTTTCATTTTTGGAATCACGAGTCAGTAAACATATATATCTTTCATCGTCCCCCATTTCCATGAATTTTAATTTTTTTGCCAGTGAAAGAATCCTTGATCTTGGGACTTTATTGCTTCCCTCCATCCTTGCCTCGATTGACATACCTATTGATTCCAGAGCATCAACGAAATAGGATATATCATCAGGTGTCTTCTTTCCTGTGATGGCAAGATGCTCAAACAGATCCCTGAACATTATTCTTCCCTCTTTTGTCCCATCCCCTGCATTGAACCAGAAGTCTGATATTGTGTTTCTCATAAGTTCCATAAAATCTGAGACTCTAAAACCAGGAACTATCTCAGGATCACCATAGTTTACCGATTCCCTTTCAGCAAGATCGATCATGTGAGTTGTAATTTCAAAGGAGTTTGATTCCCTTGCAATTTCCGGAAGGTTATGGGCCTCGTCTACTATCATAAGTACACTTTTCCTTGAACCCCTCATCTTGTAAAGTGTTGAAATTGCAAGATTATGATTAATCATATACGCATAGGGCATAACCACTATGTCAGCATCTCTCATGGCATATTTTATTGATTCGTATGGGCAGACACCTTTTGCGGTGAACTCCTGAAATATATCCCCAGGATCATGTATGTTTTGAAGGATATATTGCTCTGTACTGTCTGAAAAAACCTCACCGTTATAGTACCTGCATCCCTCAGGGTTTTTTTCCAGGCTCAACCTTTTTTTGATGGAGCAGAGTTTTGAAAGTGATTCCACATCAAAATCCCTTTCATCAGTCATCTCCATGTAAAGTGGGCATAGATTTGCCCTCCCCTGCATCACCACAGCAGAAAATTCCATTTTCGATCTTAGTTTTCTCAGTTCCATTATTATGTGTTCCTGCTGTGAATTGGTTCTTGTGAGGTAAATAATTTTTTTGCCCTCTTCCTTTGCAAATTTTATTGCAGGTGAGAGCGCCATGTATGTTTTGCCTGTACCTGTCCCTGAAGAGAGTATGACATTTTTTCCCTCCTTTAGGTCTTTATAAATATTTTGAATTGTCCTTACCTGATAATCCCTCTTTTCATATTCTTCCATCTTTTTAAAGCGCCCCTAACTTCTTTTTTCTCTCTTCAAGATCTTCAGGCGAAATGTTGAACTTTGATGCTTCATCAAGAGCTTTTTTTGCTTCCTCCTTCCTTCCCAGTGATGTGAGTATGTCGCATTTCAAAAGATAAAATATTCCATTTTCAGGTATCAGATCTATTGTTTCATCTGCTTCCTTAAGTGCTTCCTCCTCTCTTCCAAGATTTCTTAATATTTCTATTTTCCTGTATCTGTAGATCTGATTGGTATCATTCAGCCTTATGGCCTCATCAAGGTCTTTTATACATTTTTCATTTTCCTTTTTTCTGAAGTATGCATTAGCCCTGTTGTAGAAGAAGTCTGGTATGTCACTTTCAAGTTCTATTGCCTTTGAAAACTCACTGATAGCCTGATCTATGTTCCCGCTGTCCTCATATGCCGCACCAAGATGATTGTGATAATCAGCAGTTCCTGGCATAATTTCTATTGCCTTCAGATAGTCTTTTATTGCTGCATCATACATTCTCAGGGAATAATATGCATATCCTCGGTTAAAGTAAAAATCCGGATCATTTGGGAGTATCTTTATTGCCCTGGTGAATTCCTTTATGGCTGCAGTATAATTTTTTGTGTTGAAATATGAAATGCCCCTTTCATTGTAGTCATCTGCAATTTCATCCCTGTCTCTTGGAAGTTCATCATCATTTTCCATAAAGGGTAAATTCCTGTTATTACATTAATTTAATCTGTGCAAACATAAAAATATTTAATCGAATAATCAGATTGTAACTTCGAACTTTTCACCCTTTTTAATAACCAATCCTGAATAAAAGCCCCACTCTATAAGGGTTATTTCAAGTCCATGTTTCCCGTATGGATTGTTGTATTTCTGAACACCATTATTTATAAGCTCTTCCATGAGCTCATCGATGTCAAATTTCCTTAATTTAATTGCACTAACAAATGGTTCAAGGCCTATAATTGCAGATTTTAGTATCTGTTTTCTTATTTTTGGATTTGATCTGATATAGTTCAGACCATGTTCTGTTATCCAGATATCACCCTGCTCAGTTTTTATAAATCCCATTTCACTTGCCGCATAAATTATGGGCATAAGATCATCTATATCAACTTCCATCTCCTTTTCAATTTTAAAAAGATCTGTATGATTGTTGAATTCATGATTTAAAGTATATAGCAAACCCACCAGATCTGCAACCCTCGCATCAGGGTCAATGGTGTACATAGAGAAGAATGTTTAACTTATAAAAAATTGTTTTGATTTTATAATTAAAATACTTCAATTTTCCCGTTCACAAAGCCATCTGTAAGTTCGAATATATGCTCAAGCTTATCATTTGCTATGGCTTCGATGTTCTTCTGGTGTTTTGACGGGTCTACGTTGTCTCCATATATTACCTGAAGAGATGCCACATGAGGATTGTCGATGCTCCTTCCTATCTGTGAAACTATTCTCACAAATACTTCAACAACATCTCCTCCCTCTTCGGAAACTACCTTTGAGGCTATCATGTTTGAGAGAACATTGTAAAGTTTTCCTACATGTGTAACAGGATTTTTTCCAGCAGCGGCTTCCATGCTCATTGGCTTGTATGGGGTGATAATACCATTAACCCTGTTTCCCCTTCCCACTGATCCATCATCACCGTTTTCCATGGAAAGACCTGTTACTGTGAGATAATGGCTTGTTATCTTATCTCCATCCTTATCTGCTGTGTTTATGAATATCTTAACATTTTTATCTGATACCTTGGCCGCATTGTCCTCAAGAAGATTCTGCATCTCTTCCTTTATTGAGAAATATTCCGAACTGTCCTTAACGTATTTGTCAACATATGCAGCTGCAACTGTAAGATTTATCACATCGTTCTGTCTATATCCCATGACCTTAATATCGTACCCTATGGCAGGAAGCTTCTTTTTCATCTCACCGTTTATGAATGCTTCTGTTGATTTTACAAGCTTCTCTGTATCTGTAAATGGTGCAAAGCCAACTCCAAACGATGTATCATTAGCCCTGAACTTGCTTGTGTCATATACTTCTCTGAGATCAACAGAACCATGCCCAATTCTTGAATCTATCATAACATCAGCATCAAGGTCCAGATGCTTGAAATTATTCTGAAGATAATCCTTTGCAGCCTTTATTGCAACTGATTTGCACGGAATTCTCTCTCCATTAACAGTTGTGGTTGCCCTGCCTGAAAGAAGTATATATACAGGATCAAGTACTGCTCCTCCACCAAACTTTGGTGCAGACTGACCGCCTACAACCTCAACCTGATCAGTGTTGTGATGCAGTATTCTTCCATAGTGTTTGAGGTAGTATTTACTCAGCTCCCTGCTCACTGCCTCGGCAATTCCATCAGAAACACTGTCCGGATGACCAATACCTTTTCTCTCAACCAGCTCTACTGCTCTCTTGAATGTTGGAACCTGTTTTATGGGTTCTACAGATATGTTTCTTTCCATATTATCCTGCCAAGAACATTTGATCTTTATAAAATATTTTGTTAACTTCCACCATAAATTACTGAAATAAACAAAATATTACTGTGGGTTATTGAAAATAATATATGCCATAGATTGATAAGAAAAATATGAATATTCTTGCAAGCGTCACAAATAAAAATGGACTGGCAGAGTTTATTAAAGGCATGGATGACGTAAATGTATATTCCACAGGAGGTACTCAGAAATATTTAAATGAAAATGGAATTAAATCCATATCAATTGAGAGTCTCACTGGTTTCAGGGATATATTTGATGGTAGAGTTAAAACACTTCATCCTTCAATTTTTTCAGGCCTCCTTTACAGGGATGAAAATGATTTGAAATTGCTTGATAAAATGGGATATGTACCATTTCACATGCTCATATGTAATCTCTATGAATTTGAAAAATTTAAGGAAAGTACTGAACAGGAGAAGATAGAGCATATAGACATAGGGGGTGTCTCCCTGATTAGGGCTGCTGCAAAAAATTGGAAAAATGTTGCAGTTGTTACCGATGTAAATGATTACCATACTGTATTGAAAGAGATCAAAGAACTTGGAGATGTTTCTCAAAATACTAAAAAATATCTAATGAAGAAAGCGTTTAGATTAACCTCTGCTTATGATAGTGTCATTTATAATTCATACAGGGATGATAATGATCCGGACCTGTTGGTAATTAATTCAGAAAATGGAAAGGTATTAAGATATGGGGAAAACCCTTCCCAGAGAGGAATTTTCATATCTGATGACAGTGGACAATATGAAATACTACAGGGCAAGGAAATGTCTTACAATAACTATATGGATGCATCCTCTGCCATACAGACCATAATGGAATTTGAAAATGAGAATGCTGCTGTTGTGATAAAACACAATACACCATGTGGGGCCGCTGTGAAGAAGAAACTTTCAGATGCTTTGAAATACGCAATTCTTGCAGATGAGGAGTCTGCTTACGGTTCAGTCATAGCTGTTAATGGGATATTCGATGAGGATTGTGAATCTGTGATTGATAAAAGGTTTGTTGAGATAATAATCGCGAAGGATTTTACTCCTGAGGCACTTTTTAAGCTTTCAAGAAAGAAAAATTTAAGAGTTATAAAATACAAAGGTAAGGATCATAATAGTAATGTCAAGTCAATTTTTGGAGGGTATCTTTTACAGTCAAAAATGATTGTAAAACCAGAAAAAATAGATGTGGTCAATGGTAAAGTTGAAGAGAGAGAATTGAAGGACCTTCTGTTTGCATGGAAGATTGTAGCCCATTGCAGAAGCAATGCAATAGTTCTCGCTAAGGATGGTGTAACAGTTGGAATCGGAGCAGGTCAGACTTCAAGGGTAGAGGCTACAAGGATTGCAGTGAGAAGAGCAGGGGAAAATGCTAAAAATTCAGTAATGGCATCTGATGCCTATTTACCATTTCCGGACAATGTGGAGGAAGCAGGTAGGGTAGGTATATGCTCAATCATAGAGCCAGGAGGATCCATAAGAGATAAGGAGGTAATAGAAAAGTGCCGTGAACTTAATATTTCCCTTGTTTTTACAGGTAACAGGGTCTTCCTGCATTAGAATGAAATTTAAGAAAAAAATAATTAACAAAAGCCCAATATGGGTTTGATATAAAATGGGAACAGCATCCAACTGTACATCATGTGGAAGAGGTCTGGTTGAGGAGGGATATTCAATTTTTGACTGCCCTCAGTGTGGAGAACAGGTAATAGGAAGGTGTAGAATATGCAGGGAACAGACCACACCCTATACCTGTGAAAAATGTGGATTTCAGGGACCATAGGTGATCTCATGGCAGAGGTGGTCATAACTTTCTCAGTGCTTCCAGAGGAAGATTACAATATAGATGATCTGATTGAAAACCTGAAAAATAATCTAAAGGATAAATGCAAGGTTGCCAAAATTGAAAAAAAGGATCTTGCTTTTGGTCTGCAGAATGTAAATTTACAGGTAATCGTTCCAGACAGGGATAATGAACACGACAGAATTGAGGGGGAAATAAAAAAAATTAAAGGGGTCGGACAGGTAGAAACCGAAGAATTGGGCCTTGTGTGAACTTGGTAATTTTTCTTATTCTGTTCTGGATTTTTATATTAATATCATTTCTTAATTTTATTTTTCATTTCATACTCTCTTTTCCCAGAAAGAATAAAATGATAAATTACAGGGATTTTGTAGGCAAGGTGCTGGTTATTTTGCCCATTAAGGGCTCAGATTATTCAATTGAAGAAAACATAAAAAGCGTAATTGAGCAGAGAGAGGTTGACTTTAAACTTGTTGTGGTTTTTGACGATGAGAATGAGAGTGAAATACCGTTAATAAAAAAATTAAACCTTAATTACATAATCACAGATAGAAACCTGAAGAAAGGATCAGGAAAGGTAAGAGCGATCACAACAGCATTGAAAATCTTTAAAGATTATGATGCCTATGTTGTTGTTGATTCTGATGTTCAGGTAGAGAAGGGATGGCTAAAAAACCTCATAAGACCACTTTCTGATGATAAAATAGGAGCGAGCACAACTTTCCCTTATTTCAAGGGAGTCAGCGGACTGTGGTCAAAGATCAAAACACTCTGGGGTTTCGTTGGCATGAGTATGATGGAATCAAAAATCACAAGGTTCTGTTGGGGAGGCTCCATGGCTTTTAAGAAGGAACTCATAAATGATTCCATTGAATATTTTGCATCATCTGTTTCCGATGACATGGCAATTACAGAACTCTGCGCAAGGAAAAATTATAATATTGAATATTGCCCTGATGCTGTTGCAATAGTGAACTCTCCCGATAATTTCAATGTCTTCTCTGAATGGAGTGTAAGACAGACCGCACTAATGATAAGCAGGAGAAGAAAATACATAATTTATGGTATTGGGATATATCTGTCTTTCATATTTCTCTTCTGGGAGGGCCTATTCCTGGGAATTTTTTACAATCATCTGTTTTTTATTTTCCTAATACCTTTTATCCTGAGTGAAATTAGAACATTTGGAAGACTTAAGGACAAAGATGCAGTCTATTTCTTCCTACAGTTTATTCTTCCATACATATACTGTGTAAATATTGCAATTGCTTCAAAAAAGAGAACAATAACTTGGAGAGGTTCAAAATACGATCTTTACTGAAAATAGTTCAGGTCTTCCCCCTTTCCCTGCTGCTGTTTCTCGCCCTCTGCCTGTATCTTTTGAGTTATGTTGTCAATGTTTTTAATTCTCTCCTCAAGATCTGAAAGATCTACCTTGAAACCTACTATTTTTTGTAGAACTTTAATTATCTCAATTGCAGCCTTTGGATCTGGGAAATATCCGGATGTTTCACCCATAAGACATGCAGAAGGAATGCCATACATCAGCTCAGACATTCCAATTATCAGACCATTCATTCCTATTATTCCACCGCCCGGTTCACCTGTTGAAAAGATAACTCCTGATTTTTCAAGACCTTCCTTCAAAGATATATTTGACACAGCACCAAGTATCCTAGGGCTTTCCACAATCTTTCCTATACCATATCCTCCTATGGTGTATATGACATCAACATGGTATTTCAATGCCATTTCAAGAACCTTTGAAATCAACTCATATTGGCCCTCTGAATCGTTTGCCTGAAAATCCCCTGTGTATATTATAAGGTTCTTGTTCTTACTTAATTTTTTCATGAAAAATGAATTCCTTGTTAGATTTGCCACTCCATCACTGTTAATTAACACCTGAGGTGGAAAATATTCCGAATAGATGTCACATATCTGTACCATGCCCATCTTTTCAATTATGTAGGCTGCAACAATCTTTCCAACATTTCCTATTCCAGGGAGACCACAGATCATTATGTTTTTCCCACGTATTTCCGGGAGACCATACTCCTTAACTATTATTTTTTCCACATCCATCACTTTCCATAATCTGAATTCTGTACTTTTGAAACTTATCATTCTCACTAAATCTCTGTGGGTCCGGTCTTGTTGTCTCATTTTTGCATACAGGACAGATATCCTTCATTGTGTACTTTTTACAGGACCTACAAAATTTGATGTAACTTTTCATTTTATTTCTTCTCTTTTGAATTCGAAATAAATTGATTGCTTTTTGCATTCCTCCTGAATTGAAGAAATCGCTTTTTTTAATTTTTCTTCGGCAGATTTATATTCAGTATCCCTAACAGAAATTCTGTACTTTGGAGCCCCTGCATATGTTATGGTTATTCCATCCACAATTGCCGACGTAAGAGCTTTTTTAATCTTTTCTACACCATCCCTGTCAAGAGAGTAGAGCTCCATCATTCCACCTATCTTTACATATGGAGATGTTACATTCTGTTTTGCTATTTTTACAAAAACATTTTTCCATTTTGATCTGGTACCCTTTAGGAAATCGTCACCCTCTGCAGAAGCTTCCTCAAATGCTGAATAGAGTGTTCCAAATCTCTGGACAAGCATGTTTCCAAATTCTTCCATACATTCTTCATAAGTTTTTTTAAGGTTTTCCGCCACTATTTCCATAAGCTTTCTTGCTTTTTGATCATTTTTCCATTCTGATATCTTTTCTCTTCTCTGATGATCATTTACCCTTTTGTATGAGAGTTCAACCACTTTTGATTTTTTGTCCACAGATAGAACCTTGCAGACTGTTTTCTGATTTTCCCTAAGGAAATCTCGTATATATTTTACCCACCCGTTTGCAACTTCGGAAATAGCTATGAATCCAGTTAGCCCAGAATATTCATCCAAATCGGCCTCAGCGTTAAACTGATTAATCTTTCTTATGGTGACAACAACAAGATCCCCTTCTGAGGGAAATTTCACTGCTTCCTGCATAATTATCAATATTTTTCCAATAGTTCTCCCTTAATTTTAATGGAGCCCCCTGTGGGCTCAGCAATTACTGAACCACATATGTTGCAGTTTACCACTGAAGACCCTTTTGAATAAGTTATCTGTTCATTTTCGCATTCATTGCACTTAATTTTTACAAATCTGTTTCCAATTGATTTTAATTTCTTACCTTCTTTAACCAAACTCATTTCACCTCCACAATTTCAAATTTCTTTGCTCTCTGGGTTGGTCTGGTTATGGCCTTTTTGCACTTCACACATCTGAATCTGATACTTACCCTCTTGGTTGGTTTTTCCCTTCCCTCGAACTTAGGTCTTGGGAAACCTCCATATCCTGAAGTCACTCTTCTGAATCTTCTCTGACCCTTTCTTAATTCGCTTGCCTTTCTCTTTCTTACTCTCTCGACTTCATGATCAGTATGTGTTTTGCAATGATTGCAATACATTTTAACTATTTTTGGAATTTTCACGACCTCACCTTTACTTCTTAAACGGCTTACAACGTATACATTATTCATATAATAATTTAGCCAATCATGGTAACTGTTCAGTTTGATTTACTAGATTCTGTGAGTCAGGTTTAGCCCCTCCTTTAATAATAGATGGAGTTTAATCCATGAATTTATACCTCTCAACTTTGATGTGTAGTGTATGGAATATACCTTTGTATAGAACTCATAAAATCTCTCTGATCCTGATTGACCTAATCCCCTCCTGTATATCTCTGAATATGTGAAAGACCAGCCAACCATGTTATTGGTGAATTCAACTTCTGTATCCATGATAAAACGGAACTGCTACTCCTTCTTCCTCTTTAGGAGATTTTAACAAATCCTCTGCATTTCATGCTGTCATAATCTAAATCCAGGATAAAGAGACCTGCGGTATCATCCGTGCCATGAACATTTAAAGACTTGGCATCATCTTACATTTTCTTTAGTGATGCCTTTTTCCAATATAACCGTAGAAATCCCCTAGTTCCTTTATCCTTCTGTTATGTTTATCAAGGATCTTCTTCAAGTCTTAATTAACACGCTTTAATTTCTCAATACTCTCCATATCACTTAGAGGCTATGAAAAAAGTTTAATGATTATATTCTGTTAATTATATGCGGATTTTTCATCCCATTATACCGTATTCACATAAAAATGTGGCACATCTCACTGAATTGTTAACAATCATACACTTATGCTTGATTTTTGAATCTCAAACCATTTCTGATAATGTCCTGAAATTTACAAACTTTTATATTCTCAGATTTTAAATAAAAGTGAGATAACCTGTAAAGTAATATTGAGATAATTTTTAATATTGAGTTAAAATTCAGTAAGAGTCATTATGCAAAGATCCAATATAAACTCTGGAGAAAAGCCAATGGATTCACTTAAACACTCAATACAGAAGAATGTTCTTGTTGAGGTAAAAGGGAATAGGAATTATTCAGGCGTTCTTGAAGGATATGATGTTTACATGAATCTGGTTCTTAGGAATGCCACTGAGATGATAAATGGAGAGGTAAAGGGGACACACGAAATGGTTGTTGTAAGAGGGGATAATGTTATTTTTATTTCTCCCGGAGGTGAACAGTAATGAGCAATGGAACAGCCGTAATGGGAAAAATGTCCAATAAGAAAGTCCATATCAGATGCAGAAGATGTGGGAGACATTCTTATCACATAAGGCAAAAGAGGTGCTCAAGCTGTGGATTCCCAGCACCAAGACTCAGAGATTACAACTGGGCTAAAAGTAAATGAAAGCTGTGCCGTTATTGGAATAAACGGCACTGGTGATGTTTTTACATCTATCTTAACTGGCTTAAGATCTTTGCAGCATAGGGGTCAGGAAAATTCTGGAATTGCAACTTTTAATAATAACAGAATAAGTGCAGTAAAAGTAAAGGGCTTGGTAAGTGAAGGTTTCACTAGATTTCTTGAGGAAAATGAACCGCTTCCAGGAAATGTTGGAATAGGGCACAACAGATATTCAACACAGGGTTTGAAGGATGTTACCGGGGCAGGACCTTTTCTTATCTCTACCATGATAGGTGATATGGCCATATCTCACAACGGTGAGATAGCAAACTACGATGAACTGCGTGAAATGCTCAAAGAAAAGGGGGTTCCCTTTACAACAAAAACAGATACGGAGGTCATGCTGAACCTGCTTGGAATTGAGATTAAACAGTCTGGGATAAAGAACGGAATAAGGAATGCAATGGAAAAGATGATAGGTTCCTATTCTGCTATTCTTATGATTCAGGAGAGAATGTTTGCAATCAGGGATCCGAATGGGTTCAAACCACTTATAATAGGTAAGACGAAGGATTCAATTATAGTGGCAAGCGAGAGCTGTGCCCTTGATACACTTGACGCCATGATATTGAGAGATGTTGAACCTGGTGAAGTGGTGGAAATAAAAAAGGACGAAATTATTAGTTTATTTACCATGAAGACAAACAATGTTTCACACTGTATGTTTGAATATGTTTATTTTGCTAGGCCAGATAGTATAATTGATGGGATTGAGGTCTACAGATCAAGAATAAATATGGGCAGAGAGCTGGCAAAAGAAAGCCCTGTTGATGGAGATATAGTAATTCCTGTACCAGATTCAGGCAGGTCTCAAGCCTATGGTTTTTCACTTGAAAGCAAGATAATATATGATGAAGGACTTTTTAAAAACAGATATTCAGAGAGAACTTTTATTATGCCTGAATTTCAGGATAGGCACACTGCAGTCAAGATAAAGCTGAATCCAATAAAATCTGTTGTTGATGGAAAGAGAGTGATTCTTGTTGATGACAGTATAGTCAGGGGTACCACCATGAAGAAGATAATCTCCCTGATCAGGGATGCAGGTGCAAAAGAAGTCCATGTCAGAATTGGTTCTCCAAAAATAGTAGCACCATGCTATTTTGGAATAGACATGAAGACGAGGAAAGAATTGATAGGGGCAGAAAAAACTGAGGATGAAATTGCAAGAGATATAGGAGCAGACAGCCTTAAGTATCTCTCCATAGAGGGCCTTGCAAAAAGTATCGGTATGAGCAGAAAAGAGCTATGCACTGGTTGTCTCACAGGTGAATACCCAGTTAAGGTTAAAGGTGAAAGACTTGTGGGACAGGCAAGAATCATTGACTGATTATTTTTTCCATCAATTTTGAAATCAGGATCTGATCCATATCTTTACCTTCATAATCGAACTTTAGAGCAAGAGATATTGCATATGAAAGCCTTCTGGCGGCCTTACCCTTATTTTTTCCCTGAATCTTCCCCAGAACAGGTGATTTGAATATTACCCCGTATTTAGGATTTGGTATATTCTTTGTCTTTGATAGAAACAATGATCTTTCTGCGCCTGCCATCTGAATTGAGGAAGCGTTTGAAAAAGCCAGTTTTTTAAAAGAACCGTATATGTTCAAAAGCTCAAGTGTGACCAGAGGGCCACACATTTTCACTGTATTTTTTAATTTTTCATTGACCTTTTTTTCCATATCGTCCCATAAAATTTTTCTCATTTCCACAATATTTTTTGATATTCTTCCTACTTCAGATATTGCATAATCCTTTGAATTTTCAAGAAGTGAAAATACCTTTTCAATGCTTGTATCATAGGATTCTGGATATGCCAGGGATGAAGCCCTCTCATATATTGAGTTGATTTCCTCCGTGAGGAAATTGTAAAATGAGAATTCCTTTATGAGGAAAAAATCCCATGAAAGAGATTCCATTACCTTTCTGTGACCATAAGATATGATCAGATTTCTAAGATCAGGTTTTTCCCCTGGTTCAAGATCGTAATTCATTTCTGCCTTATTTTCAAGAGAACTGAAAATTTCAAAATAATTTTGCTCAATGTTTTTGAATATTAGGTAGTGGGAATTAATTTTCTTACCGTACCATTTGTATTCATTTTTTTCTTGCAAAATTATCCCTCCTCCTGTTAAAGTCCTTCCTTTTTACCTCTGAGAATTTCTTTTCTGGATGCTTACTCTTTGTGAATTTTCCCCTGTTAACTTCACCAGATTTCTTTTTCTTGGCTTCAACTGGTTCAATAAGAACGTTTTCAATATCTATGCATTTTGTATCCATTATTTGATCATAATTGAACAACATCTTTCCGGTTGCAATAATCTTACCTTCCTCGCTGACTATGCCCACTGTCTCCCCCCTTAGGGGCATTCCAATGAATCCCTTAATTCCACCTGGAAAAATATCTGAGCCGTGTGAAATGTTACCCACTGAACTCTGTTTCACAACCACCTTGTTCATACTGGTAAAAAGGGACTCCACGGGCATTGTAAATTCCCTTATACATCTTGTATTACCATTTGATGCCAGAACCATTGCATCACTTAACTGCTGGAGGGTGATGCATTTTGATTCGTTGAAAGGCCCCGTTGAAATTCTTCTTAGGTCTGTCATACTTCCCCTTGTTCCCAGTTCGTATCCAATATCAACGCAAAGTGTTCTTATATACGTGCCGGACTCACACTTAACATGGAAAAGTATATCCCTACCGGATATTTCCAAAATTTCAAGAGAGTGGATTTTTCGAACCCTGGGTTTTCTTAATACGGCACTCTTCACGGGAGGCAATTGAATTATATCACCAACAAAATTTGAAAACACTTCCCTGATCGCATCCTCCTGAGAATCCTTATGTATTTTCATTGCACAAATGTATTCTTTTGGCATTTCGTGTGCAATATCAATCAACTTCACAGCCTTTCCAAGTGCCATAACAAGGACACCGGAAACCTGCGGATCAAGTGTGCCAACATGGCCCAGTTTCTCTATGCCTGTTATTTCCCTTACCCAGTAATCTATCTGATGACTTGTTGGGCCTTTTGGTTTGTCTATGCATATGAAACAGCCATTTTCCATCTCAACGTATGCTTCCAATGATCTTTTTTGCAATTTGATCCGGACCTCCGCTGGTTGTGTCAACAATCAGATCGTATATGGATAAATCATCCATGTCAAACTGAAAGTATTTTTTGTATCTCATGTTCTCTGATTCTTCCCTATCAATGAAAAGTTCTGGATTGAAACTCTTACCATCCCGCTGTTTTACCCTTTCCATTCTGACCTCCCTGGGTGCGTCAAGAAATACCCTGAAGGCTGGTATCGAAAATTTCCATGATATGAAACCTGAGAGCCTACTTTCAACTATTATGAAATCGTTTTTCTCCATAAATTCTTTTATCATGTTATTTAGTTCATGATCCAGTTTAGGATCATTTTCAGCAAGTTTGTTTACATCTTCAATTGAAATGTTTTTATCTTCACCAAGTTTCCTGAAAAAGTAGCCCCCAGAATAGACCTTGTATCCTAAAAGATTGGATAAAATTGAAGAAACTGTTGATTTTCCGGATCCTATGTGGCCGCTTATGGTAATCCTCATTGGGTCATCTGCTCCCTGGCCTTTTTCTCTATCTTCTTAATCCTGTAAGTGAAATCAATTGATTTTATCACATTTGTTACCACATATCCAACAATTAGATTGGATATGAAAGAGAAAAAGAGCCAGTAAGGGGCAAGAACAGCCACCGCATTGAGATTGACATTTATGGCCCATGGGAATGATATGTAATCAAATGACAGTTTCGAAAGGAAGTAATAAATCCAGACAAATACAAGCAAGCTGAATATAGAGAATAAGAGTATTGGAAGATAGTTGCTCATCTGGACACTCTGCTGTTTAAGCATTGCATCCGTTCTCATCTTACTCAGCTTGTTTATAAGTTCTCTGTCGTTTTCCCTATATGCTTTTTTTATGGCATCAGAGTATGCCATGGATTCTACCTGCATCTTTCCCATTTTAACCCAGTCAGTAAAGAAATATCTTGGGATACCAGTTACTATACCTGTAATTACTCCTGCCATCACGATTGTAAGTGCCGGAAATTTATAGCCGAAACCGATTATTGGATAGAGAAAGGCCTGGAAACCTGCACCAACTCCATCCCTAAGAACTGGAACGTATATTAGTACAAGACTTCCTATAAGTATAAGAAATGATAGACCTTGGAATTTCAGAAGTCTTTTTTGCATCTCCATCTGCTCACGGGACATCTGACTCTGTGGTCTCATGGGCCTCTGAGGAGATGTTGGCCTAACTTGATTATCCGTCATGCTTTTAAACCCCCTATTATGATTCTGGCAGCTTCCTCTGCCCGGTTGTTCTCGTTTCTTATGAAAGAAACTGTTGCACCAGTAAATATAGAATAGGATACAGCAAATGATCTATTTACTTCCTGATCTGTCCTTATTTCCTCCACGGTTTCATCATCCCTTACCCTTGAGGGATCATTCGCTCTCCTCTTCTTAATTTCTTCCGGGTCAGCTTCAATTAAATAAAATGCAGAAACTTTAAGTTCCCTTATTACCCACTCAGGAAGTCCTGGAAAATATCCCCTATTGGATCTTATTGACATGTGCGTATCAATTATGACATCAGACATCTGACCTATTGAAGAGGCTGCCTTCTTCTGGAGATTTATCTGAGCCTCAACATCAAGTTTTCTCAGTTGATCCCTGTTCTCTACAAGATTGAGATCCCTTGCCATTTCAAACATCAGTGTACCGTAGTTTATCACATCATATGATGTGTTTCTCCTTATTATATCCAGAACTGTGCTTTTTCCTACTCCGGCCACACCTGCCACAACCACTCTCAAATCATCCCTCCGCAAAGAACTGCCTGATGAATGGGTGCATTTCCATTAGCTGTTCCCTTCCTACTGCCTCATAGAACTGTATTATTATACCGACTGCCAGAAGCAAACCTGTTCCAGATGTCTGACCTACGGTTCCTATGAGATCTGCACCAGCCGCTAGTAGCCCCACAACTGCTCCGCTAAACACTGTAATAACAGGGATATATTTTTTAAGAACACGTTCCAGGACCTTTGGATCCCTTCTGAAACCTGGAATCTGCATTCCTGAAGATATTATCTGTTTTGCAACTGCTGAGGGCCCCATATTTGTGGTTTCAATCCAGAATTTGGCAAACAGTATACTTGCTCCGATCATAAATCCCAGGAAAACTATAACATGTATGGCCTCCTGAAGGGCTGAATGATTGAACAATACTGTTGATTCATAGGCTGCTGGCTGAAAGATTGGGAAGAGCCAGTTCGCTATTCCATTTGGACTATAAAGGTACCAGGCAAGACCTCCAGTTGGTGTTGTTGAAGATATATTCGCAGCAGTGGCTGCTGTTGGTGAAAGATATGATCCCAGCAGGGGATTATGTCCAAGAAGTGGAATGCTGCTGAGCACAGGACTGTTCCAGAAAAGAAGTGTCCACATTGCAACGTTTGCCAAAAGTGCTGTTGCAAGTATCACAGGTATATTTGATGCGTACAATAATTGTAGAGGATACCTTCCTCTTGCTCCCCTTACTCTCTCATGGGCAATAGGTAGCTCAACCTTGCTACTCTGGAAGTATGCAACTATGAAGAATATTATCACAGTTCCAATAAGGGCTATAATTGAGTTTGGAGGAGCAAATAGCAGTCTTGTAAATCCAGTACTTTCAAGGTATGAAACGGGAGCATAAAACACTGTGTAGAATATGTTTGGGATTATTCCTGCTGGTGGATTCCCCAATGAAAGAGGCAGCGAAGTATTTGTGGGCATCCAATTGAAGGCCCCTGTGAAGAGCTGCTGTGAAACACCAGCTGCTATGAAAAGTGAAATTCCAGATCCTATACCATACTTGCTAACAAGTTCGTCCATAAGGAATACGAGATAGGATCCAAAAAATAGTTGTAAAATAATAAATGTGTCTGCCAGGAAATTACCATAACCAGGGGCTGCACTGTTAAGAGCGGAAACAAAACCAGCATCCGGAACCAGATATCCAAATGCCTGTGGAATTGCCTCCACAAATATCATTATTATTACAAGCAGTTTCTGAACACCCTGGTATATTGCCTTATCCTCAGAATTTGTCAGATCGATGTTAAATATCTTTGCACCAGCAAACAACTGCATAACTATACTGGCAGTAACTATTGGACCTATTCCCAGATCCATTAAAGAACCTTCTGCACCTGCAAATATTGCCCTGAATGAGGCAAAAACGTCTATTGTTTTTGATGTGTTAAGACCAAACACATATACATTGGTCAGTGCAAAATAAAGTATGACCACCAAGGCAGTCCAGAACATCTTCCATTTAAATGGAACATGACCCTTCGCCTTTTTAACTGCCGGAAGTTTGGCAGTCAAGTTTTCCAGACCATATAGTTTTGATTTCTTTGGTCCAGCATAACTAACAACCAGATAAATAAGCCCGAATATTGGGGCCAGCAATACAGCTGATATTATAAGAAACCCTGTTGGAAGCTTTCCAAGGTAAAAGAAAGCTGCAACAACAATGAGGTATCCTATGAATACCGGAATTGCTGTAGCCTTATTCCTCTGAATTTGCTTTGTCATTTACTTCAACCGTAACTCCCATAGAGCTAAGCTTATTTATGCATCTTTCGGTTGTTTTTGGTATTATTATTTTAGACTTTATGTTGAACACTCCTGTGGATAATAACTTTGTATATCCTGCGGCTGCCAGATCTATGATTATATTTTCCCCCTCTTTTTTCACATAACCGGCAGATTCCAGTGAAGGATATGATTCAGAAAGCTCCCTCAGTGTTATAGGTATGTCTATATTTGATTTTTTGTGACTTGTGAAACCGTGTACACCAAAGTGATTTCTGTCGTATTTTAGCATCCAGACCCATCTGTGCTTTCCAAGACCAGACATGCCTGAACCTCCTCTCTTTCCTTTGCCTCTGCCCGCCTTCATACCTCTACCGTAGTGTCCGCCTCTCATTTTTTTGGTTTTAGTTCTTACCATATTCAACTACCTCCGGCCCAAGCATCTTCTCAATCAGATTATTAATCTCGCTACCCCGGTAGCCAAGTGTTCCTCCCTGCTTGTATGGTTTTCTTATATATTCGTAACCGCCTACTGGAGGATGCAATCTTATCACAGGAACAATATTAGGAATATCTCTAAACTTTATTTTTCCTTCAATTATTGCCTCTGCAAGAGACTTAAAATCAGAAAAACCTGTGCTTTCCTTTATTATTCCCTCATTCAAGGGCTTTCTTCCCTTCATCTGAGCCCTGTGCTCAAGTACTTTTTCAAGTGTTTCTCTGGATATTTCACCCCAGGTTATGTAGTCCTTTGCCTGCTGAAGCATACCATTTACCTGTGGGGACTCATTCATAAGAACCATGTGATTTATCCTGTGAGTGCCCAAAAGCTCAAGGGTTTTTTCTGCCTTTTCCCTAATTCCGGTTCTTCCTCTTACTCTAATTACTGCCAACATTTGTAACACTTCCCTGATATATAGGTGTACTTAACTTGATTGCAGGATTCATTCTTATTTCAGCTGTTTTCACAAGTGCATTGAAGGTTGCCTGTGCATAATTAACAGTTGTTTTTGTATGACCTCTTGCAAAACCCCAGGCATCCTCTATACCTGCCATTTTCAGTATAATCTTTGCTATATCTCCTGTGGCTCTGCCTACTCCCTGCGGAGCAGGTTTCAGTTGCACAGTTACGGACCCAGATCTTCCTGTAACAAGAAATGGAAGGGTATGTGCCCTGCCGCAACCACATTCCCATGATCCGCAACCCCTTCTTATCTCTATTATGTTGAGTTTTGCATTGTTCACTGCCTTTCTTATTGCTGGAGCTGCTTCTTTGGCCTTTCCCCTGCCAAGACCAACATAGCCATTCTCGTTTCCAACAACAGCTGTGATGGAATAATTCATCCTTCTGCCGGAGTCGGTCATTCTCTGTGCTCTTTCTATGTAAATAATCTGATCCTTAATGTCAGGTAACAGATAATCAACTATCTGATATTCTCTCAGAGGCAGCTTTGTAGCAAGTGCCTCTCCAATTGTTTTGATTTCACCTGATGCAACCTTCTTTCCAAGCAAGGTCTTTGGTATCCAGTTAATTTCATCTGCCATTTTACTTCACCTTCTCATCTATTTTCTTAATCATTTCCTTAATATTTATGCTGGATTTTAGATGCTTACCATCAAGCCTTTCCTTATCCGGGAATATATCTTCGTCAACGTTCAGAAGGAGGCCAGCATCAACCGCACCTTTCATAGCTGCAGCCAGTCTTCCACCCCTTACCAAGCTCTGCCTGCCTATATCCACAATGGATTCTTCCACACCCTTTGATAGAAGTAATTTTCCACACAGGTATCCGGCAAGATAATAAGCCTGGGTGTTGTTTGTTTTTTTTCCAGTGATCTTTGAAAGTGAAGTTGAATTCACTGTTGTAAGCACCATGTCCCCATCAACACCATAATCCACACCCTGAATAATGAAGCCTTTTTTTGTCTCTCTTATGACAAGCCTGGTCATTTCACTTTTTAGAAGATCAAGACGTTTTCTATAGTCTGTGATTCCCTCTGCCTTTCTTCTCAGCAACTTAGGAGTCTTCATTTAACATCAGCCTCCATCAGATTGTTCTGAATAAGCTGGGTTCTAAGCTGTGATCTTGATTTGATATTTCCGCTCTTTATTATTCTGTAATATTTCCTATATGTTTCCCCTGTTATCTTTCCGCTCTCTTTCAGCAATCTAAGCTCATCTCTCAAAGCCCTTATTGTCTTGATCCATCTTGATTTTCTCGGAAACCTGGCGTATTTTGTTCCTCTAATGGATCCGGGCCCTCTTCTTCTACCCTTTTTTATCTGCTTGAGCCTCTGTCTGTATCTTCCTTTCGAGTTCCCCTTTTTTGGCTTAATTTGAATTACATGTGTGTCTATTAGCTGCCTCACGTCTTCTCTTGTAGCAGCCTCAGTAACGGAATTTAAACTGTTTGTGTCTATCCAAACCCTTGTGACTCCTGCTTTGAATTCATCTGCTGCTATTCTTTTTGCAGTATCTATTCTCATTTTGTAGCACCTCTATTAAGTACTCTTACCCCAATCTCATCAGCCTTCTTTATTATCTCTTCCCTTTTTTTCTTTCCCACTTTGGATGATATTCTGGCGGCTTCTTTTTCACGATTTAACTTTTCAATGTCCGATGGATTGAAAACAAGAACCTCCTTGAAACCGGATGGGTGAAGATATCTAACCTTTGATGGCCCCCTGTATCCTGCATCCACCACAGGCGGCCTCCTTGAAAGATGTTCTCTCATCTTTGAATGCTTACCACGGGGTTTTCTCCATTCCTCCCCAAACTTATCGTAACGAAACCACTCCTGTCTTCTGAATTCAACTCTTTTTCTTGCAAGTTCCAGTTTATATTTCAGAAGCCTCTTTTCCTCCCTGCTAAGTACAGGTTTTAAATTATTCATTGTTCTGCCTCCTCATCAATTGGAAAAATGCCATCCTGAAAAACCCTAAGATCGAAGCCTTTGATTTTTGTTGCCCTTTCAATATTGGCAGATGTTTCCCCAATTTCTCTTTTATCTATACCGGTTATTGTAACCCTATCCCCTTTGATGCTTACCTTGGTGGATTTCCCCACTATTTTAGCCATTCTTGGACTCCTTTCACCAAGGAAGTTCTCAACAACAAAGGTGTTTGACTTAACAGAAACCCTGATTGGGAAGTGAGTATAATCAACCTTCATAACCTTTGAGAAACCCTTCTGTACCCCATCAATCATATTTTTGATTTCTGCTCTCCATGTTCCACATATCCCAAGTGTGTACTTGTTATTCTTTGATCTCTCTATTGATATCTTTCCATCCTCAAGATTAACCCTTACATAATTATCAAGAAAGAGTCTGCTTACCTCTCCCATCTTTCCCTTACATATGAGAGTTGCTCCCTCCTTCCTGAATGATATGCCAGATGGAATTGAAATGCTTTCTACCTTTTCCCATTTGATCATAAATCACACCTCAATATACATACGCCAGAAGCTTTCCTCCAAGCCCCTGCTTTCTTGCCTCAACGTGGCTCATTACCCCTTTTGTTGTTGTTATAATCAGTATACCAAAATCCTGAGCTGGTAGAAATCTGGATTCGAACTTATCCATATTGACCTTTCTCACTGAATACCTTGGTTTTATAACACCGCAGTTGTTTATTGTGTTACTTAGATTAATTAGAAAACTTCCGCCACGCTCATCATCAATAACCTCAAAGCTCTTTATGTAGTTATAATCCTGCATAACCTTCAGGACCTTTCCTATTAACCTTGAGGCTGGCTTTACCATAACCTCTCTCTTACCTATACTTGAAGCGTTCTTAATTGTATTTATCACATCGTTCAAAGGATCATGTCTCATAATCTCACCTTAACTGAATTTCTTAAATCCTATTGCAGGAGCAGTCTCTCTGAAACACTGACGGCACATTCTAATCCCGTATCTCCTAACAATGCCCCTCTTTCTTCCACACCTTATGCACCCTTCAGTTCTTCCGTATTTTTTCTTAGGTCTCAATATAATATTTGTCATTCCTCAATCACCTGCACCTTGAAATTATTCCTTAAAAATTCCTCAGTCTCTTCTCTTGATATTAATTCTCTCTTAGGCAGGGCCTGTGTCCTTATTTTCCTTCTTTTAATTCTGTATCCACCCCTTCTTTTCAGAACTATTGCAATATCCATGCCAAATATTCCTATCTCAGGATCGTATTTTATGCCCTCAAAATCAGTGTAATCAGATATACCAAAATACGCATTTCCCTGTTTATCTATTGAATATTCCGGAAATTTGTAATCCTTTGCGAAAAATGCCTTATGAAGAAATTCCTCTGCCCTTTTTCCTCTCAGCGTTACCTTAACTCCTATGTTGAGTCCCTTTCTTACATTGAACTCCCTGACCGTTCTCTTTGCATATGTGAACACGGGTTTCTGACCTGTCAGCATTTCTACCACAGTCATGGCCTTGTTTATTCTTTCACCTGCCTGACCCACTCCTATATTTACCACGACCTTGTCTATCACAATGTCTCTCATTTTATTTGCCTTTGTATCCATCAGTTATCACCACCGGTGCCAAATTTAAATGTGCCCACTGGAAAAACGTATTCCTGAAGGGTTCCAAAGCCTTCCTCAGTTTTTACCAGGTTTGATGATGATGATTTACTAACTTCTATTGATTTGACCACAGCAAAAGTACCTATATGGCTTCCACCGATTAAAAATACTCTTGAGCCCTGCTGAAGTTTAATATGCCCCTCTATTTTCTTTGTTTCAAAATTGTATACAACACTATCACCTGGTTTCACTTTTTCAGTGTCAGAAATCAAATTGGTTCCATCGTTGAAAACAATCATATGTTTTCCATTTTTTACTGTTATTATATTTTTAACCCTTTTTATCTTTATTTTTGAGTTTTCCTTTGACTCCTCCACAGGTACAAGTCTTCCAAGTTTATCGTACATAATTCTGAAATGTAGATTTAGGTCTTCAATGCTCACAACATCCATTAGTCCAGTACCATATCTTCTGTCCTTTACCTTTTTACCGTTTACCTTTACCTTTCCCGCCACAAGGGCTCTGGTTATTTCTCTTTCCCTGTCACCTAATTGGATATAATCTCTTAGAAGGTGTAAAAGAGGGAGGCTCTCCGTTCTCCTGTACTGCCCAGGTCTTGAGGATACACCCCAGAAGTACTCTTTTCTCCTTATCTTAATTGACCTTGGTATCATCTGTCTTTTTGTTTTAACTATCATTACAATTCCTCCTCTTTGTTCTCATCTTCATTTTCTTTAACTTCTTCCTCCATCTCTTCTGTCTCTTCATTGTTGTTTTCAGAAGATGCCTCCTGATTGTTTTCTGCCTCACTTAAAACTGTTTCCTTTGTCTCTTCTTTTTGAGGCTCCTCAGCCGCAGCGTATTCCTTTATTTCATCCATTGATATGGAGGCATTTCTCATCTGGGCAAGCTGGGCAAATTTCTGTGACCTTTCCTCTGAATCAAGATCAAGTTTGGTAATTGTTACTTTTTCAGCTTTTATGAAATATGATTTCTCCTTTCCATCAGCCTTTGCAATATTTATTCCCTCTATTGCAACCATGCCATGCCTGTGATCCACTTCAACTACCTTACCGCCTTCCCCCTTACGATTCCCCTTTTCAACTATAACAATGTCACCCTTTGCTATGGGGAAACGCCTGATCCTGAATTTATTCCTTAAATCTCTGCTCAGAGAAACCTTAACCTTATTGTACATTTTTTCACCTTTATACTATAGTTGATGCTATGGCAGCAATCCTGGGCCATCTCTCTGCAGCCTCTCTGGCCACAGGGCCCTTTATTTCTGAGCCCCTTACCTCTCCATCAGGAGTAACCAGCACTGCTGAGTTCTCCTCAAAGCTTATTATTGTTCCGTCAGCTCTTCTGTATGGTCTCTTCTGTCTAACAACAACTGCATAAACAACCTTAGCCCTCATATCCGGAGTTCCCTTTTTAACACTGGCAACAAACATGTCTCCAACACCTGCCGCCGGTATTCTGCTTGCAACTCCATGGTATGCCTTCACCTCTATGAGGCTGATTATCTTGGCACCACTGTTATCAGCCACCTGAATTCTTGCTCCCAATGGCAATCCTCTGCTCTGTCTGCCCGCAATACCTCTCAACTATCTCACCTTCCCTACTATTACATGTGAAATGGTCTTGGAAAGTTTCCTGCATTCAGCTATCACAACAGTATCACCTGGTGAAACATCAATGCAAGAAGGTAGATGCACATGATATCTTGATCTTCTCTTGACGTACCTCTCGAATTTCGAATCCTTCTTTTTGAATGTTCTTTCTACAACTGCACTGCCCTTCATTGCCGTTGAAACCACAACAGCTCTCACCACTTCTCCCCTTACACCCAGGGTTGAATGAAATGGACATTTTTTGTCGTTGCATTCTCTCTCTGGAATTTCAATATCCAATCCTATATTTCTTGCCATAATTTATCTCCCCATAACCTGTTTTTTAATCCTTCTGTATGACTTTAA
Organism: Caldiplasma sukawensis; assembly: GCF_052315375.1. NCBI lineage: Archaea > Methanobacteriati > Thermoplasmatota > Thermoplasmata > Thermoplasmatales > Cuniculiplasmataceae > Caldiplasma > Caldiplasma sukawensis. The sequence goes on from NZ_JBLSDG010000002.1 coordinate 184,864, forward strand.
CCTCTCTTCTGGTTTGTAACAAATATATCGACCATCAACAATTCTGGATGATTCTTCCAACCTGAACGCAATTATATTTTTTGGAATCATCAGGGTTCTCTCTCCTGTATTCAGATATAACATGTTTTTTGTTTCCCATGTTATTGTGCCTTTTACGCCCAGTAATGATGGATTTTTTGAAGAAGTGACCTCCATATACTTCCCCAGATATTCACCACAAAACTCATCCATTACTGAATCACCTCAGACTTGAACCCCATTTCGTCAAGGAATTTTTTCACAGTGTCTCTGTGATCACCCTGAAGCTCGATGATCTTTCCCTCCTTTACAGTACCTCCGGAAGCAACCTTTTTTTTCAGGGACTTTGCAATATCATCAAGGTTTTCCATTTTAGGATCTATGCCTTCAATTATGGTTACATTCTTTCCATACCTTCTCTTATCAACATAAATCTTGATTACCTGCGTATCCCTTGTCAATCCATCCCAAGGTTGCAGTTCTTTTGGTAATCCTGTAAAGTTCTTATCCTTCATTTTTTTATTTCCTCCATATGTGTTATTGTTAAGATTCTTGCAATCTGCCTTCTCAGGGATCTCATAAGCCCTGGATTTAATGGTGCACCACCCATTGCAACACTGGCCCTCTGTCTTAGAAGGGATTCATAAAGATCCTTCAGCTTTTCCTCCCTCTCTGTTTTAGACATTTCTCTGATCTTCTTTGCTGTAAGCTCAGGCATCTTTCTTCTCTACCTCCATTGTCTTTAATTTTTCCTTGTTTACACTAATATCATCAGGCAGTTTGTAATCATCCTTCAGAATTCTAACTGAAACCCCTATTACACCAAGTTTCAACTTTGCTATTGAATATCCATAGTCTATACCTGATCTTGCGGGTTCACCAGAATACTTTATGGAGCCGTAAAAGAATTTTTGTGCCCTGGCCCTCTCACCTGAAATCTTTCCTCCAATTTTTATCATTGTTCCTCTTGCATTGCTTTCAATTATTCTTCTGAGTGCCGTATTACCTGCTTTTCTGTAAGCCCATCCCTTCTCAAGGGACATTGCAATTTTTTTAGATACTATTTGGGCATTCAGATCAGGGTTCTTTACCTCCTGAACCTCAATCTTAGGACTCTCAATTCCAAATTTGTATCTCAAAGTGTCCTCTATTTCCTGAACCTTTGACCCTCTTCTACCAATAACGAGACCAGGTTTGTTTACAGTTAAAATTATAGAGGTGTCGAGCAAGTTTCTCTTCATCTCTATACCGCCGAACCCGGCATTATCAGTTTCTTTCTTTACATATTCTGCAACAAGAAGCCTTTTTATCTTCTCGTTTACAAATTTTCTCTCTTTCATTCCTCTTCCTCCTGAACTATAACTGTCAAATGGACAAGGTCCCTGTTGTTTGCTCCAGCCCTGCCATATGCCTTTGGGGAATATCTTTTAAGCATTGTTCCCTTGTTTGCATTAATACTTATTATCTTCAGATTGTCTGTGTCAAGACCTTTAAACTCTGCATTTGCATCTACTGCTTCAAGAAGCTCCAGGAAATGGCGTGTTGCCTTAACGGGATATCTTCCTGGACCCACTGACTTCCTGTGAGAAACTGAATCCAGGTATCTGAAATAAGGTACAGGTCTTTTTTTATCTATTACCTCATTTAATATTTCCTTGGCTTTTTGCAATTTCATACCTCTTATATATCTTGCAATATTCACCGCGTCTTTGAAAGATATGTTGCAATCCTTTTTCAATGCTTTTGCAGTTTTATCCGGAATTTCTTTCATAGAGTAATATTTCATCAGTTTCACCTCACTTCAGCGGCATGAATTTTGAGGATCTTGTTGCTCCAACACCAGGACCTGAATGTTTAACCTCTTTTCTTGTAAGTGCAAATTCTCCAATGTAATGCCCAATCATTTCTGGCCTGATTTCAAATTTGACAAACTCCTTTCCGTTATGCACCTGAACAACCTTTCCAACAAATTTTGGCAAAATTATTAGATCCCTAACATGAGTTCTCACATCTTTCTTTGAATAAAGCATCTTATTGTAAACTATCTTTGTGTCAGGAGACATCTCTCTTTTCAAAGATCTCCTGGCCCTGGCCGGTAAAATTTCTATTAATTTCTGCATATCCATCTTCTTCAGTTCTTCAAGGGTGTAACCCTTGTACCTGAATTCTTTGGATCTTCCCATTATTATTTTCTGGGACTTCCTTGCCCTTCTTCTTATAGATTTAGCAGAAGCCTGCCTGTTTGTTGTCATTTAACTTTCCTCCTTTTTGGTGATAGCCTGCCAACTTTTCTTCCTGGCGGAGTACCTCTTCCTACAGTACTGGGTCTTCCAACATGCTGATGGTTTCCACCTCCATGTGGGTGATTAACTGCGTTCATTGCCACTCCCCTTACTGAATATGGACGTTTAGCCTTACTCTGCAAATAGTGTACCTTTCTTCCAGCCTTGAGAACAGGTATATCTTTTGCTCCAGAACCTGCCACTGATCCAACGGTTGCCCTGCACAGTGGATTGAAGTTTTTTATGAAACCTGAGGGCAATTTTACGGAAACGTATGCACCATGACTTATTACCTGGGCATAGGAACCGCCAGTCCTGCAAAGCTTTCCTCCGTCACCCGGAACTGTCTCAATATTATGAATAATTTGACCATCCTTTATGAAACCAAGTAGGGTCGAATCCCCATCCTTAGGATCAGGAATCCTTCCTGAATTTATCTTCATCCCTACGTATGCTCCGTTGAATGCCAGCTGGTATATCTTTTTTCCCTCCATCCCTGTAAGCTCAACCACAGGAGCATTTCTTCCAGGAGCATGCACTATATCGGTTACTGTGTACTGCCCTTCATTGGGAATTTTTACCTCTCCAATATGTCTGTGACTTGGGCTTCTGTAAACAAGCCCCCCTTTTCCTCTTCTTTGTGGTATTATCAGTTTACCCATTATATTTCACCTCAATAGAGACCTATCCTCTCTCCAATCTCTTCTGCATTATAATCTTCAGAAAGTCTAACTATTGCTTTCTTACCATTCTTATCCCTGAGAATATTTACCTTCACAACCTTAACGTTGAAAAGTTCCTCAATCTCCCCTTTTACATCCTTTTTTGTTGCATTTTTATGCACATAGAAAGCCAGTTTGTTCTCCTTTTGACCTGAAAGCATTGTCTTTTCCGTGGCAATTGGAGATATTATGAATTTCATTGTGACTCCTCCTCAAGATTTTTTAATGAACTTTCAGTATATATCACAAGCCTCCCCGGAACTCCTCCTGGAGCAAGCTTTGATATTGAAACATTTTTTACATTTGCAACATCAACACCGGGCAGTGATGTGAATACCCTTCTATTTTCAGTTGAATGTGTAACTATGAGAATACTTTTTGGGGTCCTGTATTTTCTGTTTCTCATCTTTCCTCTTCCTGCTCTTATTTTTGTCCCTTCTTTAGCCCTTTCAATGTCCTCCCATACTCCCAAATTTTTCAGAAATACTTCTGCCTCCCTTGTTTTTCCTATGTTTACCACTGAATCATCAACAACAATTGGGAATGAGAGTTGTCCGCTAAATCTGTGGCCTCTCTTTTTCACCCTTTCTGGATCTGCAGAGAGGGCCATGGCAGATTTCCATGCAATCCTTTTTTCCTTTTTATTTATGTGTAATGTGAGGATCTTATCACTTCTTGGACTCAGGGCACTTCTACCACCCTTTGTGTTTCCAAGCTCAACAGCCCTAGAACTACCAGCGACCCTTGGCATTCTTGAAATGCCCATACCAGGCCTGCTTGTGTGTCCAACCCTTCTAGTTCCAGCCAATGGGGAAGACCCATATGGATGCCTGTTGGAAAGTGAAATTATTCTGAACGCCTTTTTAATTATATCCTCTCTAACAGGAGATGCAAAAACTTTGGGACTGTTAACCTTTCCCTTCACCTGTCCATTTATATCGTAAACGTTTACTTCCATCTTTAATCACCCTGTTTTGACCCGAGAGATATGTAAGATATCTCAACCTTTTCCACAGCTGTAACTTTTGCCCTTGCGGGGTCCCTGAATTTTATGAGCCTTTTAACATGGCCCGGTATTGAACCGTGTATCAGAACATAATTTGTTCTTACAAGGCCATAATTTGGATATCCACCCTTAACGTTGATGTCGTCCTGGCCCTCACACTTAGCATATTTCAGAACCCTCATATTGTGCTGAGTCCTTTGATGAGAACCCATTTGACCTGCCTGTGGAACCTGCCACCTGACCCAGTCTGGATGCCAGGGACCCAGAGTACCAATCATTCTTCTGTGCTTTCTGTTTTTTCTTGGCAGTAATTTTACACCAAATCTTTCAACATGACCAGTAAAGCCTTTTCCCTTGGTCACTGATATTACATCAACAAAGTTTCCAGGCTTTGCAAAATCTGAGAAATTAACCTCTTTTCCCAACATACTTTCAGCATAATTTACTCTTTTTGAGATATCAGTACCGCCTATTCTGCTCTCATATATGTCTGGAGATTTCTTAGGTACTCCAGTTACCATTTCTGTTTTGAGCATAAGAAGAACCCTAACATCATCAACAACCTCTGGCTTCTTAACTTCTTTTTTCTTCTTTGGTTCCGTAATTTTCCTAAAAATATTCTTGTCAAGATTGTCTGCCCACTTTTCATAACATACCTTCAGACCGTCCTCTGTTTCTCTGTATAGCCTTACTGCTACTACGACCGCTGGAGGTACCTCGACAACGGTTACTGCTGACATTATATTTCTTCCTGCAGTAGTGCTGCTCTTTCTGTAATCCACCATTTCTATGTGTGTCATACCAACTTTATAGCCTGCAAATGACTGAAGCTTTGGCTCACCTGATATTTCAGGCCAGCTTCTGATGGTAGATTTCAGACCGGGCTTGCGCTTCCTATGATAATATCCCAATGACCCCCTTCTGGGGTGATGTGGTGTCGCCATTATTTATCACCTTACCGTTACATCTAGAATAAATGCCATAAATCTGACATTAATTCTTGTGGATGCCATGGGCATTGCCAATAGATGTATGGTTTTCAAAGTGTAGTTTTTAACAATATATAATGTTTGCTTTTTTCTTTTTTTGCAATATTCGGGAATGATTAAAAATAAAAAATAAGTTCAGTATTAACCCAATTATTATATTAGTCATATACATTTACACCCATGCAGCTTATGGAAATGAACGATGATGAGTTTATAATTGAAGTGGCCAGGAGATTAATTGGAATTAAATCAATAAGTCCGTTTTCAGGAGGTAATGGTGAGGGGGAGAGGGCAGACGAGATCATTAGGATACTTGAAGAAATAGGCATAGAAAAGTATGAGAGATTTGATATTGAGGATACGGACAAATGCAAAAGATCAAATGTGGTTGTTAAGATTGGAAACGCTGAAAAAACACTATGGATCATCGCGCATATAGATACTGTTCCCGAGGGAAATATAACTCTCTGGAAAAAGGAACCTTTCAAGGCTACAGTGGAAGGTAGAAGAATATACGGAAGAGGAACCACAGACGATGGCCAGGGCATATTTCTTGCATTACTTTTGCTGAAGAACCTAAGGAAGGAAAACTTGAAGTATAATTTAGGTGTTGCATTCGTTGCTGATGAGGAACTTGGGAGTAAATATGGCATCTCTCAGTTGATGGATAAGAATCTTTTTAAAAAGGAAGATCTCATATATGTACCGGACTTTGGAGCTTCCGATGGAATGAAGGTTGAAATTGCAGAAAAGAGCATTCTATGGATGAAGTTTACTGTGGAAGGTAGACAATATCATGCAAGCTTACCTAACAATGCCATAAATGCTAACAGGGAGAGTGCAAAATTCATTCTTCTTTTGGATAAACATCTTCATGAAACATATAACAAAAAGGACGAAAAATATGATTATCCGTATTCTAGCTTTGAACCAACAAGGCATGATAAAAATGTGGAGAACATAAATACAATACCTGGAAGAGAAGTATTTTTCTTTGATTGCAGAATACTTCCAGAATATGATCTTGATTTTGTAATTGATGATGTGAACAGAAAAATTGTTGAATTTGAGAACCAGAGCAAGGTAAAGATAAAAATGGAAATTATACAGAAGGAGCAGGCACCTATGCCCACATCAGAGAATTCAGAGGCAGTTCTAAAACTTTTGGAGGCACTTAAAAAAAGGGGAGGAGAACCAAAGCTTGTTGGAATTGGCGGTGGAACATGTGCTGCCTTTTTCAGAAAGGCCGGGTATGATGCAGTTGTCTGGAGTTCCATGATAGAGGATGTGGCTCATCAGGTAGATGAATATATAGAGATTGACAACGTTCTAAAGGATGCAGAAACTATGGGTATGATCCTTTACGGATCAGACTGAATCCGATTGGCTGAGATCCCTCAGCCTCTGAACACCATCAATCTCATCTATTATGTCCTTAACTTCCTTTGGTACATACTTTTCCCAAGGAAGACCAGCGATCATTTTTTCCCTGATACTGGTTCCAGACCATTCAACCCTGTTGATCAAATCCATTGAATTAACATTGTAATGTTTCTCCACAAACAGCCTTTTAACCAGTGGATTATTTGTGTAAACGTCATTGAATTTTGGAGTTAAGGATTCAACATGTGCCACCCATAGAGGATTTGAATTCACGTCCTCTATTGGGATTATGTAAAAATTAGTTATCCCTTCAAATTCAAGAGTGTTTGAGATCATAAGGTGTCTTTCACCGGCTGTAAAAGGGTTCTGTAAAGTATGGGAATACTGTGCACTACCAATACCTATGATAACTGAATCATGTAATTTCAGGATCTCCTTTATAACTGCAAGATGGCCAAGGTGAAATGGCTGAAATCTCCCAACTATAAATGCCCTATTTACCAATTTCGTTCTTAACCACCTCACATTCTGTCATATTTGAATTCTCAAAGATAAACCAGTTAAGATATTCTTCAATCCTCTTTTTCATATCATGAAGCTGTTCATTCATTTTCTGCATATTGATTATTGACTGAGGCAAATTTTTCCCCTCCACCATTAGCTCTAGCCTTTCCATAATTTCATTGGCTGAAATTTCATTGATAACACACAACCTGTCCCCGTCTATCAAAATCTCCTTTGACTTTCCCTTTCTCCCTCTCTTTACTTCGTTGTATGAAATTGTTATTTTCCTCTTAATTATGAGATTTGTCAATAATTGACTTAAACCATTTACCATATATACGTCTTCGTTCTGTTCGTGAGATTCCCCATGGTTCTTTATTTTTATCCCTGAAAAGAGGAATTCCTGAATTGATCTGAATGCCTGCGGAACATTGTTAGAATATGTGTTGATCAGATCAACGTAATTTTCCCATATTTTTTCAGGATTCCTGCCTTCCATGGACATATGATTTTCACATAGATCTTTCCACAGATTGTTTTTTTCAATAAGTGGGATAGGAACGTGATCTATGTGTGGTCCTCTTATCTCCGGAGGGGATTTCAGTGATGATAACATATCTCTTGCTGCCTTTCTCAGTATGCTGTAATGTTCAGTTAGTTTTTTCTGTATCTCTTCAATTTCCCTCTTCTTTAAAATTTCATTCTCAAGTTCCCTTTTTATATCTTCATCCGATATTGTTTTTTCATTGTTTGCTGGTATTTGGGAATTTATATCCACATTGTTATTTTCCATTTTGTTTTCAGACTGGTTTTTTTGTATATTGTTGCCATCATCTGACGTTTTTACTGTTTTCTCCTTCCTAAGTCTTCTTGATAATATAAAATATGAGAATAGAACCGCTGCGAAGAATGTAATTAAATCTGATTCAATCAACAAATAGAGTTGCATCTATATCTTTCTCAAATCTTTCATGAATTCCTTAAGAGCGTTCATTCCCTCTATTATGGTTTTTTCATCCGTGGCGTAAGATATTCTGAAATGATGTTCTCCCTGTTCTCCAAAATATATTCCCGGAATTAGTATTATACCCCTGGAGGTGAGTGCCTTCCTGCAAAAATCCTCCGATGAAATATCCAGATCATAGGATGGAAATACATAAAATGCTCCGTCCGGAGGCACCACGTCTAGTCCTTCTATTTCTGAAAGCTTTTGAAGGATCAGGGATCTTCTCTTTTCAAATATTTCCAGCATTTGTCTTGGATTCTTCTCGTCCGTCATTGCCCTAAGTGCAGCCATCTGGGAAATGGAGGGTGCACAGGTCATTGTGTGTTGCTGGACTTTATCAGAGTTTTCTATTACCTCTGAGTTTGAGATCATGTATCCGATTCTCCAGCCTGTCATTGCATAGCTTTTTGAAAATCCTGATAGCAGAATTGTATTTTTCATCTCCGGATCCATATCAAGTATGTTTTTCATTCTCCCTTCATATATGAGTGATTCGTAAATTTGATCTGTTATTAGGTATATGTCGTGATCTTGGCATATTTCAATAAGTTTTTCAACACTATTTGCGTCAAAAATTTTTCCGGTTGGGTTTGATGGATTGGATATTATTATTGCTCTTGTTCTGGGTGTTATTGCATTTTCTATATTTTCGAAATTTAAGGAAAAATTTCTTTCCGATTCTACACCTATTGGCTTCACACCATATAATCGGCATATTTCTGGATATGACAGGAAATATGGCTCAGGGATGATAACTTCATCGCCCGGATCGCAGAGTGTCATTATTGCTATATTTATTCCCATTTTTGTTGGAGTCACAATAACATTGTCAGCAGACAATGATGAATTTTTTCCCTCTTTCACTTTGTTTATTATGGCCTCTCGAAGCTCAGGAACTCCTTTTGATGGTGTGTAATGGGTATGCCCGCTCTTAGCCATTTGAAAAGCAAAATCGATTTCCTCTTCCGGAGTTGTAAAATCTGGTTCACCAATTCCAAAGTTATAAATTTTTTTACCCTCTTTTTTCATCTTTGCTGCCATGTTTGATGATTCAACTGTCATTGAACCATGAACTTCCTTAACCCTTCTTGAAATCACTATGTAAGATAGGATTTCCATTAATAAGTTTTTCATGAATATTTTTCTTAATAATATTGAATATTAATGAGTATATTTTTAAGTCATAAAATTTATTATTTAAAATCCTATGCTGATATATCATGGAAAAAAAGAGAGACAGTCTCATACTTCTTACTGTTATGATTGGAACAATGATGTCAGCCATTGATTCCACAATTGTGCTTCTGGCATTACCTGATCTTTCAATAAGTTTGAACGCTGGTTTATCAACATCCATATGGGTTATTTTAATATATCTTCTTGTCACCGCAGTTCTGACCACACAGATGGGTGCAATTGGTGACAATTTCGGAAGAAGTGCCATTTTCAAAATCGGTATAATAATCTTTTCTATTGCTTCAATAATTTGTGGACTTTCTTTTGCTGTTGGGCCTTTTTCCGCTATACAGGTGTTAATAATAATGAGGGGAGTTCAGGCAGTGGGAGCCGCAATGATGCAGGCAACTGTCTCAGCCATAATCGCAGATACATTCTCTCCTGAAAAAAGAGGCAAGGCCTTTGGTTACACAACACTTGGATGGAATATTGGAGGTACTCTTGGAATCGTTCTTGGAGGATTAATTACTACTCTGATAGGATGGAGATTCATTTTTCTGATAAATGGTCCAATAGGCCTTTTGGACGTTATACTTGCAGTGTTTTATGTTAATGATAAAGTGAAGCAAAGAAAAAGTGTTGATGTCCCTGGTGTAATTTCACTGGCAGCTTCACTAATTCTCATTTCCTATGGTGGTGTAAAAATAACAGACCTCGCCCCGGTGAATGTTGTGCTTGAGTATGTATTGTCTGGTTTTATCTTTCTTGCACTTTTTATCTTTATAGAAAGAAGGGCAAAGAACCCAGTAATAGATCTCAGAGCTTTCAGGACAAAAAAGATTTCCCTTTCATTAAGCGCAACATTTCTTCAGGCAGCGGGTTACCTCTCTGTTGTTTTTATTCTAATACTTTACCTGCAAGGCGTAAGAGGTTATGATCCTCTGATAGCCTCACTTTTCCTGGTTCCGGGTTATGTGATAGCAAGCCTTATTGCACCAAAAATGGGTGCCATAATAGACAGAAGAGGTTCGGAGAGCCTTGCAACCTTAGGTATTATTCTTATGATGGCAGGTACGGCATTTTACTACTTTCTGGGGAGAGCAGGAGACCTTTCTCTTGAAATACTAATAAGTGGTTCTCTGGTGGCCGGTGTAGGAGCAGCCATGTTTTGGCCTGCAAACAACAAGGCTGTGATGAATTCTGCATCAAGAGAGATTTATGGTTCAATATCCGGTCTTATGAGGACACTATCAAACATCGGCACCATAGTAAGTTTCATTCTTGCACTTTCAATATCAGCTATCTCGGTATCAAAAAATGTTGCATACGCAGTTTTTATCGGAAAGATAAATCTTTCAGGGCCACAGTCTGTAGATTTTCTAGGGGGTCTTAAGATAGCATTGATCACCTCAATATCAATTCTCATAGTTGCGGGCTTTTTCTCTTTCATAAGAAAGACAAGCAGACAGATCAGTATACAGAGAAATGTTGAAAAATGAAAATTAAAAAATTATTCAATTAAATTCATAATCATAAATAACCATGACATCACTGTCTTTTTCTCTCTCCCTGACAGTGTTGATCACAGCTCTGGCACCAACCATATTTTCCGCAAAACAGACAAAAACACCCGCATTTCCGTCTGTAATTGAAATTATCGTGTTTTCAGCCAGAATTGGTGCAACAATATCCTGCTTTTGGGAGAATATTGAATATAAAACTGCATCCGTTTTAGAAATGTCAACCTTTGCTATGACATTAATGTATTTCATTTTCTTCAAAAAATTGTATCTTCTCTTAACCCTTATTGATGGCAAATCTATGGCCTTTGCAATTTCTGATATCTTTGCCCTTGGCATCTTTTGAAGCTGTGAGATCAGGAGTTCATCAAGGTTTTTCTGAAATGTTGGTGCCTTGTTGATCTTTGGAGTGTATCTCATCACCGGTTCTCCAAGTTTCTTTGAAAATTCATCAATTTTTTTATCAACCTCTTCCTGATCCTTGCCCTCTACTCCATATAGTGTTATCTTCTCAAGGCATTTTATTTTGGATGAATAACCCTCCGCAAGTTCACTATCCGAAACAAAGGCTGCAAATCCCTCAATTTTTCCGTAAAGATAAGGAGTAACTCTTACAATAAAATCTTTTATAATACCTTCCTCAATCATTTTATTTATACGGTAATTCAATGTTTGCGCTGATATGCCGATATATTTAGCAATCTGCCTCTGAGGCATTCTACCATCCTTGAGTAAATAGAATAATATCTTTTTGTCAACTGTATCCATGTTATCAATCAATAAAACATACAGGTATTAAATCTTATTTCATTTTAGATTTCCTGAACAACTATTCTTATATTCAGATGTATTTATTTCTTTGATTTTGAGAAAAATTTTATATGATAAATCAAAATTATAATAATGAAGAATTTTCAAGGAATATCTTTTTTTCTCTTAATTATATATATTAAAAGGATACCATGTAAAATTTAAGTCCCATATTTTCCTTAAAGATTATGAAACTGGATTTTTCTAAAATTTTTCTCTCAAGGGGTAAAAACTATTATTCAGATGACCTTCCATTAATGAAATTAATAGAATTCCTTGGAATTAAAAAATCTGATAAACTTGAAAAAATAGGAAGATATGTGTCCGAAGAGGTCATAGAAGATTCCCTTTTCATAGATCATTATGGAAAACCAGTGCTTCAAACATGGTCGGTTACAGATGAAAGGATAGATGGTGTTTGGATATCAAGTTCTCACAGAAAGATGATAGAAAAATTACTGGACCTTGATGTTGTAAGGAGTGTTGGAGATACACATTTAATGGAACATTTCATATCAGGGTACCTTATCTCAGATTCCGGACTTTTCTGCACACTTACACTTACCGCTCAGACACTATATGCACTTAAGAAATATGGAAATGAGAGGACTGCCGTATATCTTCAAAAGTTCATGAATGAAAATTATCTGGGGGCAACCTATTACACCGAGATACAGGGAGGAAGTGATCTGGGTGCAAATAAAACCATTGCATATGAAAAAGATGGAAAATTTATTTTGAACGGTGAAAACAAATACTTTGCAAGTGATGCTGGCCTGGCAGATGGTGCCATTGTAACAGCCAAAATTAAGGGGGATGACCGAGGGGTAAAATCCATATGCACATTCTATGTACCTGCAATAAATGATGACGGAACTCCAAATTATGAAATAAGGAGGCTGAAAGATAAGCTTGGGACAATCCTTGTACCTACCGGGGAGGTTGTGCTTAAGGATTCTACAGGGTATTTGATTGGGGATGTTAAGAATGGACTGTACATAGCTTTGGAAATTCTGGAAATATCCAGAATAGATGATGCTTTTGCAGCAGCAGGAAATGCCAGAAAGGCATTATGGGAATCTGTTCTCTATGCATCTAAAAGAAAGTCCTTTGGAAAAAAATTGATGGAGCACCCTCTATTGATGAGAGACCTGATGGAGATGGAGGCTGAAACTGAAGCAGCAACATTAATTTCCATGCTTGCAGCAAAGGCATTTGCTCATTGCTATGATGAGAGACCACCATACAGTGACAATTACAATTATGCAAGGGTTCTCACACATATAGCGAAAAACATGGCTTCAATTTCTGCCGATAATGTAACAAGGTATGCAATGGAGATTTTTGGAGGCAAGGGTTTCCTGCATGAATTTCCTGTTGAAAAATTCCACAGAGATGCCATAGTGACTTCAATATGGGAAGGGACAAGCAACATTCAAGCTTTAGATATGATTGAAATTCTGATTAAAGGAAGCGTACACAAAAAAATATTTGAGGATCTGATTTACGTAACTGAAAATATTGAACTACCTTTTAGGAATGAACTCAAGGGGCTGATAGAAAAGGCCAAAAAAAGAATCGATTCATATCTGGCGTCTGAGAAAAGAGAGTTCTTTGCAAAAGATATTCTGACCCTTCTTGGTAGGCTTATCACTCTTATTTACATGTATGAGGCAGGAATAAGGACAGATTCAGATATATTAAAAAGATCTGCAGATATATATTATCATATGCATTTTACAGATGGATTTCCAGAAAATTTTGAATTCCTTGATAATTTTGAAATTATCTCTTGGATGTTAAAATAATTTTTTTTAGTAAATTCCTTTTATACTATTCAATTAGTTCAATATAATTTAAAAATAAATTGATATGATAATTTTACAAATAATTTTAAACCTTGTTAATATATATGTATGATCGAATTGGAAAACCCCTCGAGAGCTCGTTCTAATATACTTAACAGGATAATTAAGAAAAAGGAAAACACTCAGAAGGAAGAGGTAAAGTTAAGTGAAAATACAGAAATAAGATATGCCATAATTTCAGACACAGGAAAAGTGAGGGAAAAGAACGAGGACGCTGTGATCTCCAGAAAGATGGATGATCATTACCTTGGAAAAAGGAGAGAATTCTACGTATTCGCAATAGGTGATGGCGTAGGTGGTATGAAATCTGGTGAAAAAGCAAGCTACATGGCGATAAAGAATTTTATAGCGGCCATAGAACAAAACCTTGATGTTATAACCGAGGATGGCCAGATTATGGAACTAATTTCAATGGCGGTCAAAAAGTCCAACAGTGAAATATTAAATGTAAATGCGAAGAAGAGTGAGGATGAAAAAATTGGATCTACTTTTATCGGAACATTAATACTGGGAAATGCCGTATATTATATGAGCTCCGGAGATTCTCCACTTTACAAATATTCAAATGGAAAGTTGCAGAAGGTGACAAGAGATCACAGGGTAAAGGGATCCAACAGGATCTATTCCTGCCTTGGTATATCCGATGAATTTCAGACAGATTCCGGAATGTTCAGGCTGGCAAATGGTGACAGCATACTTATGTGTTCTGATGGACTCACAGATATGGTGGGGACAGGATTAATTAAGAAGGTTATTACCGAAAACAGAAATTATCCAGAAAACGTTTGCAAAAGCCTGCTGAAAGAAGCACTTGATGCTGGTGGAAAGGATAACATATCCATAGTTTTTGCCACATTAGCATGATATTTGAAAATTTTTTAATAACAATTTTTCATTACCAAAAATGGAAAGTTCAATTCAACTTCAAAAGGTTAATGATATTAAGAAAGAAGGAATAAGAAAGATTCTGTCCGATGTTTGTTCGTTTTTGAGCAAAGAAAATGAGAAATACAACTGGACTGGAGTGTATGTTGTTAGAAAGGACAGCCTTTATCTTGAGGCGTTCTACGGAGATGAGACAGAACACAAGGTGATAAAAATTGGTGAGGGGCTTTGCAGCCTGGCCATAACACTGAATAAGGTTGTTAATGAGGATGATGTGAAATCAAACAGCAAATATATTGCATGTTTTCCACAGACAAACTCTGAACTTGTTGTACCAATCAAATACAATGGAAAGAATATAGGGGAAATCGATATAGATTCTGATACAAAAAGAGCATTCAATAAGCAAGATGAGGAACTTGTTAAAAAGGTATGCGAGGAAATTTCCTTACTTGTTTATGAACTATATGAAGAGTGAAAATGGAAGAATTTTATTAAAACTCTTTACAGTTCAATTTTTCAGGATAACAGGCATTTTCATAATAATACCTGTTCTTGGTATCTATTCAGTAAAATTCACTGATGTACCATTTTTAATTGGATTGCCACTTGCAGCTTATGAAATTGCCACACTCATTATGCAGATACCGGCAGGATATGTTTCCAGGAGATTTTCCAAAAAAAAGTACATTGTTACTGCAATGTTGATTTTTACAGTGGGTTCAATTCTCAGTTATTTTTCAAACAATATTTTTGAACTTGTAACTGCCAGGATAATAACTGGAATTGGGGCAATAAGCACACCTGTTGGTGCTTATTCCCAGCAGATCTCAGAGAAAGGGAATGAGAGAAGAAACAGTGCTGTCATAGGCATAGCAACAGGACTGGGTGTGCTGATTGGTTTCGGCTTTTCACCCCTTCTTTCTGAAATACTTGGCATAAGAAATATGTTTATTGTGATTTCACTCATGGGACTGGCCGGATTAGTATCTGCAATTTCCCTTCCATCAAATGAGAAAAAATTTTTCAATGATTTGGAGAGTAAAGAAAGTTTCATCTACAATGGAAAAAATGTTGCGTTTGGTTACATTACTATTTTCACAGTATCATTCTCAGTATTTTCAATGATATTTATTCTACAATTTTTAAATTTGAAAATAATAGGAAGCTTCTCCTATGGCATACTATATTTTCTCATATTCCTCATAAGTGGAATAATCTCTGTGGCACTGAATGAGTATTCAAGATCAAATGAAAAAATTAAAAAATTTATGGATAATTTATCTATCCCCATTTTGCTTATAGGAATTTTGATCTTTAGTATAGTATACAATTACGGACTGAATTTTATAATTGGGGAATTTTCAGAATTCCTGATATTTCTTGGGTATTCCATGTTTGAAATAGCACTGCTTCCAAGGATCCTGAGTGCATACAGTAAAAATCAATATGAATTGGGTACCTCATTTCTTTATACAATGCAGTATGGAGGGAATACTGCAGGCATAATTATAAGCTCAATATTTATTTCAAATGTTAACACATTAAGATCATTTGAAATTCTACTTCTGATAACAATTTCGATTACAATTGCAGGTACAGTTTCATTTATTTTATGGAATATTGGAAATTCTCTCAAAAAAATGTTCTGAAAAATCAACAGCCCCTATTGACAGCACCTTCATTTCTGAAAGATCAATTGTGGATACGGAGCAGTTTTCTATCTTAATGCCATGGGCCTCTTCTTCCTCCAGATTAAGAATTTTGGAAACGAGTGCCTTTATTGGGAGCATGTGACTGAAATATATGTTTATGCCTTCCCTTGAACTTATTGAATTATACATCCTTTCTGCAACCCTGTGAAATGATTCTATGCCTCCACCCTCTTTGTGGTATTTTGGCAACCTATAGCTTGGACCATTGTTGAATGGCCCTAAATCATTTTCTTTCATATTTTCATCTACCATTATCTTTTTACTTACCCCCATGTTTTCCCTGACTATTTCTGCTGTTTCAATTGCTCTCAGGATTGGGCTCGAGATCATTTCTGAAACGTATTCTCTTAATGGATAGAGGTTCCTGCCAGTCCTCGCTGCCTGTTCCCTCCCCCTTTCTGTTAGAGGATATAGATTCTTTTCATGAGAAACTATGTTTTTTGCATTTGCCTCGCTCTCCCCATGCCTTATGAGAATGGCAATATTCTTCACGTGATTTTAATGGAAGAAATTATAATAAACTTATTGCATGAGGTAAAAATGAACCATCTGAAGAATTCTAAAAGTCCATACCTGATGCAGCATGCTGATAATCCGGTTGACTGGTATCCGTGGGGAGAGGAGGCATTTTTAAAGGCAAAGAAGGAAAATAAACTTCTGTTCATAAGCATAGGCTATTCCACCTGTCATTGGTGCCATGTTATGGAGAGGGAGAGTTTCAGCAGAAAAGATGTGGCAGAAGTCATGAATAATGTGTTCATTTGTATTAAAGTTGACAGGGAAGAACATCCAACCGTGGATGCCAGATACATGGAATTCGCAGTAAATGTCAATGGAAATGGAGGATGGCCACTTAATATAATTGCACTGCCTGATGGAAAACCAGTTTTTGCATTCACATATCTTCCAAGAGAGACAAGAAGAGGGGTAATTGGCATAAAGGACCTGGCAAAAAATGTGAATGAAATATGGAAAAATGAGGGATATAAGATAATTGAGAACGGAGAGACATATCACAAGGATCTCAGTGACAGGATAGTTGAGAAGAGGGAGATTGATTACGGGGAACTGGAAAAAAATGCTTATAATCAGCTGACAAAAAGCTTCGACAACGAATTTGGAGGTTTTGGAAATTCAACAAAATTCCCAACTCCACATATCCTATCATTTTTGTCCAACTACTATATGAAAACTGGGGAAAAAATTGCCCTAGATATGGCAATGAAAACAGTTGCCTCAATGAGGATGGGAGGAATATATGATCATGTGGAACATGGGATTCATAGATACTCAACAGATGCTGGATGGAAGGTGCCTCACTTTGAAAAGATGCTCTATGACCAGGCAGGTATAATATCTGCAGCCACAGATCTGTTTATTGCATCAGGAAAATCTCAATTCAAAAACATTGTGCTTGATACTTTTTATTTTCTAAACAAAGTAATGAGGAGTGAAAGTGGTGGTTTTGTCACAGCAATTGATGCTGACAGTGACGGTGAGGAGGGGCTCTATTATACGTGGACGTACGGTGAGCTCAAAAATATTCTTAGGGAAAATTTTGAAGAATTTGAAAAATTATTCAACATAAAAAAAGATGGAAATTTTTTTGATGAGGCAAGGGGAATATCCACAGGGAGAAACATTCTGTTTCTTGATAACAACAGAGAAAACGTAAATAGATACATTATGGAAGGGGAGTACTGGATTGACACCAATATGAATAAATCCCTTGATAAACTTAAAGAGGCAAGAAAATTAAAGAGAAAACCACTGATAGATACAAAGGTGTGCAGTGATTTGAACGGCTTCTTAGTATTCTCAATGTCGAAGGCAGCAAGAACCTTTTCTGATGAAGAAATGCTAAAACAATGTTCTGACATTTCTGATTTTATTATTGAAAATATGACTGAGGAATCTGGTAATGTTTTTCATGTTAAGTATGATGATTATAAAATAGATGGATATTTCCAGGATTACACCTTTGTTCTTCTTGGACTCATAGAGTTCTATTTTATAAATCCTGATGCAGAACTGAAGAATAAAATAGTGAAAATTGCAAATAACATGGACAGAAAAATTATGAAAGCCATTGATGAAATAAATGAGGGTGAGAAGAGTTATTTTCTGGGCAACCTTAATTCTCAGGAAGATACTTCCATCCCATCACCATTTTCAGTGTACGAAAGAGTAATAGAGAAACTAAAATTCATGGATGTATTTTTGGAGGAAAGGAATCTATCTTCCCAATTTTATCTTGAAACTATTCAGAAGTACCCAATGTCTTTCACTTTCAGGCTTGGAACTAACTTCGAAAAATTCTTCTACGTTTTGAGGGGAAAACTGGACAGTTCAAACATTTTTAAGTTGAAAGAAGATATTGGTTATCCTTTTCTGTATTTTGAAAGATCGGAAGATATGAAGGATGGAAAATACATGCTGTGTAATTCATCATCCTGTGTACTGAATGGAAAAACCTTAGCGGAGGTGAAAAAATACATAGATGAGAATGTGAAAATGTTCAGGTTGTGGGAGTAACCTCATTGAAGACCTCATCTGCATATATGAGGTAAACATTATCAATACGGTTCCCATTTTTACTCAAAATATTTATTACATCTCCTGCGGTGAAATATGACTGGCCTCCAGTGTTGATTGTCAGATTATTTGTGTTAACATTACCTAGTGATCCTTTGTACATGATTCCATTTGAATCAAATATTTCAACTGTAATTGAAACCATTGAAACCTTTGTACTTGTTGATGTTATATTTAAATAATAACAATTTTCTCCGGCTGCACCAGATACAGGAAATGGCCCCTGGAGAGAGACATCTGAATCAATGCTCCCCTGAGATGTGAAATTTGTTATGGATGACAGTATGGTGATGAGGGTTGTTGCAAGAACCACTGTAATTGCTATGAGCAAAATAGTTGCTATTATTGGTGTAACAGCTTTTTCTTTTTTTTCAAAGACGCTTTTCATTCTTAATATGTAATTGATATTGAATTTTAAATCTTTTCAATCACATATTATTGAGTTGATTTATCTATTTAAATGAGACAATACAAAATTGATCTTAAGGTTGGCAAGTTAATTTATTAATCAAAACAATGGAAACTTGTAAATTTGAAATCATCATATATAATCATGACAAAACACATGGTCTGTCCTTCTTGCGGTTCGGAGAAGATATTTGCTGACAGTGGCCTCATTACAGGTAAATACAGTTGTCCTGACTGCGGATATGTTGGATCAGTAATATTTGAATTTGATGATCAGGAATATGAAATATTTATGAGAAGGTTGAGAAAATCCGGAAACAGATGATACATATCAAAAAATAAAATACTTAAAAAAGAATCTGGTAGAATAAGGGCCGGTAGATCAGCGGTAGATCGCCTGCTTTGCAAGCAAGAGGCCTCGGGTTCAAATCCCGACCGGTCCATTGAGAATTTTCTTGGTTCTGCGAATGATTTTCAAAACCATGTTTAAGTGCATCATCAAGTGCGAACTCAAGGAACTTAGATGTATTGATGCCATATCTATGTGCTTTCTCCACGAGTTCTTCATTGACTTTTAGTGTCAGATTCTTCTGCATGTGCATGCATATATTTATTGCATAATTTAAATATTCTCATAGTCACCTCCTACACTTTCCATGATGCTAACCGTGTTCCATCATGTATTTTTTCATTGCCTTTATGGTTGTCATCTCCAGTATGCATCACAATTGGTTCTCCGCAAACGCTATAGTGACAGGTGGTTTCTTAACGTTTCTCAGCCTCTTCCCATCCTTCGTCGAAACCCTCTTCTTTTCCCTTCTCTCTGCCTACATTGTAGGCTGCTTTTTCCGGGTCCAAGAAAGATGTTCTACCAACTCTTTCGTAATCCTCTGGTTCAACCGTAACTTTACCCTTGAATTTTGTGAACCTTAGCTCCCCACATGAGAGCCCGTGACAAATATCGCATTTTCCATACTTACTCTTGAAGTGCTTGAAACTCTCTATGATGAACAGACTGGCCTTTTTATATTGATCAAACGCGTCACTCTTACTGGTATTAGAAGTTGTCAAATCCAAGCTGTTTAAAGCATCCATCCTTCTTGTTTGTGAATAAGTAGTAAAATTCACCAGCCCACCATGTGCCCCATAGTGTTCCACCGCCTAATGAATCTCCTTTCGTCCGTTTTGGGATCGTTTTCACTATAATCGCACACAAGATCGATTGACACCTAGCTCTTATCCAGCCTGTTAATTATTTCGGTCAATGAAGGGATTTCAAAATACTTCTAAAATGAGCTGGGTCAGGACCCTTTAAATAGATGTTTGTGTTATTTCAACATGGGATTTGCAAAGAACTGGCTGGAGGAGATAGTAGCTGAATGGTTATCCCTAGAGGGTTATTCTGTTGAAACCAACGTTCCTTTGAAATCCAAGTTGGGTGGTGGAAGAAACGAAGCAGATGTGCTTGGCTTTATGTTCAATGGCGAATATTTGCGGGTAGTTCACGCCGAGGCAACTGTTCAGTTAACACAAAGCCACGATCATAACGTAGAGAAAATCAAGAAAAAGTTTTCAGAAGAAAACGTTGAAGCGGTTCTTGAGATTGCAAAAACTAAATATGGAGAGAAAGAAATTAAATCAACAAAGCATATTTTCGTATGTGCACTTGCATCGTCTAAAAAAGAGGCACTGAACCTAAAAGAGACATTGATTTCAAGTGATATAGAATTCATAGATTTTCCCGAATTAGTACACCGCTGTTTGACAACAATATCCAAAGAAGGAGAAAAGAGAGTGGATAAAGGATTAAACAAAACCAGCGAATACAGCCAAGCCATATTTGCTGCGTTGCCAGATGGATTGTGGTTTATGAAGATGCTGGGTATGATGCAGAGGCATGGCCTGTTAAACCTTTCTGAATCTGTTGATTAATTGCCTTGCCATTTTACCACACCAGTAATCCGCCTGTTTCACTTTCGAAAGATAGTGCATGGAAGCAACCGATTCTGAAGATATGCCTTGGATGAAATCCGCAACTCCTTCTGGGACCCTTTGATAGATGAGGAAATTATACTGCCACCTCCTAAGGTATTTGGGTGCCAAGCCCAACTCACTGAAGTAGTGCGAGATGGTATCATCGTTTAGATCCGCCCGTTTGATGGATAGTGCTGTTTCTCTTGGAAGATTCACACAAAGAACATTCTTGTGACCCCTAAAATAGTTCATTGGAAATCTTGCAATATTCCCATCCACAGTAAGATTCTCCACTTCAAATTCGATCATCATCTTCACTACCTCCATTATCAGGATTCCTGACATGGCTAAGACCAAGAATGCAGTCTTCATTGTTGCATTATCAATCTTCAGATAAACCCTCCTGACCCTATCATCCGAAGGTACGAAACTGTCCAGAGGAATCTTGCGTGTAGGTATCACTTTTCTCAAATAATCAGCGTCATCACTTGACAACAATTCATTCTCTTCAAGGAAATTGAGATATACTCTAACCATTGTATAGACAAAATTTGACCTGCATTCAGCCATAACTGAGCGGAGTTTAGAATTCTCTGTAATGATTTTACCGTCGAGGCATTGCGACAGATATCTCTCTGCATCCTTGACATAAGCCTCACTCTATTTCTTTTCTCTCATCCATCTTTGCAATTTTTCTCTGAACTCGCTATAAACGTGTATTTTTCGTGCTTCGCAAGCAGGAGGCATCAGATTCAAATCCAGCCATATGCAATGATAATAAAAAATGATAAAATTAAAGAATATCAAATTTATACAATAGAAATCCAAAACCTATTTCATTCTACCGACGAATATTCTAGTGGTATATTTTAGGCTTATTTCACCATCCTGCTGATTTGCATTATACAGATTCTGAAGCCTGGAAATTGCCTGCCTGTAATCATGGTTATCCTCTTTAAGGCTGTATGTTACTGAGAGGTACCTTCCAATAAACCATCAAGATTTAGTTTCTGGAAATTATCTATCTGGTAATAGTCGTAGTTGAGAAATATATGTGTCTGTTCCTAGGAGATTGCCGTACACCCTGTTCCGTGGTATCCATTGCTGAACTCTTTGACAAACATTTCATACCGGTAAGTGAACGGGTTCCGCTTATTTCTATCATTCCATATCAGCACTACCAGATTTGGTTCTTTTAGTATTCTCCTGAATTCACACCTCGCCTTCTCCTGATTGGCAAATTATCAATAAACATCGGCACCCCAAATAAGAACCAATTTCTGGATGAAATGTCCTACCTGTCTGTCCTTTTACCCAGATATACCAGCTTAGTTTTCGAAGGCTTAGTCTGATCCGGTTCAGGAATATTGCATTTGCATCCCCACTTTCAATCCAAAGTAATTACATGTCCAGCGGGCCAGTGTTGGAAACCCAAGAGTTAACTTCTCGAGATGTGATGCAACCATTTAGAATTGAAATTAACCACCTAATTTCCACAATTCTTACAGACATTAAATTCCAAACGATTCATATTCAAAAACCATCTCCTGTTTCATTATTATGCGAGTTCATTTCTAATATATAATTTGTGGCTGTAACTATGTCTTTACTAAGTAGAACGTCATTTACAAGGATTTAAACTTCGTATAGTTTTTCTTATGATCAAAACTATACCAACTCCTCAATCAGATTCACTATTCCCTCCCATCATTTTTTTCACCTTTCATTACTTCTAGGCTCACATATTTATATCTTTGTTTTTGTGGATCCTTGCATTTTTACATTACATAATAATATGTACAATTATCGCCTAAAACTCAGTTTTCGCTTCATTACGTAGAATCTATACATTTGTTGATTGACTCTAGTATTCCCTTAAAACATTAATTGAATCCCGACAGGTCTATTACATTGTTCTTCGTATTTCAATTTCATGTGCTAATTCAAACCCTCAGTGTGTGTTAATATTCTCCTTAACAACAGAATAAAGAAAACGTTGGAAAACTCTTTTCTTTCATTATGAATGTGTGTAAAATAGAGTTTCCTTTACGATTTTCTCTTCTCAATATTACTTTTCTTTACACCTAATAAATGAGATCTTAAGGCTTTGGAGTTTTTAAATTTCAGGTTAGTTAAGGCTGTGATTGGATCATTTCTGATGAAAAATTCCACCGACATAATAAAGGATAACTTCTCCAAAAAGGATAGGGGGATTTGAAATTGAAATTAATTTATAAAGACAGATTATTCAATTCATCATGAAATATCTGAATAAATGAATTAATGTAAGATTCAATGAACACTTAATCTTTTAATATTTATGGATCTCTTCAACTCTTTGGGGGTAAGTTATAAACGCTCATTCATTTACATTTTGTGAAATCAGAGGAACTTTTCAGGAAGCTTCTAGGTTTAGAGGATCCATGGATCATTAAGGAAATAAAGTTCGACCACCAGGGAAA
>NZ_JBLSDG010000003.1:0-177836 GCF_052315375.1 Caldiplasma sukawensis
AGCTGTTGTTGAAGGATTGAACAACAAGATCCGTACTGCATTCAAGCGTTCATATGGGTTCAAGGCACAGGAGTACAGGGATACGATCATATATCTGGTGGCAGGAGGATTGAGGTTACCCCCAGAATGTTAAAGAGATCCTTAATTTTTTAATTTTACACAACATAATTAAATACCATCCTGCAATGATCATGTGCAATAGTTTTGCGTGGAACAGATAAAGATGAAAACGTTTGACCAGATGAATTTGAGTAAGGATATTTTGATGGCTATTGAAGATATGAAATATGAGTTTTTAACTGAAATTCAGGAAAGGAGTATTCCAGAAGCTCTGAAGGGAAAAAATCTCATAATAGGTTCCAGAACCGGCAGTGGAAAAACTGCTTCATTTTTAATCCCATTGATAGAAAGAACAGAAAAAAATGACTGGTTTTCCAGCCTTATACTCTCCCCTACGAGGGAACTGGCGAAACAGACAGACTATTTCTGCAACAAACTTGGTAAGTATAAGAATTTGAGAACGGCACTCCTATATGGAGGCAGGCCTGTTGATCAGGATATTGAAAAACTTGGAAAAAAGCCTCACATAATAATAGGAACTCCAGGAAGAATCCTTGATCTGATAAAAAGGGGAAGCCTTGACCTCTCAAAAATAAAAATTGCAGTACTTGATGAGGCAGATACCATGCTTGATATGGGATTTATAGATGACATAGTGGAAATATTTTCTGAGATGCCTTCAGATCGACAAGTTATGATGCTATCTGCGACCATTAATAGGGAGACGGAAAGAATAGCTCACAGAATAATGGATTCGTATGAAAAAATTGCACTCAACAATGGTGATACTGTAAAAGTTGATCACTTCTTTGCAGTAAGCAAGGATAAGCTTGCAACACTTTTTTCATATATCAGGGATGCAGCCCCAAAGAAAGCCATAATATTTGTGAATACAAAAGTTGAGACTGAAAAACTCAGGGAAACACTATACGTCAATGGATTTGATGTATTGAGTTTAAATGGAGATATGACACAGTCTCAAAGAGAGAGAATAATCAGGGACTTCTCAAAAAATGGTGGTTTTCTGGTAGCAACAAATCTTGCATCAAGAGGCCTTGATCTGAAGGACGTGACACATATAATAAATTTTGATCTTCCTGATCAACCGGAAACCTATATACACAGAGTGGGAAGAACTGCAAGAATGGAAAAAACAGGAAAAGCGTTTTCCATAGTTGAAAATGACAGGGCATATGAGATTGCAAATATTGAAAGAAAAACAGGTATAATGGCCAACCTCATTGATGTTCACGATAGTGATTATAGAAAACCAGGAAAAAAATGGAATTACAGAAGATATTCATCAGATAAAAAAATATATAATGAAAGGTAAGCCGCTCAGTCTGCCTGTCATTCATCATTTATCAGGACCTTGAAATATCATCACAGCGACATTTCATAATGTCAATTTTGGATTTATCATTATTCATATAAACAAAATGTTTATAACATGATACAATGGGAATAATATGCCCGTAAATCTTATTAGCACGCCGATGAAAGGCCTGGGGGTTTTTGAAAAAAAGATATTTTCAGATGAGAGGGGTTATTTTTCCGAGGATTACAAAAAGAGCGACATTGTCAGGTCTGGTCTTGACTTTGAAATTGTGCAGGAGAATATTAGCTTTTCAAAGAAAGGTGTGTTGAGAGGACTTCATTTTCAAAAAAAACCATTTGCTCAGGGTAAATACGTTAGATGTATCCAAGGTAGGATATTTGATGTTGCCGTTGATATAAGAAGGGATTCAGAAACTTTTTCCCAGAATTATCATGAAATACTATCACCAGAAAATGGCAAAATATTGTATATGGATGAGGGCTTTGCTCATGGATTTCTTGCACTTGAAGATTCAATTGTTGTGTATGGCTGTACAAGAGAATATAAACCGGAATACGAAGGAGGGATCATCTGGAATGATCCGGATCTGAAAATAGAATGGCCTGAAAAACCAGCTGTAATAAGCAAAAAGGACGCCTCATTCCCAATGCTTAGGGAACTGGAGGTCACTTTTTAATATTAATTTTAATTTTTGTATATAAAATTTTTATCATAATTTTTTTATGATAGGATAAAAACAATATTCAATTAACTATTGTGTCTCCATATTATTGAAATGAAAGTGAAGAACATGAATGAAATTGAAAAAATAAGTGATATAGATCTGTCAAGATGGAAAGATTACGGGGAAATTATCACAGACAGTTTATGGATCGTTGAGAAGAGATCCAAGGAGAATGGACAATCAGGATGGTATTGGGGTAATTTTATACCTCAGATACCTGAGCAGATGATGCTCAGGTACACAAAAAAAGGTGATCTGGTGTTTGATCCTTTTGCTGGAAGTGGAACAACAATTTTGGCGGCCCTAAAACTTGGAAGGGATGCATGCGGAATAGAAATAAATCCCATTACTGCAGAAAAGGCAAAAGAATCAATAAGCAGGGTGATAAAAAAAGTAAATGATGCCCCCATGACATTAATAGAAACAGGGGATTCACTGAAATTGGATTTCAAACTTTTGATTGAAAGATTTGGGAGAAAAAAGGCTGATTTGATGATAATACATCCACCCTACCACGATATAATCAGGTTTTCCAATATTGAAGGTGATCTTTCTGGTTCAAAAACTACTGATGATTTCCTTAAAAAAATGGAGATAATTGGAAAAAAATCCTATGATTCATTAAATCATGGAAGATACACTGCTCTTGTTATTGGGGACAACTATAGAAATGGAAAATGGATACCACTTGGTTTTCTTACGATGGAAAGATTCCTTAGGGCAGGGTATACCCTGAAAAGTATAGTGGTCAAAAACTATGAACAGACTAGGGGAAAGAGGAATCTTGAAAATTTATGGAGATACAGAGCAATGGCAGGCGGTTATTACATATTTAAACATGAATACATATTCATTTTCAGAAAAACATAATTATATTTTCATTTTTCATATGCTGACCAATGAGCGAAACACTTAGATATCTAATTACTGGTGGACTTGGGTTCATAGGTTCTAATATGGCTCAAATCTTGGCTGAGAATAATGAGGTTACAATATTGGATAATTATTCAAATGGAAGCGAAATCAATGTAAAAAAGATTATTGATAATATAAATCTGGTCAAAGGTGACATAACAAGACTGGGTGATTTTGAAAAAATTGGTAAAAATGATGTTGTGATTCACCTTGCTGCAAATTCAGATGTTAGAAAGGGTTCCCTAGATAGGGATTCCGATGTCAATATAAATGTGATTGGGACAAAAAACGTACTTGAATACATGGTAAGAGAGGGTGTTCCAGAAATGATGTTCTCCTCTACATCAACAGTTTACGGGGAGGCAAAACAGATACCAACAGAGGAGAACTATGGACCACTTCTTCCAATATCCCTCTATGGTGCAACCAAACTTGCAGATGAGGGTTTGATATGGGCTTATCATCACTATTTCAATATTAAGGTATCAATATTCAGATTTGCAAACATCATTGGGAGACACTCTACACATGGTGTTATCCATGATTTTATCTCAAAATTAAGGAAGAATAGTAAGGAGCTTGAGATACTTGGTGATGGAAAACAGGAAAAATCATACATGCATGTGGATGATTGCACAGGAGCAATACTTCACATTGGAAATAAAATAAAGGAAGGGGATGTGGTAAACCTTGGAAATGAACAAAGAACTTCCGTTAAGAGGATTGCTGATATCGTTATTGAGTCCATGGGCCTAAATGATGTTAATATTGTTTACAACAAAAAATATGGGGGAAGAGGGTGGCCTGGAGACGTAACAATAGCACAGCTTTCAGTGAAAAAAATGAATTCCTACGGTTGGCACAACAAATATACCAGTGATGAGGCAGTAAAGAAATCAGTTGAAGAGATTCTAAATAATGAGGAATAAACTATCTTACATGTGAGCTGTTTTATTGAAATAAACTCAATCGATACATGATTTAGGTGAAAAAAATGAAAACAATTGAAGGTTGGGTCTATTTCAGTATTGTAGTTGCAATAATACTATTCGGTGCAGGAATGTATTACACCGGATATGTACAGAATGCACCGACTGCTGTTAATTCAAATTCACAGTATAATTTAACTATGGTGATTACAAATCAGAATTACATGTCCTCAGTAAATCATGATCAGCCAGCCTATTTCGTGCTTGAAAACGGAAAGATAATGTCATCAGCTCAGATATATCTTCCAGCAAACTCCCTGATAAAGGTGACAATAATTAACTACGATACCGGTCCGGGAACAGTTCCTTCCCAGTACGCCAAGGTTATGGGTACACTTAACAACACAGAATATGTGATAAATGACACATCCGTTAACAAAAACGGAACATATGGACAGTGGGTGAACACAGTTCCTGAGGCAGATCTTGCACATACATTCACAGTGCCTGGACTTGGACTTAACATAATGGTGCCCTCAGTTTCAACAGTTATAGCATACTTCCACACCGGATCACCTGGTGTTTATCAGTGGCAGTGTCAGGTTAACTGCGGAACTGGGCCAAGTGGATGGGGCGGAGCAATGGCAACCAGTGGATGGATGCAGGGCGAAGTCATAATTCAATAATAATGACTTCATTGAAAATTTTAATCTTATCAATTTTTTTATTTTTCTTATAATTTTTTAAATGATGAATTTGATGCAAAATTCAAAGAAATCAGTTCTCAGGTATTCTATTTTAAATGAAATTTTTCTTTATCTTGTCCATTATATTTGATTAAATCTGTTTCTATGAACCAGGTTTCCAAATTTTATTGCTTAGAAATATGGCATCAGACAGAAATGATTTCCCAATAACAAATATTAAAAGGGGCACAAGACTATAAATCCCCGTCATCCAATTAGGTAAGGATGATAAAAATAATGTGAAATTTATCTTTATGACAATGGATATATGTATTACCTATTGGATTGAAAATATAAAGAGCGTGTACATATAATATATGACATTAATGTGGTGTCATGAAGACTTCTGAACTTTCAGATTCTATTTTTAACTGGATCGATGGATACAAACCCCAGGCAAAGCATGATTTTACATCAAGTGGAATGCCAAACGTTTCTCTTTCTGACATAGATGTAAAAATTGATTCTGAGGAATTTGACAGAATGAGACCAGAAATAGAAACTGTTTTCAGGGAAACAGTGGGTCACCTTTATGACGTGGAGCCTGAAAATGTATATCCGGTTAATGGGGGATCCGAAGCAATATCATTAGCCTCACTGTTTCTTAAAAATAAAACTATAAATGTAAAAATACCTGAATATGAGCCTGTATACAAAACCCCAGAATTTCTTGGCATGAATGTTAAGAAAGTTGAAAAACTTGAAAATATAGAAGGTGAGGCCATTATGTGCTCAAATCCCAACAACCCATCTGGAAACTTGATGTCTGCTGATGAAGTAAACAGCCTCATATCCAAAAAAAATGATGTGTTTATGGATGAGACGTTTCAGGAATTCTCATTCTCAGCCAGACCTCATACCTTATTTTCTGAGGCACCTGAAGCAATCTGTGCAACTACTCTGACAAAATTTTATGGGGCGGGATTTGCAAGGGTTGGTTTCTTCTTTATTTCAAGGGAAAGAATCAGAATGTTGCACGATCTGAAGCTTTTCATCTCTGGTTCAAAAAATTTGCTTTCTTTATACATAGCTGTAAAACTTCTTAACAAAAGGGAAAAAATTGTTGAAAAGAATAAAAAAAGGATATTGAATAACAGAAAACTTGAGGAAAAGTATCTTGAGGGTATTGATCACACGGATCCTGGAAGGACAACATTCACATTTGTTAATGGATTTGATGTGGATTTTGCAGATAGAATAAGAAAAAAATATGGAATTCTTGTAACACCAGGCAAGTATTTTGGTTTGAAAGAGGGTTTCAGGGTATGTTTCACTCAGGAAGAAAGCAAGCTGGAAGAGGATCTTCAGGCACTGGTGCATGCGATCCAATCAGAAGGGAGGAGGTAAAATGGAAAAGAATAATATTCTCAGACAAGGATATCTATAATGATGTTATAAAATTCAGATACATGTCCGATGTTTTCAATGTTGGTGAGGGTGAAACTGTTTATTTTCTAATTGATTCCTCACCAGAGATAACTGATTTTTACATAGGTTCACATAACATTCTTTCACTTCACGTTTTTTCAGAGTTTTTGAGAAGGATATACGATCTAAGTTATGAGGATAAAAGGCCTGAAATTCAGATATTTGAGCAGGAAACATATGTTATAAAAGACAGATCCAGAATGTTCAGGTATTTTCCACAGATGGGAAAGTTTCTTGCTTCATGTGGGGAACTGCTTAACTTTAGAATAGCAATTTCTGTGGGATTAACAGCCTTAAGGAAAGGAAAGCTCCTCTGTTCATACAGGGTAATGAGAGTTGACCCTGTTGGTGACATGGATCTTTTCAGAAAAAGAATGAAGGCATTGTCATATGATATGAAAAAAATTATAGATATGAAGGTTGTCAGGACATCAAACAGAAGAAAATTTTTATTCAAGCCATATGTTTACAAACAATCCCTAATAAATGTGTTCAGGATACCTCAGGATGACGATTTTTCCTGATTTACCCTGTACATTTCCTCTGTGAAGCGTCTTGGAGTGCCAAATGGTGAAAAGGGACGGCCGTTTCCATGATAGAATTTTGAAAAGAATTCAACGTATATGAGTCTAACACCCTGAATTGTTGATTCAACCACTGCAAGGATGAATGTGAAGAGTTGCCCAAGAATTAGAACAATAACCCCAACAACTATCAATACAGGATCTCCAAGTGTGTAAGTGAAGAAGCTGTTTATCAAAAGTGTAAGAACAACAGAGGCAAGTAAAATACCCACTATTCTTGTGTATGATACAACATGACTTATTATGCTGGGAAGCTCAACCAATCCCAGTGGTTTTTCCGCAACCCCTATGATAGCAATTCCCGCCAATATTATAGCAACTTCTATGTCAAATGGAACGCTTGAAAAAGAAAGAGGTGCTCTCCTCAGAAGACCCAGACCTAGTGTTGCAACACCGGTTATAAACATTATCCATCCAACCTTTCCAACTGCATGCCTTATCTCCCCATACAAAGTCTCGTCATATATTCCTATGACAAGACCAAGCAAAACCATGAAGAGACCTATATATCCAGTGATGAGAAGCATTTTAGGAGTGTAGGTCAGAGGATTTATGTAACTGATGCTGTACCCCAGAATATTTGCAGGCAATATTTGAAAACCGAAAAACTCATTGAATATGATACCTGAAATAATTGCAGCTATGCCACCGGGAAGTAATACCTTAGCCAGGCCTTTCAACTGATATGGTGTAAATATTGACAGAACAAATCTGGTTAATTTTTTTGGAAGAGGAAATTTTCCCCCATGATCCACTCTGTGTATTATAAAAAGAGAGAGAAGAATCACTGCTATGCCAAAGCCAAAATCTCCAGTCATAAATCCAAAGAATATTGGGAATACAAATGCTATTATCAGTGTTGGATCAACTTCAGCATTCTCTGGAAGTGAGTAGAATCGTATTATAGACTCAAACATTTTAAGCCTTTTTGGATTTCTCTGAAGTGTTGGTGATTTTTCTTCTGTTTTCAGTATTACCACAATGCAACGGTTGCCCGTTATCCTGTTAAGATCATTAATTAGAATGTCATATCTGGACTTCTGTATCCATCCCTCAGCCACAAATATTGTTTTCGAAGATGGGAATTTAAGTGCTGCTTCAACTTTTTTTGCTTCTATTTCAAGTGCTTCCTTAAGTGCGGCAATCTCACCATAATGCTTATCGGATATCTCGTTGATGAGCGCCGTTATCTCAATTTTCTTCTTCTCAAGATCATCAATTAGTTTTCTGTTCTGCATAATCAGTTCAGATGGTTTACCTGACATCTGCATTATGTAAAATGTCTTCAATCCTGATCTGGAAAGTGACTGGCTGAACGCCTTTTCCTCACCTTTCGGCACTATAATTATTCTTGAATTTTCTGAAATTTTTATTTCTCCAAAAACATTTGGATCAGGATTCTTATAATCACCTTCAATTATGAAAGCCGAAACCGCAGAATTATTAAAATATGATATGTCAGCATCAAGGTTTTTTATTCTCTCCAGAACTTCTAGCTTCTCACCTGCAATTTTCTGTTCGTTCCTAATTTCCGATATCATCTGAGTTGCTATCTTCAGATCTTCATCAATTCTGATGCTCTTTGCCTTTTCCATGAGTTCCTGAAGTGAGTTGAATCTGTACCTCTTGTCAACCTTTCTTTTGAACATCATACCCTCAAGATTTCTCATCCTGTTCATCTGAAGTATGATGTCATCCTTTAACTCCGGCACATAGTAAGCCTTTAGTTCAGATTTTACATCTGAGGAAACCTCCTCCAGCTGTATTATTCTGTAATCATGAAGGAGGGAAAGTACGTTTTCTGTATACTCCTTTGGTGAATATATTCTTATTTTTACAATCCTCTCAGATCTTAGGCCCATCAGTCTCCTCCCAGGTATTCTTTAATATATTTTTCAATAAGTTTTTCAATTTCTTCCTCTTTCATCTTAAATTTTTTCTTGCTGTATTTATCAGTTTCTTCCTTAATGCCAGATGATTTCACAGTTTCCAGTTTCTCCTCTAGATCCTTCACAAAACTTTCGTATTGGGCTTTTAAATTCTCCTCCATTTTAGTAACAGATTCATTCATGTCCTCAATTGCCCTTTCTTTCATATCCCTGCAATTTTCCTTCTCACTGGATATAAGCTTTTCTCCCTCCATCTCCTTCTCTTTTATCTTTTTCAGTATTTCCATATTTCCCATTTCTGTCATATCCTATACACCACATATAGCAAAGAAACTATAATGAGAATTCTCCATAGCATAGAGGTTCTCATCATGAATTTCAATATCTTAATTTTCCTCTCAGATGCTTTCACCCTTTTCTTCCCTTGAAATTATTTTTTTCTTCACCGTCTTCAGCGTTGTGAATGAATCCCGCTCCATCTCATCAAGTCTCATTCTAATATACTTCTGCTGCTGTTCTAGCCTTGGAATCATAACAAATTCTATTGCATTTGACCTTCTCTTTGTTCTGTCAATCTCGTTCAGAAGCCTTCTCATTGCTTTTTCCTTCTCAACAACCTTGATGAGAATTGTGAAAACGTCCTCAAACTTTTCCATTGCATCGTTTATTGATGCAGGTACTGAAATTGCCCTGAATCTTTCATTGAGTACTGCCCGTTCCATCTCAATGTCAAGTTTAGGTATTTTTACACCCATAATGTTTTTTGATGAAACGCTGACCGTTGAGCTGCCTGCCATCATTGAATAGTTCTCAATTTTCATTCTGCCTTCATTTATCTCAGCAGATTTGGCATACTCTATTGCCACGCCCATTTTTGATCTCAGATCCTCCTTTATACCTTTGATTTCTCTTGCAAGATTCATGAACTCCATGATGAGGGCGGATCTTTTCATTTTAAGTAGCTTGTAACCATTCTTGGCAAGCCTTATCCTTCTCTTTATCTGAATTAATTCTATTCTAGTAGGCTTAACGTTCATCTGAGCCAGGTTACATCACTTCCATTTACCATACTTATCTATAAATTCCTTCTTTATCCTTTTCATTTCACTAACGGGAAGTTCTGAAAGAAGATCGTATGCAATATCAAGTGTCTTCTCGATTGGTCTGTCCTCATAAAGACCCTGCTTCACGTATTTTTCCTCAAAATTTTCTGCAAATCTAAGAAACTTTCTGTCGTTCTGGCTCAGTGATTCTTCGCCCACGATTGCGCTCAAAGATCTCAGATCCTTTCCAGATGCATATGCTGAATACAACTGATCTGCCACCCCTCTGTGATCCTCCCTTGTCTTACCTTTGCCTATTCCCTGGTTCATAAGCCTTGACAGGGAAGGAAGAACATCCACAGGTGGATATATACCCTTTCTCTGAAGATCCCTGCTCATGACAATCTGACCCTCGGTGATGTATCCCGTTAGATCAGGAATTGGATTTGTTATATCATCTCCAGGCATTGTAAGAATTGGTAACTGTGTTATTGATCCTTTTTTATTCTTTATTTTACCTGCCCTTTCATATATTGTACTTAAGTCTGTATACATGTATCCAGGGAAGCCCCTTCTTCCTGGAACCTCATCCCTTGCCGATGAAATTTCCCTCAGGGCCTCACAGTAATTTGTCATATCTGTAAGAATTACAAGTACCTGATAGTCCTTCTCATATGCAAGATACTCAGCAGTCGTTAGTGCCACCCTTGGAAGAACTATTCTCTCCATTGATGGGTCCGATGAAAGATTCAGATAAACAGTGGCTCTTGACAGCGCTCCTGTATTCCTGAATTCATTTATAAAAAAGTTCGCTTCCTCACTGGTAATTCCCATTGCACCAAACACCACTGCAAAGCTCTCATCATCCTTCAGTGTCTTAGCCTGCCTTGCTATCTGTGCAGCCAGAATGTTATGAGGCAATCCGGATGCAGAGAATATTGGAAGCTTCTGCCCTCTCACAAGTGTGTTCATACCATCAATTGTTGATATTCCTGTCTGAATAAATTCAGAGGGCTCTTCTCTTGAATATGGATTTATTGCGTCTCCCACAATATCCATTTTTTCTCCTCTGATGCTCTGAACTCCACCATCCCTTGGCTCACCGAGACCATTGAATATCCTTCCCAGTGACTCCTCAGATGCAACTACCTTTGCAGTTTCCCCTGTAAATCTTACTGATGTCCTCTCTGTATCAAGACCCGAAGTTGATCCGAAAATCTGCACAACTGCCATTCCCTTCTCTGTTTCCAGAACCTGGCCAGTCCTAATTACCCCATCCGGATCTTCTATTCTCACAATTTCACCATATGAGGCATCATTCACACCACTCACGAACACAAGTGGTCCGCTTATTCTTTCAATACTTCTGTATGAAGGCTTAATCATTTCATTCACCCCTGAGCCTTTTCATCTCATCCCTTATCATACCAAGTGACTGGTTGAAATAGTTTTCAACATCAACTTCAGGTACTTCCTTGAATCTTGATATCCTACTCTTCGATTCCATCTGCTGCATCTCGTCCATAGTGAGACCTGCTTCCAGTGATTTTTTCACCTCGTTGTGATACTCCATTATAAGTTTCATCATCATCAACTGTTTTTTGGTGGAGCAGTACTGATCTATTTCATCAAAGGCACTCTGCTGCAAAAAATCCTCCCTAATGATTCTGGAAACGTCAAGTATTGACTTTTCTCTATCCTGAAGAGCATCGTAACCAACCAGTTGTACAAGCTCCTGGAGTTCAGCCTCTTTTTGAAGTAGATTCATGAATTCCTGTTGAAGTTGTGGCCACTGTGGATCAACATTTTTAGCAAACCAATCCATCAGATCGTTTGAATAGAGGGAATAACTGTTTAACCAATTAATGGATGGGAAATGCCTTCTTGAGGCAAGGGATGAATCAAGTGCCCAGAATACCCTTGTTACCCTTAATGTATTTTGTGACACAGGTTCTGAAATATCTCCACCGGGAGGGGAAACCGCCCCCACTATTGTTATAGAACCTTCCCTTTCAGGGGTTCCTATGATCTTTGAATTTCCGGATCTTTCATAAAATTCTGACAGTCTCCTTCCCAGATATGCAGGGTATCCTTCCTCACCTGGCATCTCCTCAAGCCTTCCTGATATTTCTCTCAAGGCCTCAGCCCATCTTGATGTGCTGTCAGCCATTAATGCAATTCCATATCCCATATCCCTGTAATATTCTGCTATTGAGATTCCAGTATATATACTGGCCTCTCTGGCTGCAACAGGCATGTTTGATGTGTTTGCTATAAGTATTGTCCTTTCCATAAGTGGCTTCTTTGTCTTTGGGTCCTCTAACTCCGGAAACGTTGTCAGTATTTCCGTCATCTCATTTCCTCTTTCCCCACATCCAACGTAAACCACGATATCACTATCAGCCCACTTGGAAAGCTGATGTTGTACAACCGTTTTTCCTGACCCAAATGGACCTGGAACTGCCACTGTTCCCCCCTTGGCCACGGGGAAAAGGGCATCTATGACTCTTTGACCTGTTATCAATGGTATGTTCGGGCTCATTTTTTCCCTCACACCCCTAATTGAACGGACAGGCCAGGTCTGTTTCATCCTTATCTCACTTATTCCGGATGATGTTTCAACATGACATATTACATCGTTTACTGAGAATTTTCCCTCTTCTATGGATGTTATCTTACCATTGATTCCAAATGGAACCATTATTTTATGCTGTATTATTGAAGTTTCCTGAACAGTTCCTATAATTGAGTTTCCAGAGACCTCATCACCCTTCTTTGCTGTTGGTTTGAATTCCCATTTTTTATTAGGATCTATGGGGTTGGCAGTGTATCCCCTCCTTATGAAATCCCCTGTTTTATCCTTGATTATATCAAGTGGCCTCTGAACACCGTCATATATTGATTTAAGAAGGCCAGGACCAAGTTCAACTGACAGAGGCATTCCTGTTGATTCCACCTTCTCTCCAGGTCTTATTCCACTTGTATCCTCATAAACCTGAATTACTGCCTTATCTCCATCAATCCTTATTATCTCCCCTACCAGCTCAAGCTCTCCAACTCTTACCACATCAAACATTTTTTTATTTTTAATCCCCTCGGCTACAACCACAGGACCTGAAATTCTAACTATCTTTCCCAAACTTTCACCTGCCTATATCTACACCCAAAATTCTCTTTGCCATTTCTTCCACAGATTCTCTGTCTTCAAAACCAGGGAGTGGTATGAACAGAACCAGTGGATCCATTGACGTTTCAAAATGATTAATTGTCTTCACATCCATGTATTCTTTTAACGCCTCAGAAACCATGATTACACTGTATTTTCCAGATTTTTCAAGTTCCTGAAGCACGTTAACTCCGTTTTCACCATAAGCCTCAAAGGCATCCTCTATACCGATGAGCTTGAATCCAAGAGTGAAAAATCTCTCTCCTACAGTTGCAATTTTATCACTCTTACCTACATTATAATTTATGGGCATATTTCATCACACCATAATAAGAGAATTTTCAATTGAAGAGACATCTTTGCCATACTGCTTCCCTGCAAATATCTTTCTCAGATTGTTTCTCTCATTTTCAACCATCTTTATTGAATAGATTATGGCCCCCAGGGAATTTGCCTGTGACCCAATTTTCTCAAGATTGTTTAATAAGGTTTTTCTTTCCATCTCATTCTTGATTTCACCGGGTGTCATTTTACCAATCTTTTCCCCATCAAGCCCAAAATATTTGGAGATAAAATCCTTTATTTCAATTTCCTGACCTGTACCATATATCTCCGAAAGCTTTCTTTCATCTATGTTTCCGCTCTTTATTATCCCAGGCTTCAGAGACTGATAATCAAGATTGAAACGTGAACCCTTAAGAAGGGTCTCCAGATTCTTTATATCAACTTCCTCTTTTATGAAATGTCTCACTGGACCTTCATCACCATTATAGAATTTTATACAATCAATCAGGCGCTGAAAGTATGCAACATCTAGTGCATAAAGCAATATGGAAATATCATTCTCCTTTCTGAATTCGTCCAGATAGTAAAGAAGATAAGATCCATAACCTAGCTTAACAAGAAATTTTGCTATGCCTTCAATATCAAATTCGTTTATCATCATTCTGTACTCTTCTCTGCTTATAAGATTGGTAATTGAACCAACTGGAAAATCGGCCCTGTCAACTATAAATATATCGTTTTCTTTTAACTCTGTACCTAGAAATTTAGAGGTTATAATTGCCTTTATACTCTCAAAATCCCACCTTGAAAGGTATGCTTTCAATGTGTCTCTTGCCGTGGGAGGCGGTGAATCCATTATGTGGACTATTGTTGCAAGCATCTTTTTTGTGGCAGAAAGATCAAGCATATCAAATGAATTGTATCGTGATGAAAGCTCAGAAATATATTTTTCATAGGGTGTACCATTCAATATCCTTATTATATCCGCTACAGACGGAGCTCTTGCTATCTCAATCAACTTCTCCTTTGGAAGCAATTCCATTCTAATTAATCTGGCTTTTGAGGCGCTGCCAGCATAAACCGTATACATCATCAGGACACCATCATCTTTAAAATTTCCATGTTTATGCTTTCTTTGAGATCTCTTAATATTGAGTTTATGGTCATATCGTAGGATATCTTGCCATCTCCACTTTCGCATATAATTCCTGCAAAGTCTCCTGGCATTTTCATAATTTCTACAGTTTCATCAATCTTTTTTACAATGTCAACATCTTTCTCTGAACATTTAACTTTCATTGATTTTTTAAGAAATTTTTTACCAAGGCTCAGTTCTTTTCTAATAATATCCTCATAGCTTTTTGATTCCCTTATTTTTAAAACTATGTTGTTTGCCCTCTTCCAGAATTCTTCCAGTATTCTGTTTTCATACTGCATTTTGATGTTGTTTTGCTCTATCCTTAATTCGTCTTCATAACGTTTTCTCATCATGTTTTCAGTATCTATTCTGATATGCCTGTACTTCTCATTTATGGCCTGCAGCTGAGCCTCTTTGTCCTTCTCGATATTCTTTAAATCCTCCTCACACTCTCTCCTTATCCTTTTTACTTCCTCTTCTGCTTTATCTGAGATGTCTTTAAGAATATCTTCCAACGACATTTGTTCTCACACGACGTTTCTCAGGATAAGAAGAGCAAGTACAAAACCTATAATCCAGAGTGTTTCAGGAAGCACGAAAAGGATCAGAACTTGACCAAACTTCTCAGGTTTTTCAGCGTATATTCCCATTCCTGAGGCTCCTATACCCTGTTGAGCCATTCCTGTACCTATCAAACCTCCAGCTATGATGATACCTGCTGCCAATACTTCATAAGTCATAAATACCAGTGTGTCGGAATATGCTTTATTTATTTAAATTTAATTTATTAGTTTAACATTTGCAGTAAAAGCAAAAACAAGCATTATTTTTTAAAGACCATTTAATAATAGAAAAGACCCATTTAATGTCATCATTAAGTAAGGTGCCCTGCATAATTTTTGATATTATACTAAATTTATGATCCAGAATTCTAAGCATGGAGAATGCTCAAAAACTTTTTATCATCTATATAAAGATTGAATTGAAAAAGATGAAAGATGCAATAGGATGTTGATAATGAGAATTTTAATTTTTATATGTTAAAAATTTATTTTAGTTAATTTATTTATTATTATCATTTAATTTTGTATTCAATATATTCTTCGCTCTGAATTTATTTTACAATATAGTTTTAAAGATTCAAATTTTCATTTCGAAAAAAGATAACTCCGATGTTAATAAATTAGAAACAATATAACGTGTTAAAAAAACTTTTAATTCGTCCATAAGCATTAATTGTTATGAAGCTTACTGCAGTAGAAAAGGCGTTCAACCTCATAACTGGAGAGATTAAAAGACAAGGAGAATATGTCTGGGCATCTCCCCATACAATCCACATGCATGACGTACTTGGCCCCCTTGTGAAGAAGATTATAAAAGAGCAAAATATAGATACACTGAAATTCAGGGGGAGAAAGATAGTGGTAATTGACCATATCTATCCTCCAAAGGATCCTGAAAGCGCAAATAACATAATTTCTATGAAGAACTTTGCTGAGGAGTATGGCTTTGAGATATTTGGAAATGGTGACGGTATAGAGCACACTCTACTTATTGAAAATGGAGTCATAGGTAAGGATGAGATCGTTGCTGGAACAGATTCGCATACAGTAACAGCTGGTGCAGCAGGATCATTTGGAATCGGCCTGGGTTCCACTGACATGGCTTTCCTTTTGATCCATGGAAAAACATGGTTCAGGATTCCGGAAACAATGAGGGTCCATCTTTCGGGAAAGCCTGGTAAGTATACAGAGGGAAAGGACATAATTCTGGAAATATTAAAAAGAATAGGAACTTCAGGAGCAAACTACATGTCAATGGAATTTGTTTCAGATAATGATATATCTTTGGATGACAGACTTTCAATAGCAAACATGACAGTTGAGGCTGGAGCAAAAACATGCATTTTTCCTCAGTCTGAAGTTTATGAAAGTGATGAAGATGCCATATTCAAAAAAGAAATGGAGATAGATGTGAATCAGATTGAACCTGTGGTATCAGTACCATATTCCCCTGGAAATGTTAAATCCCTCAGTGAGGTAAGAGGAACAAAGATTGATAAGGTATATATTGGAAACTGTTCAAATGGAACATTATCAGATATGAGAAGAGTTTATGAAATTCTCAAAGGCAATCATGTTAAAAAAAATATAGAAATGACAATTGTCCCTGCAACACGTTCTATATATCTGGAATCGCTTAAAAGAGGTTACATTGAAACTTTCATTGAGGCTGGAGCAACCGTCCTTCCACCTAATTGTGGAGCATGTGCTGGTTTGCACATGGGTGTGCTTGGAAAAGGCCAGGTATGCATAGCAAACATAAACAGAAATTTCCGTGGAAGGATGGGCGATCCCAATAGTCAGGTATACATTTCCAACACTAGGGTTGCGGCAATGTCAGCAGTTTTGGGAGAAATTCCGGGTGATGTTGATGAATAGTGGTAAGGCAATTGTACTTGGGGATGATATTGACACAGATGTGATTGCTCCTGGCCCTTATCTTCATATGGGAATTGAGGAAATATTAAGGCATTCCTTTGAAGCCATCTCAAAGGACTTTTACAAAAAAGTATCTCCTGGAGATGTGCTGTTTGCAGGTGAAAATTTTGGATGCGGCTCATCCCGAGAACAGGCTGTCATCGTGATCAAGGAAATGGGTATCGGTGCCATAGTTGCCAAAAGCTATTCAAGACTTTTTTTCAGAAATGCAATAAATAATGGACTTTACGTCCTTGAATCCAATCAGATTGAAGAGGTTAAGGATGGCCATGTTATAAGGTATTCTTTTGAAGATCAAATCATGGTTTTTGATGAAAACTTGAAAAAGAATCTGAATGTGAAAAAAATTGACGGTCCTCCTCTTGAGATCCTCAGGGCCGGAGGACTTTTAAATTTTGGAAAAATAAAAAAATTTTAATTTCTTTATGCTGCAATCTGTTCCACATATTTTCTTGTGCTTTTTGGGCCTAACAGTATTAGTGTCAGTGAAACTATTACAACGAGTATCCATACAAATGTGAATATTCCAACTGCATTCTTTCCTCCTATGAAGGCAGCTATAAAGAGCACAAGGATAGTGGTTGAAATCCTACTGATTGAATAGACAAAACCAGCGGCTGTTGTCCTCAGTCTTGTTGGGAATATTTCTGCATTGTACTGGTGCAGGAAGTTAGAGAAGTTCCATAGCATGAATGCCGTAAGGAAACCGAATATGACCACTTCATCCAGTCCATGAATGATTGCAAACATTGTGCCGAAAACACCGCCAAGAATTGCAAACAATATTATACCCCATTTTCTCTCCACTCTGTCTATTATGAATATATTGAACACACTTCCGAAGAAGAACCCACTGAATATTACTGCAGCAAGACCAAGAGGATCACTTGATGGAAAAGCAACGCTTACAAGACCAGGGGCAAATGTTGCAAATCCATAAAATATTCCGGATTGGAAGAACATGAATATGGCCATCATGATTGTGGTTTTTCTCACATCTGGTGCGAATATATCCTTGAATTTTCCCTCTTTCTCAACAACATCGATGTTTTCTGGTATTGGTGGAAGCTCTTTCATTCCAGTTTCTCTCTTCACCTCCTCCTCTATTTTGTCCATCATCTGAGAGGCTTCCTTTATTTTCCCATGGGTTGCCAGCCATCTTGGGGACTCTTTTAACCTGAACCTTATCACCCATACTGCCAATCCCACAGCGCCCATGAACCACAGCGGAATTCTGAAGGAATAGTATCCAAGACCACGTGTTAATGATGTTATGTACAGAATGAGTGGAGCTGATGTGACTGCTATTGTGTAAATCAATGCCAGCCATGCACCTCTTGTATTTTTATTGAAAACCTCTGTTCCGTAACTGTCAACTAGAGGAAATTCTCCACCGACTCCAATACCACCTACGAATACAAAAAATGCCACCAGTGGCCAAGAATCCATAAAACCTGCAATTATCATTCCCAGACCAAAGATCAGCTGGTTATACAAGAAAACAGCTCTTCTTCCCCTTGTATCTGCCAATCTGCCAAAGAAAATAGAACCCACAAACTCTCCAACGAAGAAGAAGGCAGGTATGGAATAATGAGCAAGAAACGATGAGGATGAGATGCCAAAATAGGCAGCTACAAGACCCAGAATCGCTCCATTCCCAAGCAGCATTAAACTTTCCGCCCACTCTCCGCTAGTAAGCATAAGAGCAAATTTCAGATGGAATCTGCTCCTAGGCAATCTCTCAAGCCTGCCAACTATTTTCTCGGCCTCTGGATCGACCGAATTATTGGTTGCCATAGAGTGTGATGATCCCTTATATATATTAAGGGACAATCTAATCTGTTAGATATAAAAGTGACGAATAAATTTAGAATTGCATGTAAAATTTTACAAATGTTTATTTTATATAGGATACCAATTATAAAAAATTTTATTTCCAAATCTAACAGGTTAAATTGAAATTTATAAATGTTGAAAAAATCACGATTTATGGATTTCTCAGTGTGTGATGACACTGTAAGAGAAGGACTCCAAACTCCTGGCATTTCTTTTTCAATTGAGGAAAAGATTAAGATTGCAAGGATTATCGGGAATTCTGGAGTGAAGAGGGCACTTGTTTCATACCCTTCAGCACATATAAGTGAAATTGAAACAACCAAAAACATTCTAAAAAATAATATTTTCAGAGAGACTTTTGCACTGGGAAGGGCCATAAAAAAGGATGTGGACATAATAGGTGAAACCGGTGCCAATATTTCCTTGCACCTTCCTTTTGATCTGAAGAATCTTCAGGAATCATATGAAGCCATAAATTATGCAAGAAAATATGGAAAATTAATAGAGGTTGCAGTTGTTGATGTGGTAAATCACACAGTGGAAGAGATAGAGAAGATCGTAGATAATGTTGTGAAGAGTGGTGCGGACATTGTACAATTACCAGATACAACAGGTTCAGGCACACCTGACAAAATAAGAAATGTTTTCAGAAGAATCAGATCAAATTATGATTTAAAACTTGAAACACACTGCCACAATGATCATGGTATGAGCATTGCAAATACAATTGCGGCTCTTGAAGAGGGTGCTGATTTTGCAGACTGTACTGTTTTTGGAATTGGGGAGAGGAATGGCATTGCAGATCTGCTTTCCATTTCAAGATATGCGAAATCAATGGGTATCAAAACTGGCATAAATGAAGAGAAACTCCTCGATGCTTATGAAAATATACTGAACCTCATTTTGAAAAAAATAGGACCTGACTTTTTTTTGAAAAATTTTCCAAACTTCGGTGATAATGTTAAAACCAACACAGCGGGAACACATGTT
This sequence comes from Caldiplasma sukawensis, assembly GCF_052315375.1. NCBI lineage: Archaea > Methanobacteriati > Thermoplasmatota > Thermoplasmata > Thermoplasmatales > Cuniculiplasmataceae > Caldiplasma > Caldiplasma sukawensis. Next base: position 19,574 of record NZ_JBLSDG010000003.1, read on the forward strand.
TCATATTCAGATGTATTTTCAGGAAAGGAATTTTCAGTGAATGTATACACTGGAAGATCGGTTATTTCAAAAATACTTAAGATGAATGGAATGGAACTTTCAGAGGATTCACTTAAAAAACTTGTTGACAACATAAAGGATATTTCTTCCCAGACAGGTAAATGTCTCAAAACTGATGAGATAGTGAAACTGGCAGGTGAATTTATTGAGAATAATTGAAATTGGACATATTGTAGCGGGCCCAACTGCAGGTCTGATTCTTTCTGAACTTGGTCATGAAGTAATAAAGATAGAAAAACCCGGCACAGGTGACATTGCGAGAAGCCTTACAGGTACAAGCAAGGGAACGTTTCCATTTTTTAACACTAATAAGAAGAGTATTACACTGGATCTATCAAATGAAAATGGGAGAGATATATTTCTAGAATTGCTGAAAACTTCAGATGTCCTCATAGATAATCTTGGCCACGGTTCACTTGAGAAGCTTGGCCTATCTTACGAAATTTTGAAGGAAGCAAACAGAAAACTCATATACCTAAAGATAGAAGGTTATGGAGAAGGACCACTGGAGAGCAGAAAATCACTTGATTATCCCATAGAGGTTCACAGCGGAGTGGCCTATATGAATGGTCTTAATGGCAGGCCAATGAGGCTGGGAGCCTCAATCATAGATATGAATGCAGCAATGTTTGGAGTCATAGGGGTAATGAATGCAATCATTGAAAGAGAGAAAACAGGCGAGGGTAAAAGAATAGTTGTGGGATTGTTTGAAACCTCACTTTTTCTTATGGGACAGCATATCAACACGTATGGGATTACAGGTGAGGATCTTAAGCCAATAAATGAAATGGGTTTTGCCTGGGGGATATATGATTTTTTCAGCACAAAAGATGAAAAAAGGGTTTTCATTGCTGTCACCACAGACGCACAATGGAATAAATTCAGAAAGGCAATGTCATTAAATCTGGATGATGAACAAAAGTATGAAACAAACAGAAAAAGGTATGAACACCGCGATGAACTAATCAAAATTGTTCAGGATGCAGTAATTAAAATGAATCTGATTGAATTATCTGAAATTCTTGACAGGGAGAACATAGTATTTTCCGTTATGAAAAAGCCCTGGGAGGCTATTGAAGAGGAACAGATGATGGGAAAGTACTTTCTGCAGAACTTCGAGGGTAAAAAATTGAAGACCCCTGCGATACCCATTGGAGGCAAATTTTTGTGTAACCCACCATCCCTTGGGGAGCATACAACAGGCTTACTGAAATCAATGGGATTTTCCGCTGAGAAAATACAAAAACTGAAAGAACAAAATATAATTTGAATTTATTAAAATAAAAATTATTAGTGTGTATTGTTTATCATGATCATGTATTTTACCACATGCTATGTGAATAGCAAATGTGGAGTTGCCAGGATGTCAGAATATATAGAGAAGCCAATATTTGTAATGCTGGCAAATAATGTTGAAAAGAGGAACAACCTAGTAGTTGGAATATCGGAAACAAATATTAAAAAATTTGAATATTCATACAATGATTTTATGTGGATGAAATCAACCAGTGAGGGGAAATTCACAGTTTCCCTCATGTTAAAGAAGGGACATGGAATTGTAAGAGGAATTGTGGAAAACATGTCATTTTTAATTTACCCTGTATTAATAAATGATGGTAGAGAAAAGGTAAATTTCATAAGCATTGATAAGGAAGACGCAGAGAATGCCCTGAGAGCAATAGAGATGAGAAATTCGGTGGATTATTGCGATATTAGGAGAATTGAAAAAGGAAAGGGTATTGAAAGCATACTTTTTCATCATGGTATAGATAGGGGACTTACTGAAACACAGAAATTGATACTGAGGGAAGCCTACAGGAGGGGTTATTATAGCTGGCCCAGAAAGATAGAGCTTGAGGAACTGGCAAACACTTTTAGGATTAAAAAGCCAACTGCCCTCTATCATCTGAGAAAAGGTGAGAAAAAAATTCTGGATTCTTTTTTTGGTACAGATGACTTATCTTCCTGAATATTTAACAAATGATCACAAAAGATTATTTTATTTAGAATCAATTGAGTTCTGATATTGATGCTTGATTTTAAATTTGATGATGAACAGGAACTTCTAAGGAGAACCGTCAGGGAGTTTTGTAACAGGATAATTTCCCCAAATATAGGCAAAATGATGAGAGATAAAAGAATCCCTGATGAGGTTGTTAAGGGCCTTGGTGAAATGGGACTAATGGGAATGACAATAGCTGAGAAGTACGGAGGTCCAGGGCATGATCCTGTTACCGTTGGAATAGTAGCCGAAGAAATTGCAAGAGCAGATCCAACCATGTCAATACCTGTTCTTTTCCTTGTTCACAACGCATGGTCTTACCTCATATCCAAATATGGAAGCGAAAAATTGAAAGAAGACGTGCTTCATGATGCTTCCAAAGGAAAAAAGATAATAGGTATTGCATCCACTGAGCCAGATTTTGGGTCGGATGTTGCATCAATGAAAACATATGCTGAAAGAAATGGAAAAAAACTCAAAATCTTTGGAGAGAAGAGTTATATTAGTCTGGTGAGGGATGTAAAAGAGACTGGAGGTGGGTTTGTCACCGTTGCCAAAACAGATAGGAACAAGGAAGGGACAAAAGGCACTTCACTGGTTTTCCTACCTTACTCAGATGATTATCTTGATGTGACATACCTCGAAGAGATGGGAAGAGAGGGTTCAAGCTGGGGGGCATTCAAAATCAACGGTGCAGAGATCCCGGATGAATACATAATTGGAAAAGAGAATGAAGGCTTTAAAATAATTCATGAGGGATTTGAATTTGCGAGAGGCCTGATTGCAGTAATAAGTGCCGGGGCCGCGCTTGAATCAATAAAAAGAGGTGTTGAATACATAAAGAACAGAAAGGCCTTTGGGAAGGAACTTAGCCGCTTTGAAGGTCTGCAATTTCAGGTTGCAGAGAATGTTGCAAGGATGGAAACTGCCCTTGATCTTGGATACAAGGCACTATGGGTCTACTGGCAGGAACAGGCTTTCCATAAATACACGAGATTTCAGGTGAGTAAGGAGATTGCAAAGGCAAAGCTTCTCTCCACAACCTGGGCATTTGATGCCATAAATGACGCTCTTCAGTGGCAGGGAGCATTCGGATATTCAAAGGATTGCCCGGAAGAGTGGGCTCTGCGGGGTGTAAGGTCATTTCAACTTGCTGAGGGTTCAAGAGAAATAATGAAGGTGATAATAGCAAGAGAAACAATAGGAAAAGATTTTATTTAATCAACAAATATTAATTTATGATTTGTCCCTATTGTGGAACCACCCTCAGGGATGGGGCTGACCACTGTCCCATATGTCAGCACGATCTTAGATATCTCAACAAGGTCTATGATATCTCAGCAATAAGATCGTACGGTTTCATCTCTCTTATCTCATTCCTTATTTTTATTTTTTTTGACTCATATGTAATCTTCAATGGTTACAAAATTGGTTTCACAGGATTGATAATATTCCTTTTTGGAAATGTCATATTTCTTTATTCAATATATGTATTATTGAGATTCTATAAAGAGGATGAAAAAAATTTTTCTTCAGAACTACTTTCATCCAAAATTTTACTTGTGATTTTGATTATATTAAATGCATTTTCCTTACTTCTCACTATTAAGGAATTTCAGTCTTTGGATGTTTTGATTTTTTACTACCCAGTTCTGTTTATATTCTACTTTTTAATTATTTTTTTGTCCTATGGCGTCAGAAAAGTGTTCAAAATCGTGAATGTCAGTGGTGGGCGTCTTTTTTTTATCCTCTTCGTGATTGGTGGATTTATAAGCCAAAATTTTCAGCTTATAACTCAATCTGCAACCACAAGAGCAGTGTTGAATTTAATAAACAGCGAAAAAACATCGGGATTGAGTATCACTGGTATCGGAAACCTGGATGCAACCGCGTACCACTATGAGTTTTACCTCTCTATTTCAGGTCTTTTTTTACTTTGTATATCTTCACTCATTATAATTTTGAAAATGAGAGATATACCATCACATTCTGATGTCTTTCAGTGATCTGAATATGTTTATTATCTGTTCCTTTGTTATTTCCTTGGAAAGGTATGCAAAGAGGAAATATATGAGAAAACCTAAAAAAATTCCCAAGGAGAGAAATATAAATTCATATGGCACTATCATAACACTGTAAAAATAGAGGAAAATCATCATTGGTATGGCCATTATTAAGTGTCTCCATATCCTTGGAAATGTTCCATGGCCATTCAGTTTAACATATGCTTCCCTCATCAGTAAATATGAAAGCAACATTCCAAGAGTGAATGAAATACATGCACCGGTAACGCCTAGTCCCAGAAGCTTAACCGAACCTATTCTTTCAGGGATTATGAGAATATTTAGTATTATATTCACAATTATTGAGATTATGGATATTCTTGCCAGCTTCCTTTGCCCTTCCTTGCTTATAATTGCTGATTGATACGTTATACCTATAACATAAAGGTAGTTTCCCACTGCAAGTATTGAAAATGAAAGGAAGTATGGTTTGTAAATGCTGTTGAATATATTGAGAATGTAAGGGGAAAAAAAGATGAAGCATAATACAAATGGCATTGAGATGAAGGAGAGAACCCTCTCATACTCAATAACGTCTTCATTGAACGCAAATCTGGATTTTTTTCCAAATGATGAGAGCAATGGAAGTACGAAAAGTGATGCGGAGGCCGAAATTGATCCTATTATACCAACTATTTTCTGATCTGTGCTCAGCGCACCAACGGCTATTATTCCGTAAAAGAACTGAACAAGTATCTTGTCAAGATTGAGATTTATAATTCCAACGGTGGTAGACAAGGCAAGGGGAGCAGAAAATTTGATAAATCTGGATATTGAGGACCTCTTTGGACGCCTGAGACCCCAGGGTCTTCCAATGAAATAGAGTATAAGAAAATATATTAAATAACTGATGTCATAAATGAGGCTGAATAGAATAACAACAAGGAGGCCAATTGGTTTAATAATATGAAATATGTAAAAAACACCAATCATTATCAGAGATCCATTTCTAAGAACAGATTCTATAAGCTGTGGTATTGCAATCCTGTTATTTTTAAGATATGCCTGATTGTAAGAATTAAATACCATCAGCAATGAGTTGAACACATAATATGGGATTATTGCTATTGCTGCCCAGAATTCAATTGGGTTTTCAAACCCCCTGTGAAGTATGTAAACCCAAATGAGAAGGGATGATATGACAGCAAAGGAGAACAGAATGACCATTATGACCTTTATGAAGGCAAATGTGCTCATGTCCTCCTTTACCTTTTCTTCATCATTTTTGTCTGAAGAGATAAACTTCAGATTTGTTGTGTTTATTCCAAAATCAAGAAATATTGAAAAAATTCCAGCGAATGCTATTGAATAACTGAGATAACCCCAATATACGGGACCAATAAATCTGTTAATAAAAAACAATGAAGCGTACCCAAGGATTGAAGATATAATTGTCTGCAATAGAATTATGGGTGAACGCTTTGAAAACACTTCTTGCTAAATAAAATATGGTATTTAATGGTTTAAGTTCAGTCTGATTCTCCGCCTGCTGGGTTTGAAGATGGAGGTGATGATGACTTTGAACCCTTTGTTGCAATTACATCGTCGATTCTCAGTATCATCACAGCTGCCTCAACAGCTGAGTCAATTGCCTGCTTTCCAACCCTTATGGGTTCAATGACACCAAGCTTAACCATGTCATCAATTTCACTGGAGAATAGGTTTAGTCCTGCATTCTTGTTTCCTTTTGCATGCTCAGTTCTAAGGTTTATTATAACGTCAATAGCGTTTATTCCTGCGTTTTCTGCAAGTGCTCTTGGCAGCTCCTCAAGACCGTTTGCGAATTTTTCAATTGCAAGCTGCTGCCTTCCTCCAACCTTGTTTGCATATTCTCTTAGTTTTACCGCAAGCTCAATTGCTGATGCTCCACCACCAGCAACATACTTTCCGTCCTCCACAGCAGCGGCAACCACATGGAGGGAGTCCACAATTGATCTCTCTATCTCATCAACAACGTGCTCAGTTCCTCCCCTAACAAGTATGCTAACAGCCTTCGGATTCTTGCAGCCTGTTACAAATGTGAGGTAATCCTCTCCAATTTTTATCTGCTCAACCTTATCTGCATGTCCAAGGTCACTCTCTGATAGTTCATCTATTGATGATGCAATTGTTGCACCTGTGGCTTTTGAGAGTTTCTCAATATCGCTTTTTTTAACTCTTCTGACTGCGTAGATACCTTCCTTTGAGAGATAGTGCTGTGCAAGATCATCAATGCCCTTCTGTGTGATCAGAACATTGGCACCTGTTGCCTTCACCTTTGAAACCATCTCTTTTAGAAGTTCCTCTTCCTCTGAAAGGAATTTCTGTATCATTGTAGGATCGTCTATCCTGATGTTTGTGTCAAATTCTGGCTTTTTAATTTCAAGTGCTGCATTAAGAAGAGCAATCTTTGCATTTTTAACAACGTCAGGCATTCCAGGGTGAACCTTCTCCTTATCCACAATTATTCCCATTATGAGCTGTGTTTCATCTATATCTCCACCCTGCTTCTTTACTATCTGAATGTTGTCAAAATCCACATGGACGTTTCCTTCCCTCTCTTCCATTACAGCCTTTATTGCATCGTAGGATATTTCTGAAAGTAATTTCTTGCTACCTGAAGCAGATTTGCTTCCCAGTGAGGTCTCGGCCATTCTGAGTATAACATCCTTGTCTTTTATTGAGACCTTTGTTGCAACACTCTCCAATATCTCCTTTGCCTTCTGTGCTGCCATTCTGAAGCCCTCAGATATAACAGTGGGATGAACATTCTGATTTATCAATGCCTCAGCTTCCTGTAGAAGAGCGCCGGCAAGGACCACAGCTGTTGTTGTTCCATCTCCAACCATGGTGTCCTGTGTCTTTGAAACCTCAACCATCATTTTAGCAGCAGGATGCTCTACATCCATCTCTTTGAGAATGGTAACACCGTCATTTGTTATGACTATGTCCCCAAGGGAATCCACAAGCATCTTATCCATTCCCCTTGGGCCAAGACTTGTCCTGACTGCAGTTGAAATAGCCTTTGCAGCCTCAATGTTCGATTTCATTGCATCCTTTCCGGTTTCTCTTTTGCTTCCTTCCTTTAATATGAATATAGGTTGTCCTCCCATCATGATTATCGATTAGTAAAAATAAACTTCTATATAAATATTACTAAAACTCATACATTAATGGAGATGGAAAAAGTGCTGAAGATGATGTTTACGATGATGAGTTTTTATTATATAATAATGGTTAAATCAGGAACTTTCAGATTCTCTCTCTTCTTTTTCTATTTCCTCAAGAGCCTTTTTTGCAATTTTTGGGTGTTCATCATATTTTGTCTGTGAGTTAAATACAGTTCTTATTACTCCTTTCTTGTCAACCACGTATGTGACTCTCTCCGGTATAAGACCTGCCTTTATATCCAGCAATTTATGTATGCTTCTATCTTTATCTGCAATTATATGAAATGGTAATCTGTTTTTCTCTATGAATTTTTTATGTTCATCAGAATCGGCCTTGTTTAACCCTATAACAACTGCGTTCAGATTTTTGAAACTATCTATTTCATCCCTGAAAATACAGGCTTCTTTTGTACAACCAAGGGAGTTGTCCTTTGGATATGAGTAAATCACAATGTTATATTTTCCAATGTAATCAGATATGTTTATTGGGTTTCCATTCTCATCCCTGCCTGAAAAATTAGGCAATTTATCACCGACTTTTAGTGTCATGTTTACGTATATGATATCTAAAGTAATAAATATGAGATATTTACATTAATATATGGTCAAAAATATTAGTCTTCTTTTAAATGAAAAAAATAGTGGATCACATTTATTATTTTCAATGGATTAACCAATGAATGAAAATTTTTGTTAAATCATCAAGAGAAGAGAAAGAGAAAGAAACAGCCCAGGTTTTTTTATCCAGTGATGAACCAATTTATTTAGGAGTGAGGATGAAGCCCGCACCAGGTGTCTGGGAGAAACTAATGGGTCAGAAAACACTCTATCTTGATTTGATGGGAAAAGAAATTGAAACGGAGATAAAATACCGGATTGAGGTTGGTGATTCCACCATATTCTTCGTTACAGGAAATTCTAAGGAAATGGAAATACTAAAGGAGGAGTTAGGTGCCTGATCAGTATACAAAGGTAAATAAAAGGATAACAAAAATAAGAGGGGAATATTATTCTGAGACTGATGTTAACTCCCCTCTGTTTTCAGAAAAAATTGTTAAAATAAAGGGTAAAAAGTACAGGGAGTGGGACAGCAGGCATAGTAAATTATCAGCCTATATGAACCTGGGTGATTACCCATTTCCATTTTCTGAGGATACGGATGTTTTATATCTTGGAGCATCATCGGGCAACACCGTCTCCCACATATCAGATATATGCCCGGATGGATCTGTTTTTGCAGTGGAATACTTTCCAGAGCCGTTTCTATCACTATTAAATATATCTGAAAAAAAGAAGAACCTGTTTCCAATTCTTTCTGATGCAAGATTCCCTGAAAAATATGGTTTCTTTATTGAAAAATCCCCAGAGGTTATTTACCAGGATATATCGCAAAGGGATCAGACATCAATATTTTTAGAGAATTTGAAATATTTTAATAACTGGGCTTATGCTTTCCTTGTTATTAAGGCAATTTCAATAGATTCTACGAAACCTCCTGATGTGGTTAAAAACAAGCAGGTTGAAATTCTGAGAAAAGAAAAATTAAGAATCATTAAAGAAGTGAATATCTCAAAATATCACAGAGGTCACTTCATAATAGTTTTGAAGAATACAAAATGATGGGAAAATGTATATTTTAAATTTAAATGCGTGAAACATGGAAAGTCAGGAAAATGATAATGTTTTCAATATAAAAACCTTTGAACTCATTGGATTTAAGAGAAAAAAATGCACCAGTTGTGGTAAGTATTTCTGGACATCTGACAGTGAAAGGAGGACATGCGGGGATCCTCCATGTGATTCCTACACTTTCATAGGAAATCCTGCAGGAAAAAAACAGCTTCGCCTCGATGAGGCAAGAAGACTTTTCATAGATTTCTTTTCGGTGGATCATGGATTTCTGAAACCATATCCGGTTATTCCCAGATGGAGGGAGGATGTATTTCTGGTAAACGCATCAATTTATGTTTTTCAGCCACACGTTACTTCAGGATTGGTTCCACCACCTGCAAATCCCCTTGTAATGTCTCAACCCTCAATAAGACTCAATGACATCGATTCAGTTGGTGTTACGGGAAGACACCTGACATCTTTTGAGATGTTATGCCATGATTCATTCAATTCAGATGAAAATGAGGTATACTGGATAGACGGGACAGTAGAAAGATGCTACAGGCTTCTAACAGATGGAATGGGAATATATGGTAAGGAGATAACATTTAAGGAAAACCCATGGTTCGGAGGCGGAAATGCAGGCAATGCTCTGGAGGTTTTTGTGAGGGGGCTTGAGGTTGCCACCCTTGTGTTTATGGACCTAGTTGAAGACCCAGAGGGAGAAATTTTGCTTGATGGAACCAGATACACACACATGCGTAATAGAATTGTGGATACAGGATATGGCCTTGAAAGACTTTCCTGGGTCACACTTGGCTCCCCTACAGTGTATGATGCAATATTCCCTGAAGTTGTAGATTGGATTCTTGAAAAAGCAAATCTCCATATTAAAAACAGGGAGTTCATGAAGGAAATTACTGAGCATTATTCAACTGATGGAGAGTATCCAGAAAGCATAGTTGCTGATCTGATAAAAGGAGGAAAAATAACAGGAAAGGAACAACTGAACTTCATAAGGGATGCATATATACTGGCAGATCACACAAGGACAATATTCAGAATACTTAGGGAATATGTGATTCCTTCAAATGCCAAGCTTGGATATCTGGTTAGACTGCTTCTCAGAAGAACTTTCAGAGCAATGAAAAACCTGGGACTAAATGTACAGGATCTTCTGGAAGCAATAAAAATGCATTCAGAAAGTCTGAAAGAAATAAGCCCCGGATATGATGCTGAATTCTTTGAAAAAACAATTAACAGGGAATTTGAAAGGTACAAAATTTCAGAGGAAAATGGAAGGTCAGAGGTTTTGAAGATTTTAAAGAAGAAACATGGACTTGATGAAAAAGACCTTGAAATTCTCTACGATTCATATGGTATAGTACCTGAAATATCTGTAAAGGTTGCCAGAGAGAATGGGATCACTGTGAGAATTCCTGAGAATTTTCATGAGAAGATTGTAAACAGACACTCAAAAAACGCAAAGGAAAATGAAGAGTCATTTTATGTTCCGGAATTCCGTGATCTTGAAACAAGAACACTCTATTATGACGATCCAAGGCTTCTTGAATTCTCTGCAATAGTTCTTGCCTCAAAGGATAATTATGTTGTTTTAAATCAGACTGCATTTTATCCCACTGGAGGTGGACAACCTAACGATTTTGGTTACCTTCAGGTCGGATTTAAAAAATATCAGGTAACAGAGGTTTTCAAGCAGGGGAATGCCATAATTCATAAGATAGATGGTGTGTTGGAACAGGATACCAAAGTACAGGGACATGTTGATGGTCAGAGAAGAAAACAGCTTATGATACATCACACCTCAACTCATCTGCTTCTTGGCACTTTAAGGAAAATGTACGGTAAACAGGTATGGCAGGCCGGTGCACAGAAAAATGTTGATTACAGCAGGCTGGATGTTACCATTGACAGAAAGATAGAAAGGGAGGATGTGATAAACATAGAGAATGAATGCCTTAAGACAATAATAGAAAACCACACTGTTACTGCAAAAAGATTGCCATGGAATGCAGCAGTGGAAAAATATGGATTTATTCTTTTTCAGGGCGGTGTCCCATTATCACCTTATTTGAGAGTTGTTGAAATTGAGGGTGTGGATGTGGAGGGCTGCGGTGGAACCCACCTTTCTGCAACAGGACAGATAGGTTTTCTTAAGATAATATCTGTTGAGAACATACAAGAAGGCGTTGTGAGGTTTACGTTCTGTGCAGGTCCTGCAGCCCTTAAACATGTGGAAAAACAGGAGGATTTTCTGATTAAAATTAAGGAAATTGTTAAATCTCCGGAAAATACAGTTGAAAAACTTGAGAATATAGTTAAGGAATGGCTTGAATTTGGAGATAAGTTGAAAAGAATGTATCAGAAAAATGCGGAGGAAAAAATAGAAAATCTATTGAAAGAGGGGGATTCAGATAAATTCATTGAACTGAATGAAGAGGATGAGGAAATTTTAAAGAATATCATATCCATTTGTCTCAGGAAAAAAGTGGATGCTGTTGTACATAAGGGAAATGAATTGACGGTGATCCTCGGGAATGGAAAGAGCAAAAAAAGAATTGAAACTCAATATGGAATAAAACTGGATGAAAAATCAAAGGTAACTGTGGTTTCAAAATAATTTATAAAAAATATATTTTGTTTCATTTATTAACCACATTATAACAATATCTGTTTTTCCATTTTTTACAGTTATAATGATAATTTTATATAAATTAAATTTTCATTTTATCTGTAACTGATAAAAGAACCAAGTTGAAAATCAAAAACAATTATTATACAATATGGAATCACCAATCAATGAGTGAATTTGATGCAATAGTTGTTGGTGCAGGTCCTGCAGGTTCATCAGCTGCAATTAAGATGGCATCAAATAAATTAAATGTCTTACTTGTTGACAGGGCAGATCCTCCTGGAAGCAAAAATGTTTCCGGTGGAGTTTTATGGGGGAACAACCTATCATCTGTTATTCCGGATTATGAGAAAAATGCCCCTCTTGAAAGATATGTTGAGGCCAAGGGTGTGGCTTTTCTGACAAAGGATTCAAAGATTGGGATAGATTTCAGATCAAAAAAATATGGGAATGGTGTTTACTCAGGATATACAGTTTTAAGGACAAAATTCGATGAGTGGCTTTCAAAAAAGGCCAAAGAGTCCGGAGCAATGGTTGTTTCAGGTGTAACCGTTGATAAGATAGCATTCAAGGATGGAAAAGCCATAGGTGTTGAGCAGAACGGTGAGATCATAACATCAGACTCTGTAATACTTGCAGAGGGTGTGAATTCAAGAGTTGCAATAAATTCAGGAATAAAGAAAAAACTTGATGATTCTCATGCTGCAATAGGAGTTAAAGAGGTTATTAAGTTATCTGAGAATTCAATTAATGAGCGCTTTAATCTCTCTGATTCAACAAAAGGTTTTGCATCAGAATATGTGCTGGGTTTTCTTGAAGGTGGAGTTCGAGCAGGAGGCTTCCTCTACACAAATAAGGACAGCATTTCCATAGGGGCTGTTATATCAATGGGGACATTGAGGGAAAACAATTCAACATATTCATTTAATGTAATAGAGCAGTTTAAAGAGCATCCTTTCATTGCGCCTCTGCTGGATGGTGGGAAGGTTGTTGAATACAGTGCTCATCTTGTACCCGAGGGAGGAGTTTCCACTGAAAATATTTACGGTGATGGTTACATGATAGCAGGTGATGCAGCAGGTTTTTCATTCAGTAACGGACTTGTTCTTCAGGGTATGAACTATGCAATTGAATCAGGAATAAAAGCTGGAGAGACAGTTTTGGAAACAAAGGGAGTTGAATCAAAAGACAGATTCAGTCTATATGTAAAGAAGTTGAAGGAGACATTTGTACTGAAAGATATGGAGAGGTTTGCAGGTTCTGATAAAATCACGTGGAGCGAGGGAGTTCACAACATTCTTCCGGAGTTTCTGGAAAGTACAATGAGTGAAGTTTTTTCTGAGAACGGAATGCCGAAAAAACATCTTGGTGAAATCGTTCTTCATAATCTTCTATCTGACAAGAAAAAGAGAAAGAATCTTATTATGACATTATACAGCATGGGGAGGAGGCTGTAAAGATGATGAAAATAGAAGAAAGACTGGCACTACTCAACTATAAGATAGATAAGGAATATGCACACATATCTGTAAATCCAGAGATATGTGAGACTTGCCCTGATCATTTCTGCACATTTGCATGTCCTGCAAAGTGTTACACACTTATAGATGGAAAACTGAATTTTCAATATGAGGACTGTGTAGAATGCGGAACATGCGATTTTGCCTGTTCCCATGGTAGTGTGACCTGGACAAACACAAAGGGTGGTCATGGGGTAAAATACAAATTCGGGTGATACAATGGCTCTGGAGATAATTTGCCTTATAAAACAGGTTCCGGACAGCAATGAGGTGGAGATAGACCCTGTTACATTCACTCTGAAGAGGGCCACAGCAAGAAATGTAATAAATCCATCTGATGAAAATGCCCTGGAAGCAGCCCTGAGAATCAAGGATAAAAATGATGCAAAGATAACTGTTATTTCAATGGGGCCACCATTCGCAGATGTTGCAATACTTGAGGCAATGGCCAGAGGAGGGGATCGTGGAATACTAATTACGGACAGGGCCTTTGCAGGAGCGGATACCTATCCCACTGGCCTTACACTTGCAGCAGCAATTAATAAAATAGGTAAATTCGATATCATTTTTGCCGGTGAGGAGAGTACAGACGCTTCAACTGGACACGTTGGTCCAGGAGTGGCTGAATTTCTTGGAATAGAACAGGCATCCTATACTTCAAATTCCTGGTTTGAAAATGGATATGTTTATGCAGACAGGGAACTTGAATATGGAACTGAAACGGTTAAAATGAAACCGCCATGCCTCATAACAGTTCTTACTAATTCCAATATACCAAGGAATGCCACACTCAGAAGAAAAATAGATGCTCAGAGGAAGGGTGTTGAAACATGGACACTTAAGGATCTTGACCTTAAACCAGAATGGGTTGGAAAAAGCGGTTCTCCAACAGTGGTACAGGGCATGAAAGGCATAATGGAAAAAAAGAGGGAGGGAAAGAGATACGGCATTGACGATTTGGGAAAACTTGTTGATGAGATGATCAGCAGTGGAGTACTGAAATTGTGAGGTGGAATGATGTCAGGACTTTTAAATGCAAAGGTAGCAGAAAAACCAGATGAGTACAAAAATGTGATGATTTTTCTCGAGACAAGGGATGGGAAGATTGCAAAGCCCGCACTTGAAATGATAACTGCAGGTTCAAAACTTGCAAGAGATGTAAATGAAAAGCTGATTGGTGTAGTGATGTCTGATGATGTTTCATCTCTTTCCGATGAGGCAGGTTATTATGGTTGCGATATTGTTATAGGACTTCAGTCAAAGGCTTTAAAAGAGTTCAGAACGCTTCCATATGCTGCCATGTTCTCTGATGTAATAATGGAGATGAAACCAAATATAGTTCTTGTTGCAGCCACCAGAAATGGAAGGGATATGGCTAGCAGGGTTGCAGTTAGATGCAGAACCGGAGTTGCTGCTGACTGCACTGAATTTGAAATAGATAAAAAAACAAGGATCATGGTTGGAAGGAAACCAAGTTATGGAGACAGCGCATTTGCGGAAATACTTTGCAAAGATTACAGACCTCAAATGGCAACTGCAAGACCAGGAACATTTATACCCCCGGAGAGGGATGAAAAAAGGAAATTTCAGAAGGATATAAGAAACGTAAAGATTCCTGATGAATTTCTAGGCAAGGAAATTGTAGAGTTCAAGCCAAAAAAGGAAATGGATCTGTCGTCGGCAAAAGTTATAGTTAGTGGAGGGTTAGGACTTGGTAAACCCTCTGGATTTAAGCTGATAGATGAACTTGCAAAGGAATTGAATGGACAGGTTGGAGCCACAAGGCCCGTGGTTGATCTTGGGTGGATATCCAGGGATCACCAGATAGGGCAGACGGGGCAGACAGTAAGGCCTGATATCTACATCGCAGCAGGTATTTCAGGTAGTCCTCAGCATACAATGGGAATGAAAAAAAGTGGAATAATAATATCAATAAACAGTGATCCTGATGCGGAGATTAACCAGATTTCTGATTATATTATAACAGCGGATCTTTACACTGCAATACCAAAACTTCTTGAAGAAATAAGAAAAAGAAAGGGTGCCACGGTGGAAGAGGAAATTGTGAAAGAGGCGGGAACACAAAAAAAAGTAAGGTCGAAAAAGAAAAAGGAAAATGAAGAATGAAAATTATGAATTGCAGTTATGAGTATAGAGGCGTAATTTCACTCATATTTTTATTTTCTTTTTATAATGCATCTATCTTTTAAGTAAGAAAAGGAACTCCACATCGCTGCTTTTTTCATTGCTGTCCCTTTGTTATTTATAAGTTTTTTAATAGTTCTCTAAGCAAGTCCTGTGAATAGTTAAAAATGTGTCACATAAAATAATATAAATGGAAAAATTAAATAATTACGAGAAATAACAACCAGATTGAATCTTATATTAGCCCTGGAATATTTCAGCTACGTGGCCTCCGCCATGTTTGCAATTATTAATCCAATAGGTGCCATACCAACATTGGTATCCCTTACACAGGATTATTCAGACGTTGAAAGAAAAAGAACCATCAGAATGGCCATAATGATGGAGGCCGGCATGCTTTTTGGTTTTGTCTTTGTTGGGATATATGTTTTTCAGATACTTGGCATAAACATAAATGATTTTAAGGTTGCAGGTGGCATATTACTGTTCAAGGTTGCATTCGATATGCTTCAGGGAAGGCCGTCAAATACCAAACTGACAAAAGAGGAGAGCATGGAATCCACAGAAAGGGAAACAATTGGAATTGTTCCAATTGGTACTCCACTTCTGGCAGGTCCAGGTTCAATAACAACTGCAATTATTTTGAACACAAGGGCAATAGGAATTAGTGAGAAAATGGGTTTCTATTCAGGCATATTGCTTGTTCTCCTTCTATCATTCATTATTCTTCACTATTCATTTGCACTTTCAAAAAAACTTGGAAGGACGGGGACAACCGTGATCTCAAGAATTATGGGACTTCTCCTTGCGTCCATTGGTGTTGAACTTATATCCACAGGCATAATTGCCATAGTTCAGAGTATTTAACCAAATGTGGAAAGGAATATGGAGATCATCTCATCAAGGCTGAACTGACCTTCTGAAGTTGGATTGTGAAGATAACAGTATGTGAAATCAGAGCACAGAATGGCGGTTGCTATTCTCATCTTTCTTGATGATTCTCCTAGAGGAATGATGGAAAATGGTTTGCTGATATTCAGGGAAGTTGCCTCCCAGATTGCCTGTGCAAGGCTGTTTATATCGAAATATGATGCCACCTTCCCGGCACCTGAATTGTATGTTATTATCTCTCTCATCCTTACCATTGCAAGTTCCGGAGATGCTTCATGTGTGGAAATTATTGTCCTTTGTGGATCATAATCCACTTTTATATCCTTCAGATCATCAATGTCTATATCAAAAATGAAATTGTTGTATCCATCCGCAATTTCATAATATTCCCTCACCTCCTTACCTCTCCCCCTGTAAGTGAATATGATAGGTATCTTGGATGAGTTAAGATAATCCATATAATCGTTCATCTTTCTCTTTCCAGCCTGAGAAATAAGATCGAATCTTCCCTCCATAACTATGTTGTAAAGACCATTAATTTCCCTTAACTTTTCCAAATCCTGATCATTTATTGTTTCTGGATTTGTGGAAACAGCAATTGTTGGTGCCTTTCCCCTGACAAGAATGGAGGATGCTTTTAATTTAGCCATATATGGATAGTAATTCTGATTATAAAAATCTCTAAATTTTTATCAGAAAAATAAACTGGTTACGAAAATATTTGTATTGTTTTCTGGGTTGTGTTTTTTATTTAATTATGTAAATTTTGTTCTACTATAATGAAAAGTATTATTTCACAGTAAGTTATTAATGGGCATTGGCATCAGATTTGAAGAACATTGCTTCTATGATACAGAGGATGATAGGTATGGATATGTTGGAAATTAAAAAAGGTGGAAAATACAAGGTTATATCAAACAGCGGTACAGATCAACCCATGATAACAGAGGGTGAGTACATCGGTTATACTCTCATGGGAGAAGACGGTGCAGTGGTTTTCAAAATGGAAGATGGAATGATGAGGCTTATTCCCGTTGGAAATCTTATTGCAATAGAGTTTAAACCGGAAGAAATAGAAACAAAGGAGAAAAAAGAGGATAAAAAGGAAAATCTAACCTACATAAGCTGAATTCTGTAAATCTCATTGTGCAGAGCTCCAGAACTATTTAACACACTCTCGTAAAATACCAGACTGGTGAATTTCATCTCAGTTTCCTCCAGTCTTTCCTTAAATTTTTCCAAATTTTCCTGCCTTTTGAACCTTCCCAGGGTGATGTGTGGCCTGAAGTTTCTATTTTCCCTCAGATTTTCAGGAGTGTTTTCTCTGACCTGCCTGTAAATTTCAAATAGATCTTTCCCTTCAGCCAGAAAGCAGGCAACCCTTGCATATTTTGAGTTTGGAAGCCCTTCAGGCCCAAATATCTTATAAGTCCCTGATTTCATATTAACATTGTTACATTTCTTATATATCTGTTTTAAAACCCTATCCTCTATGTCTGAAAAAAATTCAATTGTTATATGAAACCCAGCTCTGTCAGGCCTGAAGGAATTGTATTTTTGAATCATCATCTCCTGAAAATTTGTAAGAAAGATACCCTCAACAGGTATTCCTATGAAAGCCCTCATTCCGGATGCATCCTATTTATACTATATTATACTTACCTGATCATGTCTCTGGTTCCTGATAATCTCAGATATACAAAAACACATGAATGGATAAAAGAAGAGGGGGAAAATGTGATCATTGGGATCACAGATTTTGCCCAGAAACAGATAACAGATATTGTTTTTGTAGACCTTCCAAAAGTGGGTAAAAAAGCCCAGTCTGGAAAACCCCTTCTCACCATTGAATCTGTAAAATCTGCAGAAGATATCATATCTCCCGTTGATGGTGATGTTGTTGAGGTAAATAGGGTTCTTGAGCAGAAACCTGAAGCTATTAATGAAGATCCTTATGGTACTTGGATTGTAAAAATAAGGAAGTCTGGAGAGATAAAAGAGAGCATTGGCGCTGAAGAATACAGGAAATTCACAGGGGAATGAACAGAAAGGATAATTATTACAGACTGGCCAAAAAGGAGGGTTTCAGAAGCAGGGCTTCCTTCAAACTGATTGAGATTGACCAGAAGTTTTCCATACTGGGAAGGGGTATGAGAGTTCTGGAAATAGGTGCATCACCAGGTGGATGGACCGATGTTATCATTCAGACTGAGCCTTCCTACCTGCTCTGCGTTGATATACAGGGGAAAACTTCCAGAGGTTTTCCTGATACAATTAAAGGTGATATAAGAAGAAATGAAACCTGGGAAAAAATAAGGGAGTTTTCAGAGGGGATGCCATTTGATATCATAGTTTCAGATGCCATGACACATACAACTGGAAAGAGTGATTTGGATCATGGTGCTTCACTGGAAATTTGTAATGCAGTTCTTTCAGAGGGTGTGAAAACTCTATCAAATGGTGGTGCGATGCTTTTAAAACAGTTTCAGGGAACTTACACAGAAGAATTCATTAAAAAGGCACAAATGTATTTTCATGTGGTAAAGGTAACCAAACCCTCAGCTTCAAGAAAAGAGAGCAGGGAGATATATATCATAATGAAAGGTTTTCATTGGTAGTTTCATTCTTCCCAATTATTTCAAGTACCCTGTCCCTGAACTCATATGCCACTATGGCAACCATCTTTCTTGCCTTTTCCTCCCTGTTTTCAATAATATCCCTGAGTCTCCTTCCTATCTCTTCCTCTCTTGCTATATCCATATTTCTTAAAGCGGAATTTCTGTTCACCTCTTTTCTCCACTCCACAACAAATGCCTCAGGTGAGCTCAGGTCAAAAGAATGGTGCATGAGCCTTCTCCTCACCGTTATAAATTTGATAAAATGCCTGAATTTGAATTCTTCATCATACTTCTCTGAAAACGTGTCCTCATCCATATCTATTCCAACCATTTCAACTTCCCTTTTTTTTCCATATATTACGGGCTGAACATATATTGGAGGGGGTGTCTCAACTTCTCCAAACCTTGCAAGTATGGTTCCGTATATAACGTCGTAATCACCAAGGGGTACCTCAAATGGATCGTCCAGAAATTTTGTAAGCCCTTCCACCTCCTCTGGCGATATGTCCATTATGATTCTATCTGGAAGCTCTTCATGTAGAAAATTTTTAATGGCCTCTCCCTCTGAAACCAGACCCTTTATGCCAAAACATATTAAAAGATCTGATCCTGAGGCTGTCCTCATCCTTTTAATTTCCAAATCAATCCCCTTTCAGTCTCGTGATTTTTTTCATCAGTTCATCCTGATCCTTAAGATCACTGATGGTGTTAACAGTGATCACAGGGCAACCCCCAATTCTCTCCTTTGATGAAGATTCCTTTGATATTATTAGAGGCTGCACATCAAGTACTTCTGAGGATTCCCTTATCATTTTAATCCTTTCAGTCTGTACCATCATATTCTGAAATATTCCAAGAAGTCCATTCCAACTGTCTCCCGTTGCTGTTGCATCAAATGGTAATTTTGTAAAAAATTCAGGAATCAAACCAAGATTCACCAGAAGTCTGTCCACCTCGGAAAACAATGGATCCTCCGGTTCAGGAAAGTTACTCTCACATTCTATTGCGTTTTTCAGATCTATTTCGTTTGATATGTCTGTTTGCAAAAGATATTTAAGTTTTCTGTAAACCTCCATTGTTGAGGCAGTTCCAGATTCATAAAGGGAAATGGATCTCCTAGATACCCCAATCTTGTTTGATATGTAGCCAATAGACATGCCAAGCTTTATCCTGGCTTCGTGCATTCTCTCCCCATTTATCTGTACATAATACCCACCAGGGGCAGAAAATGTGCTTGGCCTGTCTCCCTCTATATATTTCTCAATTGTGTTTAAAGTCATTATTGGTATTCCATGCCTAAAATATACAATTTCATCTTCGAGATATCCAGTTCCGGATCTTCCTCCAACAACCACCGCAATGGCATCAAAACTTCTTGCCAGCTTTTTCAGATCATCAGAGCTCTCAGGACGGAGAGTATCCACATTGTAGAGAACCTTTATTATAATTACCTCTTTTTCATTCTTCCCTATAATATCGAATGACAGGTTTGAATAGTACTCGGAATGGCTTACCCTATATCCATTCCTTATGAAGAAATTTCTCAATTCCCTGATTGTATCTATCCTGAAGTTATCCAATGCAAGGGACTATCATATTAAAAATATTTAAATTTTTTTAATTCTCAAAAACATCCCTTAAAATTTATATGAGCAAAGCATGTCTCACAGTGATCATTTTCAAAATGGGTGGAAGTGTCATCACGGACAAATCAAAATATTGTACGGAAAATAGAGGTGCAATTTTAAGGATTGTTGATGAAATTTGCAGCATAAATGAAAGGATGGCAGTTGTCCATGGAGGTGGATCATTTGGCCACATAGCCGCTGCCAAATATGATCTGAAAGGGAAAATAGATGCTAAGAAGGCAAGGGGAATCTCAATAGTCAAGAGTGATATGGAAAAATTAAATTCCATTGTGGTCAGGGCATTTATTGACGCAGGTATGAATGCAGTTGGTATCTCTCCATTTTTCACAGAACATATGAATACTGATGAATTTTTGAATGAAATGGTTAATGATGGCCAGATACCCATAATGTATGGGGATGTGACCGTGAAAAACGGTGAAGTTAAAATTGTTTCAGGTGATGACATTATAATTTCTGCCTCAGAAATACTGAAACCTGAAAAAGCAATAATATTCAGTGATGTGGATGGTATTTTTGACAAGGATCCAAAAAAACATAATGACGCCAGAATCATAAAAAAACTGGAAACACATGATGTTTTATTTTCAGATGTTGAAAACGATGTGACAGGTGGTATGCGAAAAAAATATTCTTCCATGATTGCCTTGAAAAACATGGGTGTAAAAACATATTTAATCAATGGAAATTATCCTGAAAGAATGCATGATATAGGAAAGGATGAATTTATAGGGACTGAGATAGTATGATAGAAAACAGAAAGGAGGAACATATAAGAATTGCAGAGAACCAGAGTGTTGATGCCAGGCACAATTTCTGGGACGATATAACTTTGATTCACAGATCAATTCCAGAGGTTGACTTTGATAAGATAGAAACCTCTACGGATTTTCTTGGAAAAAAAATTGCATATCCAATGATCATCTCATCCATGACTGGTGGTACAGAACTTGCTAAAAAGATAAATCTAAATCTTGCAACCGCTGCAGAGAAATTTGGGATTCCCATGGGGCTTGGTAGTATGAGGGCTGCCCTGGCAAAGAAAGAATTGTCCAATACATATTCAGTAATACTTGAGAGAAAGGTGCCCGTCCGTCTTGCAAATATAGGTGCACCTCAGCTTATTGAACAGGATAAAAAACCATTGTCTCATGGTGATATTGAATTTCTTATGAATTTGATTGATGCACACTTCCTCATAATACACTTCAATTTTCTTCAGGAGATGATACAGCCAGAGGGGGATAGAAATGCAAAGGGAGTTTTAAAGGCAGTGAAGGAGATTGCTTCAAGTTTCCCTGTGATTGCAAAGGAGACTGGAGCTGGTTTCTCCCTTGATGATATAATGGACCTTAAGGATGCAGGTGTGAAAGGAATTGATTCAGGAGGCCTTGGAGGTACTTCATTCTCAGCCATTGAATACTACAGAGCAAAATCCTCGGGAGAAATGGAAAAGGCTGAGGCCGGTAAAACCTTCTGGAGCTGGGGAGTTCCATCTCCAGTGACGGTTAAGCTTGCATCACAATTTCTCCCGGTGATTGGAAGCGGGGGATTGAGAAATGGCCTTGATCTATTTAAGGCCATAAGGATGGGGGCCTCTGCAGGTGGTTTTGCAAAAACTCTCCTTTCATCTGCAGATGCATCAGCTGAACAGATTTCAGAAAAGATAGGAATGATCATAAGGGAACTCAAGATTGCAATGTTTTTAACAGGTTCATCAACTGTTAATGATATATCAAAGGCGAAAATGTTTGTAAGGGGAGAATTGAAGGAGTGGATGGATTATTATGGATGAGAATAACTTTTTTGAAGAGGAACAGAATGATGTGAAATGCCCTGTGTGCAATTCAAACCTTTTTTACACACAGATGATAACTGATATTGCCTTTGAGAGGAGAATTCTCATACAAACATACTACTGCAAGAAATGCCTTTTCAAGAGAAATTCAGTGATTCCCCTGGACTCTGGTAAAGCTGTCAGGATCAGGTACGAAGTTTCCAGAGCTGAGGATCTCAGAACAATAGTTTACAGATCACCAGATGCCAGAATCACCATTCCTGAAATAAATGGTGAAATAGAACCAGGAACAATATCTGACGGTGAAGTGACAACGGTTGAAGGGGTCATAACTAGATTGTCGGAGAATATGCTCATTGCAATTGATGAAAATGATGAATCTGCAAAGGAAAAAATGAAATTCCTAAAGGATTTCAGTGAGGGAAAAAGGATTCCTTTTACACTGATAATTGAGGATGAATCCGGTTTATCAACAGTGAGGAGTCCAAGAGCCATTACAGAAATTCTTGTCTAATGAAAAAAACTTTATTCCAATAAAAAATACTTCAACATGAAGGTCATTGGTATTACGGCCATGAAGACCGGAAGCGGAAAAACAACGGTCACCGGAGCGTTGCTTCACAGGCTGAAAAATTCTGTACAGATAAAAATAGGCCCCGACTTTCTGGATCCAATTGTTCATAGCAAGGTTTCAGGAAACAGAGGCTACAATATGGATAAATGGCTGCAGGGGAGAAGATTTTCTCAGGTACTTACAAAAGCAGCTGCAAAATACGATTATGCTGTGGTCGAGGGAGTCATGGGAATGTACGATTCAGGTTCTTCTGAAATTTACAACACATTTGATTATTTCAGGATGCTTAAAATTCCATATATTCTTGTTGTAGATGCCTTTTCATCTGCAGAATCCCTATATTATATGGCCAAGGGATTCTTAAGAAATCTGTGCGCAGGTGTCATAATCAACAGATACACAGGTGAAAAACATCTTAGTATGGTGAAGGCCCCATTTGAAAAGAATGGTGTTCCCATTATTGCTGAAATTCCGTATATGGAGGAGACAAAGGTTTCCAGCAGGCATCTTGGACTTGACATATACAGTGATGAGGTGAGTAAAATATGGGAGAAAATATCCTCATTTATTAACACTGAAGCAATAAGAAAATGGGCACATTTTGATTCAGAGGCGGAAAATGAAAATAATTATTATGAAAAAAAAGGGCACATAGACATTGCCCTTGATGACGCCTTTACCTTTTACTATACAGATGCATTGGAAATGCTTGAAAGAAAATACAATGTGCATTACTTCTCACCTCTCAATGGTGATATTCCGGATGATCCCGATCTTGTCTATTTTGGAGGAGGGTATCCAGAATTGTTTCCTGATAAGCTTGGTAAACTTTACAGGCTTGCAGATTATCTGAAAGAGTTCCAGGGTCATATATATGGTGAATGCGGGGGTACCATGTACCTTCTTGAGAAGCTTGTAAACAATGATGGTGATTTTTATATGTCAGGAGTATTGAAAGGAAAATCATACATGGATAAAAGACCCGTTATAGGTTACACTGAAATGATATCTGAAAAGAACAATCCAATTTTTCATGAGAACAGTAAGTTAAGAGGACATGAATTTCACTACAGCAGGATTGAAAGTGATGAAAAAATGTCATTTCACATGATGAGGGGGAAGGGTATAAACGAAGGTGATGGACTCACAAAGAGAAATGTTCTTGGAACATATTCTCACATAAATATGGGTAGATATGTGAATGCAATGAAAAAAGGGGTTTTCAGTAAACCTCAGTGAGCCAGTTACTGTATCTGTTATCTTTTCCCTTAACTATGTTGAAGTACGTGTCCCTTATCTTTTTCGTTGTTTCTCCCGGCTGACCATCACCAATCTTTATTCCGTCAATATTAATGATCGGAGTTACTTCAGCAGCGGTGCCTGCGAAAAATACCTCATCGGCTATATAGAGCTCCTCCCTCCTTACAAATCTCTCCCTTACTTTGTAACCCATATCCTCGAATATTTTTATGAGTGAATCTCTCGTTATACCGAGGAGGATTGGACTGTCTCGCCCTGGAGTTATAACTTCTCCATCCTTTACGAGAAATATGTTCTCTCCAGGACCCTCAGCAACAAAACCGTTTCTGTCCAGAAGTATTGCTTCGTCAAAACCCGATTCCCTTGCCTCGTTCATTGCAATTACTGAATTTAGGTAATTTCCGCTAGCCTTTGCCTGAATTGGCAATACAGATGAATCTATTCTTCTCCAGGCTGCAACCTTACAGCTAAGGCCTTCCCACTTTGAAAAGTATTTGTCAAAAGGCACTGCTGCAATAAATGTACTGACCTTTTTTCCTCCAACCCCCACACCGATCCTTGAATCGTCATAAAATGCAAAAGGCCTGATGTAACTTGTTTTGAGATTATTCACCTTTACCAGATTTATGCATGCCTCTATGAGTTCTTCCTGGGAATGTTTGATTTCCATACTGTATATTTTTGCAGTTGCAAAAAATCTTTTAATATGCTCCCTAAGTCTGAAAATTGCCGCTCCTTTTATTGTTTCGTATGATCTGATTCCTTCAAAGATCCCGCTTCCATACTGCAATGAATGCGTCAATATTGGAACCTTTGCTTCTGATTCCTTTATAAATGATCCGTTAAGCCAGAATTTTCTCTCTTCTGTCATGATTACTTAATGCCCTATTGTTATTAAACAATTTTTTTAAAATTTCTTAATTTATATGCTTGTTAATCCGTTATCCTTCAAATATTGGCATTCTGTCAAGTTTAATAATTGTCAAAATTATGGATGCGATTATTTACCTGATATTCATTTTCTCAAACATCAGTCACTCTCTGTTAAATCTTAAAAATATAAATTTCAAATTATTATTATATAAAAAGGTAAAAAATAGTCTGGAAAGGAGCAGCTATCTAAGCAATGAACACAAATAATCTTACACATAGAGTTGCAAATCTACCCCATTTTGGATTTACAATTTATCTTCATAAATAGACATATATGAAATAAAATCGCACAACTAGAATCGGGTTTTAAGTGATATAAAAAAGAATAATCTCAATATGTTTTTCCATTTGAAAATTTCTAAATAAGATTCTAACTATTAAGTGTGTTGCGTCATCTCCCAAAAATCCTGGCTTGGAAACTTTCTAAATAAGATTCTAACTACCTTGCCCAAAGACTTCATTATATACTTAAAAAGCTTAGAAACTTTCTAAATAAGATTCTAACATTATATTCATAATAGTCTTCAACCATAAAACTCAACTTAGAAACTTTCTAAATAAGATTCTAACTAATTTGTCCAATGCAACATCGGATAAAAATTTTCCTCATAGAAACTTTCTAAATAAGATTCTAACTCTTTTAGTGTCTCTTCAGGAATTCCTACACCATTTTCATTTTCCAGCTCAATGAGGGGATTTAGTTTCATATTTATGATACTTATAAGAATCACAAGCTGAAGAATTTTCATTCCCCCTGAAAGGTTTATTATCATATCAAAATCTGATATTGATAAAAAACATCCGAAATTTGAACAATCGCCTTGAACGGATCAGTTATGTCGATTTTCACCTCTGTGAATTTGATTTCCAGTGTCTCAGAACTTTTTAATTGAGGAAAGTGGTGTACTTACCTTGTTGCTTGATTCCTCCGGGAGAATTGCAATAACCTCCCTAAGATAATCGTTTCCATGTCTGAATATTGATCTAAGCTGAAATGTTTCCTGAAAACCAACAGTAATAAAGAGAATTTTGATTAAATGTGTCTTTTGTTGAAATTTGAAAAAATTTCAATTCGTTCATATGTTCTTGCCTTTGAAAGATTTTCTCTTCCCGTATCTGTATTTTTAATTATTTCCTCAGCCTTTTCCGGTGAATCAAGCCACAGATATGGCATTATACCATATATGAGTGTTCCAACCCTTTCAAGGGATCTGTAAACTGAAAAAACGGTTTCCCTGATATCAATAAAGTGTTTCAATGCAAGACCTCTGTTTTTTACATTCAGGGCAAGTGATGAAAAATATCCCGTTATGTCCTGCTTCTTCACCTTTCCTTCCTCAAAAAGTTTCATTATATTCCTGAATGATTCTTCACCGGTAACCCATCCAAATGATCTCAACATTCTTATTCGATCCTCATCGCTCTTAAATGATTGATACTTCTTTATCATACCATCTGAGTCTCCAGTCATCCTTCCGTATGCAGTAAGTATGGCTTCCCTTATCTCGGGATTCTCCTTTTCAACCTCTGAATATTTTTTGGTCAGCATTTCTGCAAAATTATCATCGTACTTTGCCATAGTAAGATCAATCTGACCAATAAGTATTGAAAAATCTTGATTTTCTTTGGTTTTTGAAGAATACTCCTTTTCCATTTCACTTATGAGAGGTATAAATTTTCTTTTTATTTTTTCCTCATTCTTACTTATTGAGATCATAAAATCCATATCTCTAACAAGCTGAAGGGCCGTGTTAATATCAAAGTGTTTCCATACCTTTGATGCAAATGTAACATAATCATCCAGACTTATCATTCCTGAAATTGCTTCCGCACCCAGATCCATCACAATATTCATCTGATCCAGAAATGAAAGAGTGGAAAATTTTTCAACAATGTTATTTAGCATGTTTGAATCGTAAATTGTTCTGTGAAAGCTTGAAAAATTTCTGTTCAATTTCACTATTCCCCTCTCTTTCAGAGTGGTTTCATCAGTGTTGAAAAGTATTCTTTCCACTCCCTCTGAATGTTCATATATGATTGGTAGGGGCCATGGTTTTTCCTCCGTTTTTTTTCCGCTGAGAAGAAATCTTTTCTGGGAAATTTTAATTCCGTCTTCATTTATCTGGGCAGTTACAACAGGATATCCCGGTCTTGATATCCATTCCTCCATTATTCCATTTATGTCGATACCTGATTTTTCAGAAATTGAATTCCAAAGATCCTTTCCCTCAGCGTTTCCATAACTGAATTTTCTCAGATAATGCTGTACCCCTTCCCTGAACTTTTCCTCACCCATATAATTTTCAATCATTCTGAGAATCATTGCACCCTTACCATATCTTATATTAACTGACTGGCCGCTCATTTCCTCCGGATCCTTCATGTGGGTTTCAATCGCCGCAGTATTAATCATAGCATCATCTTCAAGGGCTCCCTTTCCGTCAAGCTGCATCATTCTTCCATAAATTTTCATTTCAGGGTAAACATGATCTACGGCCTTGTAAGCCATGAAAGTAGCAAATGATTCGTTCAACCAAAGATCATCCCACCATTTCATGGTTACAAGATTTCCAAACCATTGATGAGCCAGTTCATGTGCTATTACTTCAGCTACCCTTTTTTTACCTGTTTCTCCACTGTCCTTATTTATTGCAAGTGCGTTCTCCCTGAACGTTATGGCTCCCCAGTTCTCCATTGCTCCAGCTGCGAATTCCGGAACAAGAATCAGATCCATTTTATCCAGTGCATAAGGAATTCCAAAATAGTTCTCATAATACTGAATAAATTTCACTGCCATATCAAGAGGAAGGGATTCTGTATTTGCTGATCCTTTCATCATAATGAGTGATATGTCCTTTGAGTCCATTTTTGTACTTTTAAACTCAAAATCCCCTATTCCTATGTATATTAGGTAAGCGGACATCAGTGGAGTTTCATAGAACTCAACTGTCTTTTTTCCATTATGAATCCTTTCACTCTCCTTTTTCATATTTGAAATGGCACTAAGTTTTTCAGGAAAACAAAGTTCAATTTTAAAATGAAACTTAATGCCGGGGTGATCGAAGCATGGAAATGCCTTTCTTGCATCTATATCTTCAAACTGTGTGGTCACCATTTGGTTTCCATGGGAGTCTTTTGCCAGATATAGGCCAACAAGACTTTCATTGAGCTTTCCTTCAAATTCAAAATAGAGTTTGTGTTTTCCCTCCTTATTTATTTCCAGATTGAATTCGTCATCCCTTCTGCCTTTTGAAAGCTGAAAGTCTTCATCATCAATCCTCGAACATATAATTGTATGATATTCTCCATCGGAATTGAAAGTGATCTTCTCTTTGCCAGTTGAAAAAATAATCTCTGTCCAGCCAGAATATTTTCTATTTTCCAAATCAAAATCAAGATGAATCCTCTGATGCTCTCCCTTCATGAATCTCCATACATTTATCATTCAATATGTTTTCCTGAATTTTTTGATGCTTGACAAATATTTTAATATTAAAAGACAATAGGCATTTTTAATGGATAAAAAGTCTCCACAGATCTTAAATTTTTTCCTGTGGGGTGGGCATTTTCTAATTTTTAAAGGGGGGAAAATGGAGTGAGAAGATACCTTCTCCTCCAGGATGGCTCTCTTCTGGAGGGAAGGTCATTTGGCTCCATGAATGATTGTGTTGGTGAAATTGTTTTTAATACAGCCTTCACAGGATACTATGAAATAATGACCGATCCTTCTTATAGAGGCCAGATTCTCATGTTTACCTTCCCGGAGATGTTCTCCTACAGCTACATGGAAGAGATAGCACAATCTGACAAAATTCAGGCATCCGGCATTGTAATTGGAAACAATCAAAATGAGAATAACCGGCACTTTAGAGATCTTGATCTAAAGATGAAAAAGTTTGGGATACCGGGAATTTCAGGAATTGATACAAGAATGCTCACACAGAAGATAAGGGAAGAGGGAGAGATGATTGGATGGATAATCAATTCCCCTGACAGAATTCCAGAGAGAAGTGCAGAACATCCTGTAACTGAAGTTTCGCCCCAAAGTATAACTGTAAGTGGGAGGGAAGAGGGAATTGAAATACTCTATCTGGATCTTGGCACAAAAATTTCTCTTCTTCATGAGGTTGAGAAACTTGGAAGGGTTACAAGATGCGGCATAAACCATTCAGAACTCATAGATAACTCCTTTGATATTGTTTTCATATCCAACGGTCCAGGTGACCCTTCAGATCCGGTCTTTAATTCTGTTATTAAAAGAATACAAAAAATAATAGGAGAGGTGCCTGTTTTTGGTGTGTGTTTGGGCCATCAGTTAATGGGCCGGGCCTTTGGATTGAGAACTGAGAAAATGCCATTTGGACATCATGGAACAAATCACGGGGTGACAGACGGTAGAAAAACATACGTGACTTCACACAATCACAGTTATCGTGTTTCTCCTTCAGAATCAGAAGTGTTGCCAATGCTTTTTGATGTAAATGACGGTACTCCGGAAATGTTTCAGTACAACAATAGCAAGGGTTATTCTGTTCAGTTTCATCCTGAGGGGCATCCAGGACCATTTGATCCAACAGGATTTTTTTCACTTGTGAGAAATTTGATTAAAAGTGAGGTTTTGTGATGAGAATCCTTGTGATTGGATCAGGCCCAGTGGTAATAGGTCAAGCGGCTGAATTTGACTATTCTGGAACTCAGGCTTGCAGGGAGTTTCTGAAAAACGGAAACCTTGTTTTTCTGTTGAATTCAAATCCAGCATCTTATCAGACAGATGCTGAAAATGCCACAAGAGTCTATCTTGAGGAAATTAATGTGGAAAATGCAATAAAAATAATAAATAAGGAAAAAATTGATGGGGTTGCCGCAGCATTTGGAGGCCAGACAGCACTCAATATTCTCCTCTCACTACACAGATTGGGTATACTGAAAGAAAAAGGTATAAAGGTTCTTGGAACTGCGCCGGAGGATGTGCTTAATGCAGAGGACAGATCAAGATTTCACAAACTCATGAAATTGAATGGTATAAAAATAACTGACTCTGAAATCATAACAAGGGAAGACTTTTTTTCAGGAAAACTGCCCACAATATATCCCTTCATATGTAGAACATCATTCACACTAGGAGGATCCTCCGGAAAAATTATTGAAACTCCAGATGATGCAAGAGGATATTTCCTCCATCTTTTTGAGGATGAAAATATTGATTCCGTAGAAATTGAAAGATCCATTTACGGTCTGAAGGAGATGGAGTATGAGATAATTAGAGATTCAATTGGGAACTGCATGATGGTATGCAACATGGAAAATGTTGATCCAGTTGGAATACACACTGGAGAGAGTATTGTTGTGACACCCTCCATTACAGTAAATGATGATGTTCATCAGAAAATGAGGGAGACTGCATTAAGAATTGCATCCATTCTGAACATAATCGGTGCTTGCAACGTTCAGTTCGCAATAGAAAAAAATGCAAATGATTTCTATGTCATAGAGGTGAATCCAAGAACTTCACGATCCTCGGCCCTGGCATCAAAGGCAACCGGATATCCCATAGCAAGGATTTCAGCACAGATACAGATGGGTAAAATTCTTCCTGAGATCAGGAATCCCATAAATGAAAGCACCTCTGCATCACTTGAACCAGTTCAGGATTATGTAACAGTGAAGATACCAAGGTGGGAAGTTGAGAAGTTTCCTGATGAT
Organism: Caldiplasma sukawensis; assembly: GCF_052315375.1. Taxonomy (NCBI): domain Archaea; kingdom Methanobacteriati; phylum Thermoplasmatota; class Thermoplasmata; order Thermoplasmatales; family Cuniculiplasmataceae; genus Caldiplasma; species Caldiplasma sukawensis. The sequence continues at coordinate 50,203 of NZ_JBLSDG010000003.1, forward strand.
ATTGAAATTGGTGTGGCTATGAAATCTATTGGGGAGTCAATGGGAATAGGTTTGAACTTTGAGGAGGCTTTTTTCAAGGCCCTTGCTTCACTTGATCTCACATATATTTCAAAGGTGTTTTCTGAAACCAATAAGGAAATCATAAGGGACAATGTGAAGAGGCAAACCGCGCTCAGGTACATATACATATTGAGTGCACTTTATCAGGGAATGGACCCTGATGAAGTTTCAAATTTGTCCATGTGGGAAGATGTTTTCATACGTAAGCTTGGAAGAGTTATGAAGAAATTGAGAAAATTCAAAAAGGAAGGCGATTTGAAATCATTTATAAAAGTGAAAACCGAAGGTGTTCCTGACCAGATAATCTCTGACATTACGGGTTTCAGTCTAGAAGAATTGCACAGAATGAGACATGAAAATTCCATATTTCCTGTTGTGAGGAGAATAGACAGTACCTCTGCAGAATACATATCGGAGACTAACTATCTTTTCTCAACGTATCTTAAAAATGAGGGTGAAAAGGTGAATAAAAAACCTGTTCTCATAGCAGGATCAGGACCAAACAGAATTGGTCAGGGCCTTGAATTCGATTACTGTTCTGTAAAAGCGGCAAAATGGCTTGAAAATAATGGTATGGGCGTTGGTATGATAAACTGCAATCCTGAGACCGTATCCACAGACTTTGATACCTCTGACCTGCTTTTCTTTGATCCTGTTAATCTGGAGTATGTTGAGAATGCGTACCTGAAAACTGAGGCATCGGGTCTCATTGTTCAGTTTTCTGGTCAATCAGGGCAGAAAATTGCTAGAGACATGAAGGATAACACAGAAATGAAAATTATTGGAACTGATAGAAAGAGTATTGATTTATGTGAAAACAGAAGACTGTTTTCAGATTACCTTGAAAAAAATAAAATAGAGCAGCCTGAATCCTTCAGGGAAATTGGCGATCCATTTTTATTAAAATTTCCCCTGATTGTTCGAGGAAGTTACATCATAGGAGGTTCAGGGATATGGGTTGCAAGAAATCAAATAGAATTTCAAGAAATTGCAGAAAATATAAAAATGGATTCACTTGAGATCACCAGATTTGTGGAAAACGGAACTGAAATGGATGTGGATTTTATCAGCAATGGAGAGGATTTTTCAATATGCGGAATAATGATTCATGTTGAGAAGGCAGGTGTTCACAGCGGAGATGCTATTTCATATTGGTGCCCAGGAGAGATTTCCAATCATGTTATTAAAGGGATAGAAGAGATAATAGCAAAAATACTGAAAGGTATCAGGATAGTTGGGATTGCAAACCTTCAGTTGATTGAGAAGCAAGGCAAACTGTTTGTGATAGAGCTGAACGCAAGGGCAAGCAGAACTGTTCCGGTAATAGCAAAGGGTTCTTCTATTGACATTGTCAGTATTGCAATGGATGCCATATTCAATAAAAAGGTGCAAAAAATAAAATGGAATGAAAAATGTTATGCAAAGGTGCCTGTGTTTCCATACAAAAGAATAAAATCTGTCAAACTCAAAAAGGGCCCGGAGATGCATTCAACAGGGGAGATCATAATAATAGAAAATTCAAGGAGTGATCTTATGGAAAGGATCAATCATTATGTATAAAAGTTCATATTCAATTCTAAATATATAAGTTAAGTTTATATTATATTTGAAACTATATTTTCATGACATACTGCGGTAAATGCGGAACCCAAATCCCAGATGGAGCCTCATTCTGCCCTTCCTGCGGAAACCCGGTAACACAGAATGTTCAGCAGAGTGTGCCCATGGGAAACAGTAAATCTGGAATTTCAGGAGATCACTTCAAAACCGTTGGAAAGAAAAATATGATGAGTTTCATTCCACAGATTGAGATATCATCAGAGAACGGGGTCATAGGATATGTGGAAATTCCGGCTGGCATAATAGGAGAGATGCACAGGGATTTTGTCCTTGTTAGTCCGGATAACATGCCTCTTCTTAATATACAGCACAGGAAATCGGGAAAGGCCTTTTCCACAGCAAGATTTTATTCCATAACAGATAATTCCGGAAATGGGGTTGGAGAGATGGAGATACATGAAAGAAAGGCCACCCTGAAGGATGGGAATGGAAATGAATACAATGTAAATGAGAACCTTTCTGGAAGGGAATACAAAATTCACTCAAAATCTGGTGAGGTTGCGGAGATAAAACATCATCTTGCAAGCAAATATTTCGAGGGAAATGTTACAGGAGACATTGACAGATCCCTTTTTGTTTCCTATCTTCTTTACAGAACTCTTCTGCACGCAATGAACGAGGGGAGCTTTTACGGAGGCCCCATGACAGGCGGCCCAGGTTTCAGAATTTAATTTTTTAAATAAAAACAAATATTCATTTTCAATTATTAGTGGTTGAAGAGATTTTATCTAACAGTGGGACTGACAGTGATGCTGTTCAATTCACTGTATCAGTATTCCTGGAACGTTCTTGAACCAAGGCTTGTGAATGGTTTTAATACAGGTACGGCGGAGATTGAGGTTGCCTTCACCATTTTTGGTATATTTTCAACAGTATTTCAGGGCCCAGGGGGCTACATTGCTGATAGGTTCGGACCAAGGTACATGGGTGTTATTGCTGCAATAATGGCCGCTTCAGGGTTCCTTTTCACACCTTTCCTGTCAAACGTTTTTCTTTTTTACGTACTGTGGGCATTTGGAAGTACAGGGGAAGGAATTCTGTACGGAATAGCATCTAATCTTGCAGTTAAATGGTTCAGAGAGAGAAGGGGGTTTGCCGTGGGAATTGTTTCTCTGGGATTTGGTACAGGCGCAAGCCTTGGAAACATATTCATAGAACAGTACAGCCAGTTCAGAACACCCATGTTTATAATAGGAATTGTTGAATTTGCAATTCTGCCATTATTGTTGTGGTTCACAAAATATCCCGATGAATATGATGAAAAGAGAACAGCAGTCCAGGCAATAATAGATGGCAGATTCTGGATAATTTATGCTGCGTTTTTCATGGGCACCGTCCCGCTTATAGTTGTTTCCTCAAATCTTCCAGTGTTTGGTTCAACTCTTTCAAAATTCAATCTTGCTGTTCTCGTTTCCCTTTTCCCCTTTCTAAGCGGTGTAGGAAGGCCTTTTATGGGTATCCTTTCTGACCGTATAGGGAGGATAAATGTTTCTCTAATAATAGGTCTCATGTTGATTTTAGGTTCTGTTTTTCTCATATATCATTTGTTCATATTTTCCATAATTCTCATTGGACTCTTTGGTGGTTCCATGATCTCCACATACATAGCTCTTGTTGGAGATCTATTTGGCCCTAATTTCTCAACAGCAAACAACGGAATTCTCTATACAGGGAAAGCCATAGGTAGTGTTCTTGGTTCTGTTGTTTTCTTTGAAATATTCAGCGTTTTGCCATTATATTCATACATTTATGTTACACTTGCTGCAGTTGTATCACTCATATTTCTTAATGCAGGAAGATCCATAGGTAAAAAACAAGCTTCTTCCATAGAGTCTGGTGATGGTTAAAAGCCCTGACAGCAATCCAAAAATATGTCATGTCCGCATACAGGACAGGCGGGGTTGTGGCGATATGAATAGCAGTGTTCACAGGAACATTCAGAAAATGAGCATTCAGAACACATTTTTACTTATTTCATACAAATGCAATAAACTTTCTATTCTCCAAATAGAGCAATTATGGAAACAACTGCAATAATTGAGATGGATGAAAATAGAACCGTAAGTTTGTTGTGTCCTGTTATGAATGACAAGAAGGATCCGAGAATGCCAATGATCACTGCAGGTCCGCCTATACTTACAGTTAATGTCCTTGGGAATCCAATGAGAGGCTCAATCAGAATGAAATGATATATCATGTATGTACTGGATATACCTATGAAAAGAAGTGTCAGGGAAAACACAAGAAGTATCTGGTTTTCTCTTGTGGTTGTAACATCCCTCATTTTAGATTGTTTTTTAACTTCCTCCTGAAGCGGTTCCCTCAGTTCAGATATGTTTCTCCAGGAAACGTATTTTTTTAAACCGTTAACTTCAACAAGAATGCCTGTGTCATCAAACCCTATCAGAGTGCCAACTTCCCAGTCCACGTAATCCAGATATATGATTGTAATCTTTTTGTTGACCAGTTGATCAAGTACCAATATGGGTTTATAATTACAAAGATTATGAATTTTGCTTTTTATAGTTGATAATTTTTTTATTTCCCTATTTTATTTTTTGTTGTCATGAAACTCCGGTATTTTTATGTTTTTACCCTTTGAAATTTCTATTGTATATCTCTCCTTAAGTTTCTCCATTTTTTCATTGAATGCTTCATCAAGTGTGAAACCAAGATGATCTGCAAGGGCTGCGCATCCAAACAATATATCAGAGACCTCTCCCATTATTTTTTTTCTGAATTTCTCAGAATTCTCAAATTCTTTGTCTGCACTTTCTCCGGATTTCCAGAGAAAATTCTCAAGAAGTTCACCTGATTCTACACTTATGCTTTCCGCTATATCCTTGGAAGTCTGAAACTGTCTCCATTCCCTCTCGTCAATGAAAGTTGCTACCCTTTTAATCACATCATCAAGTGTTATTGAAATATTGCCTCACCCCACATTTCTTCATGCTTGTTACCTCATCACGCATTGTCCAGTATGTAGTTGAATGTCCTTTCGAAATTTTCCTGCAGAAACTTTTCAATTTCTTCTGCTGGTAAATCTCCAACAAATCTCTTAGTGAGAGATAGTATACTCTCCGGAGATATACCGGGGTTTTTCTTTGACATCTTCTCCAGAAAAATGTTTTTCCTTGCCAGCATTGTAAGAAAACTTCTGTATACTGTGTTCTCTCCATGAAGGGTTTCTGAGAAAAAAAGGAGTTTTCTTGATATTATCTCTTCCTTTATCTCATCGATTCCCATCTACTTATCACATTTGCCGTCTGGGCAAGCGGGATCAAATGTAGCCTCAAGCTTCAGGAAAACCCCGGGAAGTCCCTCCGTCTTTTTCTCCCCGTCCTCTTTCAGTTTCTCTATTATCTTCTCCTTTTCCTCTGTTTTTTTCTGCTTCTTCCTTGACTCCGTACCTGAGTAGAGAACCTGTTCTGTTTTACTCCTGTCTCTGTATACTGTTATTCCCTTGCAGTGGAGATCCTTTGCCAGTCTGTATGCCCTGCTTATGTCGTCTGGGGTTGCATCATGTGGAAGGTTGATGGTTTTTGAAACCCCTGAATCACAGTATTTCTGGAATGTGGCCTGCATAAGAACATGCCATTCCGGATCTATTTCATGTGCAGTAACAAATATCCTTTTCAGATCCTCAGGAACATTAACCTCAGAGAGGTTTCCGGTTTTTGCAACCTCCTGCATCAGGGCCTCAGAATAAATTCCTCTCCTTTTTGTTTCCTCCTCAAACAGGGGGTTTACCTCAACAAGTTCCTGTCCATTCAGAACATGTCTTACAAAGGCAATAGCGAAAAGGGGTTCAATTGATGAAGAGCATCCCGCTATTATGGATATTGTTCCTGTTGGAGCTATTGTTGTTGTAGTTGAATTTCTCATTGGAAGGTTTTTCTTTTCATACTCAGATCCGTACCATCCTGGAAACACACCCCTCTCCATGGCAAGTTTCTGAGAGGCTTTGTGAGATTCTTCGTTAAGGAAAGACATCACTGCCTCAGCCATTGAGAGTCCTTCCTGTGAATCGTATGGTATTCCCATCTGTATAAGCATGTCTGCAAAACCCATGATTCCAAGGCCTATCTTTCTTGTTTTCCTTGTCATTTTTTCAATGTTCTTAACAGGGAATTTGTTTGCATCCACCACGTTATCAAGGAACCTCACAGATGTGTGTATGACTTCCCTGAGTTCATCCCAGTCTATCTTTCCATCTTTCACAAACTTTGAAAGATTAATTGAACCTAAATTGCATGATTCGTAAGGCATAAGTGGCTGTTCACCACAAGGATTGGTAGCCTCTATCTCTGCTATGTGCTTGACAGGGTTTGCCTTGTTTATCTCATCCAGGAATATTAGACCAGGATCAGCAGTCTTCCAGGCCTGTGTCACTATGGTATCCCACATTGTCCTGGCCTTAATTCTTGATACTACCTTGCCGCTTCTTGGATTTTTTAACTCAATATATCCATCTGAATCAAGAGCCTCAAAAAACTTATCATCCATTCCAACTGAAATGTTGAAATTTCTCAGAATGGTGTTTTCTGCGTCCTTTGAAGTTATGAATTCCATTATGTCTGGATGATCGTACCTTAGAATGCCCATGTTTGCCCCTCTTCTTTTTCCTCCCTGCTTTATTACCTCTGTTGTTATGTCAAATATTTTCATGAAAGATACGGGGCCAGAAGCCACACCCTTTGTTGATCCCACTATATCATCCTTGTTTCTCAATCTTGAGAATGAAAATCCTGTACCTCCTCCCGATTTGTGAATTTCTGCTGTCTCCTTCACAGCCTCAAATATCTCATCAATGCTGTCACCAACAGGCAGGACAAAACAAGCCGAAAGCTGCCCTAGCCTTGCACCAGCGTTCATCATGGTGGGTGAGTTTGGAACATATTTCAGGTTCACCATATCCTTGTAGAATTTTTCTATTGTTATTGGTGCCATTGTTTGTTTTGTATAAATGAAATCCATGAACTGACCAAATGTCCCTGTCAGTATACCCTCTTCCTTCAGATTATTAAATGCCCTCTCAAGAACCTCTATCTGTGTATTGAGAAGGGTACCAATTTTCTTTCCCTTTGGATTTAATTTTCCAGAATTCTGATACTCCGCATAATCATAAAGTGCATCTATTATTCCAACATGATCTGCTACCCTCTTGAACATCTGGCTCGGTGTTTCTATTATTTTTCCTTCCTCATCCTTTAGAAGGTATCTGGCTTCAAGAACCTTTACAGCATTAAGAGTCAGTTTAAGATCATCCTTGACCCCAAGCCTTGCCTTCTCCTCCCTTATTCTCCTTCTCTTTTCCCTGTAAAGGATGTAGGCCTTTGCCACATCATTAAACTTTCTTCCGTCTATCTCTGTGGACATTAATGAAGACTCAACAGCGTCCTGTATCTGCTCTACGGTTGGAGTGTCAATCTTCTTTTCTAAAAGTGAATCAATGACCTTTTCTGATATTATCTCGGCGTCTTTCATTGTGCCGTTTTTAATAGAGAGCATGGCCTTGTAAATAGCCCGGACAATTTTTGTTTTGTCAAAATCAACCTCCTGGCCATCTCTTTTAATAACCTTTAAAATTTTAATTGATGTGTTCATGTAAAATAATAAGTTTTTCGGCGTATAATAATCTTTTTTTGATAACGTATATTTATCATATATGAATCCAATTATAATATTTAAATGATGTTCAATTTCTTTGTACCAAAAACCAATTTATTATATACATTATAAAAAGTTGTGAACAAATTTTTCAAGATTCTTGTATTTATGATCATAATACTGGTTGGGATTTCCTCTACCCTTGGATATGAGGTAATAAACGATCAGAAGATAATCAAAAATTTAAGGATTTTTCAAACTTCGCCAGGGAACACAAACGCATCAAAAATCTATTATACAGGGTGTGTTCAGTTTGAGGGAAACTCTCATCACATTTACACATATTATCAAAACGTCTCAAGCATATTTGTTGATCTGAACTGTTCAATTATTGTTGATCCTTACTATTATCATAATAATTATTACGTTGATCTTACAAACATGAGTTCGGGTGGTGGCGGTCTTGCTGATGTTAATGGAACAACTGGCACTGTGAAATGGATTGATAGATTTTCAAATGAAGTTATGACTGAACCAATTGGTATATATGGTATCATATTTATTGGGCTTGGAAACAACACTTTTCAATGCGAGAATATTAGGGGAACCGGAATAAATTACATTGCAGCTGTTAACAGTACAAACGGTAAGATTTTGTGGAAATACTATACTCTTGGGGAGGATATGCCAACACCCGTATTCTATGATGGCTTACTTATTGAAGCAGACGGTTCTGGAAAAGTTTTTTCCCTTAACGCTTTCAACGGTTCCCTTGTCTGGAAAGATACAATATATTCCTTTGTGAGCATGTCCTCTCTCCTCCTTTATGACGGGAATGTTTATTTTGGAGGGGGAAACCCATACTGTTTCTATTCCGTGAATGCAGAAACCGGTAAAATTAACTGGACTTATCTAACAAACGGAACAGGAGGATTAACAGATGCATCCCCTGTATACTCAGATGGGAATATTGTTACAGGCTACACAATCACTTGTCCCAACGGGACCATGAAAAGCTTTACAATTGCATTGAATGCTGTAAATGGAAACCCTAGCTGGATAACATATGACGGAATAGGATGTCAGCCAGAATTTCCTCCAATTGAGGTGCCCCCTCTAACTTCCATAGGAAACATAATATTTACTGAGCCAACATCCATTTGCTGCCTTCTTGCCATAAACGCTTTCAATGGATCAATATTATGGAGACAATACACTGGCCTGGATGATTCAAACGTAAATGTTGTTGGAGGTTTCGTTATAACTGTGACGTATAATGGAACCATGATGATATTCAATATGAACGGAAATCTGGTTTGCAGCAAAAATTTTGGAGTCCCCATGGGTCCAGGAAACGTTATTGTATTCAACAACGCTTTTCTGCTTTTTGGAATGAATGGGGTGATGAAAACAGTAAAATACAATTTCTACAGAGCCATAAAAGTATGCTAAAATAACATTCAAAATATTTTTTTAATAATTTGCAATACAAATTTATGGTAACGCTGGACAGGCAGACTAGGATGAAACTTGAGGCTGAACTTGCATTTGTAAATGAAAGGCTTCTGCAAATCAGGCAAAACAGAGACATACATGGAATAGATGATGAGGAATACAGAACATGGATGAATAAAAGAAATGAAATAATGTCAAAACTTTACTGAAAGAGGGGGAGGGGTTCACTTCCTATGGAAATGAAAATAGTCATACCACCATCTTTGGTCTGCTTACCATGAATCTGTTTCTTTTCCCCCTAACATCTATGTAAACATATTTATTCTGGCCGGAAAACTCTCTCTGTATATATCCAAGACCTATACCCATTCCTAAAACTGGTGAAAGGCTACCGCTTGTGATGATGCCAATTTTATTCCCTTCTTGATCGAAAATTTCAGAACCAGTTCTTGGAATTGCTCCTTTTTCTTCTGCAATAAATCCTCTGAATATTTCAGTAAAGTCAGTTCTCTCAGCAAATTCCTTTCCCATGTAATTCTTTCTGTTTGTTAGTATGAAAGATATACCAGCTTCCCTTGGCGTTCTATCATTGTTAAAATCCTGGCCTGAAAGAAGAAATCCTTTCTCCATTCTCAGTGTGTCCCTTGCCCCAAGACCACACAAACTTCCATCATAATTTTTCAGCTTTTCAGAAAGTTTTTCCCACATTTCAACTATATTTTTGTTTTTACCTATTATCTCAACACCTTTCTCTCCAGTATATCCCGTTCCTGAAACTATTAAATGGTTAATCTCATAAAATCTAAAACTTTCAGGAAATTCAAACCCGAGATCTTCAATAAGTGGTTGGCTTTCAGGCCCCTGCACAGCTATGCATCCGTATTCATCAGATACGTTTTTAATTTCAACGCCTTTTTTGTCAAAGGATTTGACATGATTGTAAATGAGATCTGTAGTTGCTGCATTTGGTATTGAAAGATATTTTTCATCTGAAAATTTGTATATTATTGTATCATCAATCATTTTTCCATCAGAGTTCAAAAATGCTGTGTAAGTACAGCTGTTCTCCTTTGCATTTTCAATATCCGACGGTAAAATGCTGAGTAAAAAGTCTGTTGAGTTATCCCCCTCTATGAAAAGGTCACCCATGTGTGAAACGTCAAAAATTCCAACCTTTTTTCTTACAGACATGTGTTCTTTCAGTATGGATTCATAATAAAGTGGCATATTCCATGAATGAAAATCCACCATCTTCGCTCCATTCATTACATGGTTGTCATAAAGGACCGTTTTCATTTCATGCCACCCTTTCTTTTATCTTTCCTTGGGAAGTATACCCCTCCCTCTCTTTTATCATATTCAAAAAAAACACATGTATCCTTGTATCCTCAGTCAACTCAGGGTGAAATGTCATTCCTATGATATTTCCCTGTCTTACCATCACAGGCCTGTTCCCCTCATATGCAAGTATATCTACATTTTCCCCTGTTGATTTTATCACTGGGGCTCTTATGAATACAGCATTAAAATCACCAATACCATTTACTGAAATGTTTCTCTGAAAAGAATCACCCTGTCTTCCATATCCGTTTCTCTCTATTGAGACATTGAGAAGGCCCATCCCCTGTACTCTCGTATCATTTGTTTCCCTGCTCAGAAGTATTATGCCTGCACATGTTCCCATTACAGGAACCCCTGAACTGGCCAGTTGAATTATCATATCATACAGACCATACTCCTTTGTAAGTTTGTATATTGTTGTACTCTCACCGCCAGGAATCACAATACCATCTGCATTCTTCAGGGTTTCAGTACTCCTCGCCCTGTATGTATTTACATTAAATCCTTTACTTCCTATGGAACTTAACATCTCGAGATGCTCTTCAACATCTCCCTGATAACCTATTACGGCAATATTCACACTGAGGTATGCCATACCAATTTAAAATTGTTCCACTTATTATATTCTAATTTTAAAATGAATAAAAACATTAAGCTTAAACCATTTCATGATTATGGACAAAGTTTATGGATTCATAGGTACAGGTATGATGGGTGTACCAATTTGCCGAAATATTTTGAAAAATGGCCACAATCTTAAAATATACAACAGAACTGAAAACAAAATCCCAGAGGATTTGAAAAAATACAGTGTAAATTCCATAGAATCTTTGGTGGAAAAAAGCGATATAATTTTTATGATTGTTACCGATTCCAAAGCTTCAGGGGAAATAGTGGAAAAAATCTTATCCATTAAAGGAAAGGTTAAAGCAATAATTGATATGAGTACAATTTCCCAGGAACAGTCAATTAAAAACTTTGAGTTCTCTAGAGATAAATCAATAAAATACTGCGACTGTCCTGTAATAGGCAGTGTACCGGCTGCAGAGTCAGGAAAACTCACATGTGTATTCGGCGGTGACAGTGAGATTTTTGAAGAAATAAGAACGGTTCTTCAGTGTTTTTCAGCTCAGCAGATATACATGGGAGAAAACGGAAAAGGGATAGCCATGAAACTTCTTAACAATCTATTAATGGGAACCATTGTGTCAGCAGTAAGCGAAATTGTAAATGCAGGAATGGAATTAAAACTTGATTTTAACAATATGGTAAAGGCATTACAGGGAGGGGGTGCAAGGACAGCTTCACTGGAACTTAAGGGTGAAAACATGAAGAACATGGACTTTACCCCACAGTTTCTTCTTTCTCACCAGTTGAAGGATCTGAGATATGGAAACGAAATGCTTACAAAAAACGGACTAAGCCACGTTTTCTCATCAATATCAGAATCCTTTTACTCTAATATGGAGGCAAATTACGGAAACCTTGATATGAGTGCAATATTCAAATTTTTTAAAGTTATAAACAGCAGATGATGTTTACACATCATCTGAAAAGATCTATGTGCCCATAGGCTTCTCTCTTGCCATAGCAGTATTTTACTTCATTGAAGTTTGATTTAAATTCAGCAACTTCTTTTCTTATTTTTTCAATGTCTGAGTTTTCATTCATTGCTCTTACTATAATCTCTGCAACATGTTTTGCTTCTGATTTTCCCATACCTATTCTTGTTATTTCCTGTGAACCAATCCTTATTCCGCTTGGATCCTGAGAATTTCTATTGTGATCGGCAGGTATCAAATTCTTATTTAGAACAATTCCACATTTTTCAAGTTTTTCAGCAACAAATTTTCCACCACCAAACTTCCTGACGTCAGCAACCAGAGTGTGTGATTCCGTAAATCCCCTTTTTTCTCCAAGTACAGTTACTCCAAGTTCATGTAGTTGCTCAGCCATTGCCTTTGCATTCTCCACAATTGCAGAGGCATAAGACTTCCCGAAATCAATCATCTCAAATATTGTGATACCAAGTGCAGCCATTGTGTTAAGATGATGATTGCTTAAAACTCCAGGAAAAACCCCCCTCTGAACCTTTTTCCAAGTCTTTTCATCAGTATTTCCAACTATTATTCCATGCTGTGGTCCTGGAAAGGTCTTGTGTGTTGAGCCAGTCATTACATCTGCACCCTCTCTCATTGGGTCCTGGAACTTTCCACCGGCAATCAAACCAAGGACATGGGCTCCATCGTACCAGACCTTGCATCCAACCTCCTGAAACACATCTCTAAGCTCCTTAATTGGAGCGGGAAAGAGGAAAACAGACTGACCAAAAAGGCAGACCTTTGGTTTGCTTTCCCTTATTATTTTCTCAGCTCCGGAGGGGTCCACTGTCATTGTCTCCTCATCATAAGGATAGTTAACTATGTTAAGTCCCCTGAAACCAAGCGTACCAAATTTTGCTGCACTGATGTGTCCTCCCCCGGAAAGATCTGGAGCACAAATTGTGTCTCCGGGAGAGAGTAGACCAAATGCAACAGCCTGGTTTGCATTTGTACCTGATATTGGCCTTGGATCAGCCTGTGGAACATTGAAAAGCTCTTTTGCAGCCTCAGTTATTAAAGTTTCAGCCCTATCCACAAATATATTACCCTGATAATATCTCTGTCCTGGAAGCCCCTCTGCATACCTGTTTCCAAAATCTGACAGAAGCATTTCCATGGCCATTGGACTCATAAGATTTTCAGAGGCAATAAGTGGAATTGAATCCTTAAAAAAATCCTCATGATCTTTAACTATCTTTCTTAGTTCCTCCGCCCGGTGAAGGTTATTTTCCATATATTATGATGCATTACCATTATTTTAAGATGTATTTTCTTAAATCTACCTGTCTTTTCTTTTTCTCATCAGTAATATTATAAAGGCGATAACAAGAATCAATGCTGCTGGGAAAAGCACCAATATTATAATGTTTCCTCCTGAGCTGCTGTTAAGCCCAAAATCAAGCGTAAATGTTTCGTTGTGTCCATCAACCGTAATTTGAATCTGTGAATTTTCAACATTGTATATTTTTCCACCAGGATAACACAATACTGTACCTGTGACATGATAAAGAGTGGCATTATATGTACCGTTTTTAACCTTAAGGGAAATGGATTTTAGTTCCGTAATGTCATGGAAAGAGGAAATGTTCACTCCCCATTTCCCGTTTAAAGGTAGGTTTTCTATTTCAAAACTCAAAAGATAAAGACGTTGAAAATTCCATGTATATGATAGATTATTTTTCACATTAACCGTGAGGTTTCCACCACTGTACCATGGATTACTTGACATGATACAGAAAGTGAATGTTCCATTGAAGAACGGAAAGGTTGTATTATTTGCAGTTGTTAATATGACAGGTGTACCATTGGTCTTAACATACCATGGTGTGTTATCAGGGAGCCCCCTTTCCCTGATTGTAATGCAAAATACTTTTCCAACTGAAGCAAAAACTCCCTGATAATCAGCATTCCTGCTAAATGATAATGAATATCTGTTTCCCGATCCTGAATAAACTATTCCTGAGGCAGTCTCACCTGTCTGGACTATGGAATATTTCGATGAAATTGGGTGAAGAGAAAGGGCAACCCATTTATGGGAGGAGAAATAAAGTCCGTAAGAAGTGACGTTTCCAACAGTTCCGTTACCATATTTTCCTAAACCGTCTGTGGGTGGCCCCGTAAGTCCAAACTGGGGTGCCAGTCCTCCGGGCAGGGAGGTGCCAGGAGAAGGTCCGTTAATTTCGTTCTTTCCATTATAAATGTAATTGTAATTCTGGGAGCCTATGATGTAAGCTGCACCCGGCGTGTTGATTTTCTCTACATTGTTATTCACCACAAAATTAATGTACGATCCACATGGAGAGGTGGAATTTTCAAGAACCATGCTCATATTAAATTCATGTGGAAGACTAACCATTTTTCCTATGGGAAAAAGGTATCTGAATGAAGTGATACCAGGATACAGGCCAAAGAAGGGATATGATACCCAGGCAGTGTAGTTCACGAACCAGAAGCCAGATCTGTATTTCAGATATATGACATTTTGTATCCAGTAAAGTGGTGCTCCCAGCTCATTGGCAACCACGGCATTTTCCTGAATTGAGCCGTTGTAACAGTTGTCAACAGATGAAAATGAGCCAGTTCTATTATTGTAGAGATATCCTGTTACATTTATACCCTGGAGTGAAAGATTAAAATCCACACCCCTCAGTGCAGACGGGTTAAAGGAAAAATTCCTTTCAATGAGAAAAAGGGTTAAATTATAAGCGTTTATGGAGCCCCATCCTGTAACAAGGTTATATCCGGGCAACGCTTTAAAAAGGTGGTTGTGTCCACTGTCAACGTTGTAGAATGCAGAGGCAGGAATTCCATATTTATATCCACCAGAGGAGATGAAATGAGAACATTTTTCACTATTATTTGAATAAAATTGTCTGTTTGCCAGTTTATACAAAAAAGGATTGAGGTAACCAACATTACCTTCTCCGAAATCTTTCAGCACAGCATCAATCTCTGCAATTATTCCGGCCATAACAGGAGAGGCTATGCTTGTTCCGTAAAATATGTATGGTGCAGGATTAGACAGATTTACACTCAGGCATACAGCTGTATCATTTGCAATAGCACTTATATCAGGTGTTCCTCGTCCTTTTCCCCCAAGAATTTTATTTGCCTCTGTGGAAAGTTGAAATGCCGGCTCAGGAAAGACAGTTGATATGCCACCTTCGCTTCCAATAGGCCCTAGTTTGCAATCTGAACTGATATACCATGCAGTCTGATTTTCTATTGAAAGATCCTGATACAGCCTCAAGGTTGTTCCACCAACTGCCGTTATTCCAAAGGAATTGTAGGCCATTGCGGCTGGGAAAGAACTGATTGATCCTGAATATTTGGAACTGTTTACATTGTCACATCCGTCTCCAGAGCTAGCCAGGACAGTAATTCCTCTTGCCTGAGCCTCCTGTAAATAATCGTACCACAGAGTATTATTGTTGTCTGATGCACCCCAGGAATTGGTAATGACAGACACATTCTTGAGCTGTGGAACCTTATTGTTTGGATTCAGAATAAATGCAAAGGCACTGTCAATATTTTCACAGGAAGACGTTGGACCATATACATTGAATATGGATGCACCCGGTGCCAGGCTTCCAGCCATCTCTAAGTCAAGGGTATTTTCTTCAAAGGATCCTGTAACATCACATGTGGCACGAATACCAGGATATGGTGCACCGTTGATTGGCACCGCATGGACCTGAGGCATGGGTTCATTCTTTGGAAGCGTTTCATTAAAATAATCGTACACATCCGTGGGATCATAGGGTCCCACATTTGCACCAGTTTTGTTTTGTCCGGACCAGAGTATTGTTGCAATGACTTCATTTTTTGGATAGGTAAAATTGAAGAGAGAAACCTCATCATATGCTACTTGAAGATCACTTCCGTAAATTAGCTGGCCATTACTACAGTCAATAGGGGAGGGATAACCACTCTCCTGTTTTACATTTTTATAAGTTTTGCCTGAGACACCAAGGTTCAGGGAAGCATTAACACTTCTGTCTGTGAAACCCACTGAACCTGAAATGTGTGATGCAATGGATTCAGGCAGTTCCGGATAATTAGTGGAATAGTATTTTTCTGATGGCCCTACAACAAAACTTGTGTTGAATGCCTTACTCATTTCCAATGAAGACCCGCATATCTGAAGAGAGAACATTCCGGAGAACTTTTTAATATGCATATGGGGAAAGTTGGAAAAGTACTGGACAGCCTCACAATAAATATATGATGGGGGTGAAAAATTCTCATCAAATTCTTTCAGGTTTAAAAAATGCCTGTACTGAGCACTCTTTTGGTCAGACAGATTTTGCAGAAGCGAATTAAGTCTGCTCTGATTACTGTAAGAAAACTGGAGAAGAACAGAAACGTTTCCATAATATTGGGAATGATTTCCCGCTAAAATGGATCCCGGTGTAACGGGAAATTTAGAATAGATTCCCTTGGTTTTGAATATTCTCACATCATTTCCTTCAAATTTTTTATCCGTCTTAAGTTCTTCTGAACTTGTCATCAACAATGGAAATATTATTATCAAGAAAAGGAGTATTACAATGAATTTTATGATTGGTCTATTCACACTCAATAATAATAATTTCAATATATATATGTTGCATGAAGCAGAAAGATTTATTCAACACATTTTCCTTACTTTAATATGAAATGCCCTGTATGTGGTTCAGAAAATGTTGAAGAAATAAAAAACTGGGGATTCAACTCCTATCTTGTGAAGAGGATGAGCTGCAATGAATGTGGGGCAAGGTTCAACCATTACAGTGGTGAAAATAAAGAATATACAATACCGAAACCAAAAAAATTTTGAATTATTGAATTTTTAAAGATTTTTTGTTTTTCATTGCCCTATACATGACAAGAAACAGGAATGACAACAGAATCAAACCGAAAACTGTGATTATAAGGAAGGAATTCAGAAGAGGCCCATTGTTCATCAGTGAGTTTACATTCAAGGTATGATGGAAAGCATAGGGGTAAACAAGAGGATATGTTAAAAACACAGAAATTGAAAGTAATGGAATGAAAAATAATTTCTTAATCCTGAATTCTGTCAAAGATGAAAGGGCAACCAGAGAAATTAAGATGGCTGAAATTACTGGAAGAATTGAAAACCCTGCACCATCCATGGAATAGAGGGACACTGAACCGGTGAGGAGTCCTGCAAAAACAACAAGTGCGGTTTTCCATGATGCACCGACATCAAAAAACATGTAAGAAAGGCCCCATGATATGAGAGTTCCGGATACGAGAAACATCCAGGAATAAGGGTCAATTATCCACTGCCCAAAGTTAAAAGAAAGATTTTGTGTGTTAACTCCCCCAGCACCAATTATACCTGATATGACAAAAAGGGCAATAAGTGCAAGGGCAAAGGTGGAAAACCCATATGAATACATGAGAAATCTTTTTGACAAAAACCTGCCTGAATTCATGTATTCTCCATAAACAAAGGCAGCGTTTCTTGCCACAAAGAATATGAGAAATACCATTATTCCCCCGGAATATAGATATGCCACTGGTAGTATTGCCGATGGAAATATAAAATCAGAAGCAACAACCCAGAACGCTGCAAATGTACCTGTTATTTCCCAGATCGGTGTTATGTATTGAATAACGGTGTCAGAACTGTTTTTCCAGTTGAAAATAAGCTGGTATGAACCCATGAATTCTGTCAGAAACAGGGATATAAATACTGAAAATATTGCATAATCAATTAAAAAAACGTATTCAGTCATAAACACCCTCCTTCAAATTACTTTTTTTATTATGGGTTACAGTCTGTCTGTTCCTGTATATTCTCATCATTATGTAGAATGTCAGTGGAATTACAAGCAGGTAGAATGCAATTATGAAATATCCTGGCAATATGATGGCTGTGGATGTTGATTCGGCCTGGGACACTTTCATAACATTGTAAACAATCCATGGCTGTCTTCCAACCTCATCTGTAACCCATCCCAGTTCATAAATTGCATAGGCAATGAATGACAAAGGAATTTCCAGCAACACCAGTAGGCGATTTCTTGTAAAGTCCTTTCTCATTATGAAGTAAAGGAAGAGTATGAAGAAGAAAAGCCCCATGAGAAGGCCACCAACCACCATTATGTCAAAACTGGTATGGACAAAAAGGGGCGGCCATGTGCTTTTTGGAAATGAAGAAAGACCGGGAAGGGTTGTTATACCAGATTCTATCTTTGCAAGAAAAGCCTGAAGGCCAGGTATTTTCAAAGAACCATAAATTATGCCATTGTTCAGATATCCAAAAATATGCTCTGAGAATCCTGTTCCTGTTACAGGGTTCAATTCAATTGCAGCATATTTCTCCGGCTGGTACTTCAGCAGTGAAATGACCTCGTTTCCTCCAGTTATTCCCGCAAGGGCTATTGTTATCATTGATATCCAGGCGGATATCCTGAGAACCAGTGCAGAGGCCTTTTTCTCAATTTCCTCATTGGATCTCAGATATGTGTATGCAAACATTCCTGATGTAAGGACAACACCTGCAAAAATGGTTGTTGTCAGCACATGTTCAAGTTCATCAGCTGTTGATGCAGTGAAGAAAGGGGCAAAAGGTGCAACATTTATGACTTTGCCAGTGGTTTCAAAATAACTTAGGTTGAATCCATTGGGTGTGTTCATCCATGCATTGACCATTGTGATGAACACTGCAGACATTATCACTCCAAGATAGACACCAAGGGACAGGAGAAAATTGCTGTATTTCCATCTGAAAGCGTTTTCATAATAAGCATAAATCATCAAAGTTATGGTTTCCAGGAAAAAGGCTGAAACCTCAGCATAAAAGATATTTATTGCACCGGTTTCAGACACAAGCTTCATGAATCCTGGAAAAAGGTTTACAAGTTCTACTGCCATCACAATTCCGCTTGCAGTTCCAATACCAAATGCAACTATGAACATTTTTTTAACCCTTTTTATCAGATATTCATACACTTCCCTGTTTTTTCTTGCATGAAGAAACTCAAGAATCACAAGAAGCAGTCCAAGGGATACGCTTGTTCCCACAATAATTATGTGGGAACCAATTGTGAATGCAAACAGGAAACGATCAAAGAAACTAATACTCAACGGCATCACCCCTTCTTATTTTTACAAGGCTTGAAAAATTGAAGAACCCTGCCCATAGGAACAGGATTCCAAGGAATTCAGAATAGTAGAGAAGCTCAGGGAAGCTTGCAATGTAAAGTGACCCCGCAATGGAAACTAAAACTGTTCCAGCAATTATCCATACCATTTTCAGATTTCCTGTTTTTTTAAGTGAGTATACGGCAACACCTATCAGTATTGCTGCAGATGGGAACGTGGAAAATGAAGACGAAATGACAACAGGCAGGGGAAGGGCACCATAAACAACTCCGTTCACAAGTATATTTGAGGCGGGAGTGATTATTAATGTTGCAATTACTGCAAGGGACGATAACACTGTATATACTATAAATCCAAGCAACATTTTTTTATTATTCAAAAGTGAAAGTGAACCCAAAGCAAGCAATTCCACCAGAAGTGCCACAGAGAACAGGTAAACTGAAAAAAGTAAAGTTCCCGAAATATTCAGTGCAAACAGAACTTCAAGAAATGCCCCAAGTACAAACAGGAAAAGACCGGAACCCCAGAATTTATAGGAAATTCCTTTCTTGAAGAACACTGTGATGGCAAGAAGGAAACTGGCCATTGTTATGAATATTGTGGAATAAACAAGCAGTTTATTCATAACTGCATATTTCAAAAAGTTATATTAATTATTAAGAATAAAAATACACAAACATGGACAATAATGAGCAAAAATACACACAATAAAAGATATTATAATAGTAATGAATGATTTAGAGTTTTAAATGGGAAGAATCAATGTGAGCATGAAAAACGAAGCAATCCAGAAGCTGGAAGATTTCGCTGATAAAAAAGGGAGGCCGGTAAGCTCAATTGTTATGGAAGCAGTATCACTTTACATGGCACTGGATTCAATAGGTATCAGAAGTGAGGATATAGTACGTATTGGAACACTTATAAGTCTGCTTATTGAAACAGGTTCAGTTCCTGTACCTTCCATACTTCTGGATTTCCTGGTAAAGAATTCTATGAAATACAGTGAGAAGGAAACATTGAAAAAATGGTATGAAAGAGGCCAGATACTTGGTAATATAATTAAAAAATATGCAGAAACACTTGAAGAGCTTATAGATCAGATCCAACAGTACAAAAACATAATGGTGGGGAATTTCATAGACATTCAAAAGGAGGATCATAGGATAAGTGTGAAGATATCAGGAACAGGTTACAGCATTGAATCTGCAAAGGCAACTGTGAGTGGAGTTGAAGGATTTTTTTCCGCATACGGAATTAAAAAAGAGGATGCCCTGATATCCGAGGGTTTCATATGGTATAAGGGCTTGACAAATATTTAATTTTTCAGATTTTCCGATATCTTCCAGTCTGAATTGAATTTTTCCATGAGTATTTTTCTGTGCAAACCTTTTTTGAATATTATCCCAATCTCCCTGTTTCTCTCGAGGCTTGTTCCAGAAAAATTTTGTGAACCTATGAACGCTCTTTTCTTTATGTGAATCATCTTAGCATGAAGGTAAAGTGAATTAGCCGGCATTATCCTTATTTTCACGCCAGAATCCTTCAGGGATAATGCATTCTTTTTGTCCTCACTGCTTATGGTTGATGGCAGTATTAGTCTGACCTTTTTTCCCTTTGATCTCAGGAGTTCAAGTAGGGTGGGATCATCCCCCAGTTCCTCAGTCTCTATGAAAAGTTTTTTTCCTCCTCTCATGAATGAAAACAGTTCTCTCTCCGAATCAGGAGAGATCATGAGAACGTCCCTGTCTTTTGGCCTTATCCTCTCGTTTTCATAATCAGACTCAAACACATTCTCAAGGGCTTTTCTTATCTTTTTTTCATCTCCAATAACGAAATATTCCCTATTTTTTGTAAATGCTGATTCCGTCATGTTTAGAGTTCCTATAAAAAAACTGTGTTCATTCACCATGTACTTTGCATGGTCAAATACATCATGATTGTCAAATCTCATTGGTGCAATTATGACCTTTGCACCAGTGTTTTTTAAAACAGAGATGTCAGGGGTTTCAGAATTGAATGGGTGGCCGTCAATAATTATGCGTACCTTTACCTTTTTTTCAACCTGCTCCTTTATTGTCCTCATAACTTCCTCATCATCTAAGAGGTAAAAGTTCATGTTCAGAAATTCATAGCTTGATTTTATAAAATCAATAACTTTCGTCTTTCCAGCCTCTGGTAAAGAATAAACTTCCACAAATGATAAAATTTAACACTATATTAATCATTTCCATATGAGAGCCTTGGAATCATTGAAAGAAAAAACATGGATAGAGCAGGTTGAAGAACTGATAAACTCTCCATTTTCAGCAGAGGTGAATGACAAGGTTCGGGAATTCAGATCATTCAGGAACAGAAGTTCCGAGGAAATATTTTTTGAACTTGTTTTTTGCATAATAACAGCAAACACCTCGGCAAAGCTGGGTACAAAGATGCAGGAAAGACTTGGGATTGAACCGTTCCTCCATTTTGGAATGGAGGATCTGAGAAATGCACTGCACAAAGAAAGGTGCAGGTTCTACAACACACGTTCAAGATACATATATGAATCAAGAAAGTTACTGGATGAACTCCCTGTAATAATAAACCATCCGGATCCCTGGTATGCAAGGGAGTATCTGATTCAAAATGTAAAGGGGCTTGGTTATAAGGAAGCTTCACACTTTTTGAGAAACACAGGAACATTTTCCTTTGCAATACTTGACAAACACATACTCAGGCTTGTTCTTGGTGAAAAATCAAATTCCTTTTCCCTATCAAAGAAGGAATACATAAAAATAGAAAAAAAATTCAGATTAATTTCTGAAAGTTTTGGCATGGAGCCCGGCATTTTTGATCTCTATGTATGGAAAATTGCCTCCGGGCAGCTTATAAAATAATTTGCTTCACATTTTTCTCATTACGAAAGGCAGTATTCCATCATTGAGATAATATTTAACCTCAACCGGTGTATCCAGTCTTACTGTAAGTTCCTCTTCCTTTTGTTTCCCATCCCTGGATGTGTATGATATTGTTGCATTCTGTCTTGGTTCAAGCTTCTCAGGAAGTTTCAATGTTATTTCTTTTGTCACATCAATATCCATGGATTTGAAATTTTTCCCATCCTTGAACTGAAGAGGAAGAACACCCATACATACAAGGTTACTTCTGTGTATTCTCTCAAAGGATTCTGCAATTACAGCCTTTACACCCAGCAGATATGGACCCTTTGCAGCCCAGTCCCTGCTTGATCCAGAACCGTACTCCTTTCCCGCAATTACTATGCTGCCACCCTTCTCCTTCAATTTCATTGCCACATTGTATATCCAATCCTCTTTTCCAGATTCAGGATCAACTGTCCTTGGGCCCTCCTTGTCAACAAGTAGGTTTTTAATCCTGTTGTTTCCGAATGTTCCCCTCATCATTACTTCATGGTTGCCCCTTCTGGAACCAAAGGAGTTGAAATCCTCTGGATTTACGCCCTTTTCAATAAGATACTGTCCCGCAGGTGAATTTTTCCCTATTGAACCAGCTGGTGAAATATGATCTGTTGTTATTGAGTCTCCAAACACCGCCAGCACTTTAAGTCCTTTCAAAACATTTGAGTATTTTCCCTCATTTTTTGAAAAGTTATCAAAGAAAGGAGGGTTTCTTATGTAGGTACTCTTCTCATCCCATTTGTACAGTACCCCCTCCGGGGTATCTAGTTCGTTCCACAATTCACTGAATTTACCTATTTTTTCATAGTTGGATCTGAAGAGGTCCGAGGTTACATTCTTCCTTATCTCCTCACTTATCTCCTTCTCCTCCGGCCAAAGATCCTTGAGAAAAACTTCCTTTCCATCCTTTCCCTTTCCAATTGGTTCCTTATCCATATCTATGTTAATTGTTCCTGCAATTGCATAGGCAACAACAAGCATTGGTGACATGAGATAGTTTGCCCTGACATTTCTGTGAATCCTGGCCTCAAAATTTCTATTTCCTGAAAGGACAGAAACAGTGTACATATTATTATTGACGATTGCATCTTCTATTTCAGGCCTCAGGGGTCCACTATTTCCAATACATGTGGTACATCCAAATCCAACAACGTTGAATCCAAGAGTGTCCAAATATTTCTGAAGACCGCTTTTATTAAGGTATTCAGACACGACCCTGGAACCTGGTGCCAGACTTGTCTTAACCTTTGGATTCACCTTGAGACCAAGTTCAACTGCCCTTTTTGCAAGAAGACCTGCTCCTATCATTACCCTTGGATTTGATGTGTTTGTGCAGCTTGTAATTGCTGCTATGACCACATCCCCATCCCTTAAGGTCTCCTCCTTACCATCAATATTAATCTTTACTGACTTAAGTGACACCATCTTCTGATTACTCTTGTTTTTCTCAGAGGATCCATTGCTTTCCTCCATGAACTTGAGAAAACTCTTACCAGAATCTTTCAAAAGAACCTTCTGCTGTGGAAGTTTAGGGCCTGCAATGGTGGGTTCGATCATTCCAAGATCAAAATCAATAAGCTCTGAGTATGAGGATTTTACATTTCCAAAGAGACCCTGTTTTTTCATGTACTCCTGTATGAAATCTATTAGTTTACTATCCCTGCCGGTTGTTTCAAGATAAGTTATGGATTCCTCATCAACGGGAAACAGAGCACATGTTGCCCCGTATTCAGGGCACATATTTGACAGCGTTGCCCTGTCGGGTAAAGCCAGATGTTTAATTCCGTCACCAAAAAATTCAACGAATTTCCCAACAACATTGCTCTTTCTCAAAATTTCTGTTAGTGTAAGAACAATGTCTGTTGCAGTGACACCATCCTTCGGTTTTCCATGAACATTTACACCCACAACCTTTGGTGCAAGAAAAGTTACTGGTTGCCCCAGCATTGCAGCTTCTGCCTCAATTCCTCCAACACCCCAGCCAAGGACACCAAGGCCGTTGATCATTGTTGTGTGTGAATCAGTACCAACCAGTGTATCAAAATATGCCATTTTTTCCTCATCATTTATAAAAACTACCTTTGCAAGGTACTCCAGATTCACCTGATGGACTATTCCTGTTGAAGGTGGCACAATCTTCAGCTTCTTCATTGAGCCCTGAGCCCATTTCAAAAATCTGTATCTCTCAATGTTTCTTTGAAATTCTATTTCAGAGTTTTTCCTGAGTGCTTCATTGCTCCCATAAAAATCAACCTGAACCGAGTGATCTATAACAAGATCAACCGGAACCAGTGGTTCTATCTTTTCAGGATTTTCACCCATTTTTTTGAATGCATCTCTCATTGAAGCAATGTCAACAATTGCCGGCACTCCCGTGAAATCTTGCATTAAAACCCTTGAAACAGTAAACGGAATTTCATAGTCCGGATCAGAATCCGGTCTCCATGAAACAAGATTTTCTATATCCTTTTGAGTTACCTTTTCCCCATCAAAATTTCTTATAAGGCTTTCAAGTATAATTTTGAGTGATCTTGGAAAGTCCTTAACTTGTGGATATTTTTTCTCAACCTTTTTCAGAGACACATATTTGTATTTTTTTCCATCAAATGTTATTTCATCAATGAATTCTTCAGTGCTCATATTCAGTAATTCTAATTATACTAATAAGCTTTGAAATATTTTAAATAAAAGAAAAAAGTTTAAGAACGGTTCAAAAGGTAAAAAAATTTCGTATGCTTTTTTACATATATTAAACGAATAACAAAATCATAGCCCTTCCGGTTGGAACTCCAGCACCAGATTTTACTGGTATCATTGAAACAGGTAATAAAATAAGATTATCAGATTTCATAGGTAGAAATTACATAATACTCTATTTTTATCCAAAGGATGAATCCTTTGGTTGCAAGAGAGAGGCATGCGAGTTTAGGGATGAATTCGATGATTTCAAAACACTGGATGCAAAGGTTCTGGGGGTGAGCATAGACAGTGTTGAAAGTCACAGGGAATTTATAAAAAAGAGAAATCTAAATTTCAGTCTTATATCTGATCCGGACGGAAAAATATGGGCTGATTATGATGTTAAGGTAAGGCCAATACAGTATATGAATCAGAGAGTTACATATCTCATAGGTCTTGACGGAAGAATAAAATTCACATATACCTCGGCATTCAATTTCAGAATGCATCCAAAACTTGCCAAGGAGGCATTGTTTGCTCTGAATCAGCATGACGCAGTAGGCAGAGTAATGTCATTTCTTAACAGAGAATATCGTGTTTGAAAAATTTTAATATATATTATGATAACCAATAAAATATAAGATCATTTTCTAAGTTTTCTCGTTCTAATTATGGCAGGTGAGGTAAGTATATTTCCTGTGGATAAAAGTTCATCAATTGATTCTATCCTGATCTGCTCCATTGTGTTCCTCTCCCTTAATGTAAAGGAGCCATTTTCAAGGGTTTCATAATCAACTGTGAGGCAGTAGGGTGTGCCAATTTCATCCTGTCTTGCATATCTCCTTCCTATTGCCCCGCTCTCATCATATGTTGAGAATGGCTCTATGGCCCTGATTTTTTCCATGAATTCCCTTGCTTTTTCAGCAAGCCCATCCTTTTTCTGAAGAGGGAGAACGCATATTCTGTAAGGTGCAACTTCATCAGGGAGGTCAAGGTAATTGTAATCACTTTCTCTCTTTCTAAATGAAGATGTCAGTATGGCCATTATTATTCTTCCTATTCCAGAGGCTGGTTCGATCACCCTTGCAATTTTTCCATCCGCATATTCATAATTTTTACCCGTGTATTTCTGATGCATTTCCAGATCGTATGTTCCTCTATCTGAAATTCCTGTTATTTCAACCCAGTTCCCGTCCATATATGCCTCAAGATCCCAGCAGTCCCTTGAATAATGTGCCAGTTCGTCCTTCCTGTGCTGTCTGAATCTAAGCCTTTCCTTCTTTATTCCAACCCTTGTGGCAAAACCATAAGTAATTTCAAGAAAGAATGCATGATCTGGATTCAGCAATCCGCTTTCGGATGCTTTTAAAAGGTTTGTGTGATGTTCATTCCCGTTTCTGTCAAGAAGTGTAACATCAACGTCGCCCTTAGGCTTGAAGCTGTCATATTTATCATTCTCAAGAAAGACCTCCACCTCTGCCATGTAAAATTCTCTCTCCCTTATCAGGGCCTGCCTTGGAGAGATCTCATTTCTGAAACCTTTCCCCTTCTGGTATACTATCATTGGAAGTTTGTTTCTATTGTAATTGTAAAGATTTTTAAAATTCACAAAAATACCCTGTGCAGTTTCTGGCCTCATATAGAAAGTGCCATCCTGCCCATCTATCTTGAACATGAGGTTGAAATTATAAGCCTTTCCGAACTTTCCACCACATCTGGGGCATTTAATCCCCCTGCTCTCTATTATCAGATCAAATTCTTCAGGTAGTCCGTTTTTCGCCTGCAATCCAATCTCTGAAATCAGATTTTCTGCCTTCTGTTTGGTATGACAGTTTAGGCAAGTTACGGCAACATCTGAAAATCTTTCAACATGTCCTGAAGCCTTCAGCACATCTTCAGGTGTAATGTTGGGAGAATCAAGTTCAATTCCATTAAGGGAGGCATAAATTCCGCTCCATACTGAATACACACGATCCTTCAATAATGAACCAAGTGGAGCATAATCGTTAAGGCCCCCAAAACCACCATATGTTGAGAATGACTGCCAGAAGAATCCCCTTCTCTTTGCAAGTTCAATAACGGTTTCAAGTTCACCCATTAAATACCAATTTGCGTAATTCTTGCATATATAAATATCATTTGAATACGGAAAGAAGATCAATATCAAGGAGTATTCCCTCAAGTCCTTTAACTGTTGAAACAACAGGTACCTGATTGAAATTTCCGTCTCTCATTTTCCTTGCTGCTATTGACAATCTTTCGTTAATGTTCACAACAACAGGTCTGTATATTGCAATTGATCTCGCAGGTATATCCGGTATTTTTATATGATTCTTCTCAATAAAATAGGAAACCACGTTTTTAATCCCCTCCCAGGACCATGGGTCGTCGTCACTTATGGACTGTGCCTCACTCTGCTTTACAGTTCCAACATCAATCTTTTCAAAGAGATCTCTGTCAGTAAGCAAACCTTTGAAATTTCCCTCTCTGTCCAGTATAGGGTAAACAAATATGCCATTAACCCTCATTGATTTGTATATTACAGGGAGAGGGGTCTCTTCCCACACTGGTAGTGTTACTCCTCTTTTAATATCCTTTACAAGAATGTTGCTGTAGTTATTTTCAATGATTTTCAAAAAATCTTGAGGTGTAACTATTCCTGCAACCCTGCCATCTGAGTCCACCACCGCCATGTGTCTTCTGTGTTCCTTAAGCATTATTTTTGCTGCTTCATTGATTGGCATCTCGAGATCACCAACTGGCCCCTTTCTCATTATGAGGGAAGTCTGTGTTTCATTTGGATTTTCAAATATATCTCTTCTAGAGATAATGCCAACAAACCTCCCTGTTCCGTCGGTCACGGGCATTCCAGTTATGTTGTATTTGATCAATGTATCAACGGCAACTGCAACAGAGTTTGGGAGCTTAAATACAACAGGGTCCGAGGTCATTATATCCTTAAGTGATAGAGTCACAATAAATCATAACTGCAGATTACTTAAATCTTTTAATTCATCCTGAGCCATTCACCTTAAAGATTAAGTATTTCATTCAACTTTTATTTTTCATGGATTTTTACCAGTCACTGAAGAGATATCTTATTGAAAACGGTGACTTTATAAGGGACAGCCTTATGATATCTGAAAAGGACCCGATTTTTCTCAAGCTTAAAGAAATAGTTTCTCAAAGATACAGACCTCTGGAAAAAAACATAAGGCCAGAGGGAGAGGTATGGGCAACGGACGGTTCACTACATGTTCGTGAACTGTATAATGGAATGAAGTTTCTCGCCTCAAGGGCAATATCTACAAATGGGAAAAATAGTATTCAGAGGAGTTCATTTGACCTTTTCCATATAGAGAGGGAATATCTTCCAGAGTTCACCAAGCGTATTATGGAAATGAATGAGCACATGGCAGCCGCTGATGTGATAAAAAATGGGGACTTTAAAATCATGATGATGGATGGATCTCTCTCAGGCAGGCTATACTGGCCAAACATAAGAAACGAGAAAATGGATAGACTGAAACCTTTATATTATGAAGAGTTGAAAAATCTTTTAAACGCCGCCCGGGAGAACAGTACAACAATAATATATTTATCAAAAACTTCTGAAACAAGAAAATTTCTCAGGGACATTATCACAGGAGATATTGATTTTCAGAGAGCTATTGAAAAAAGATACATAACAGATCATATGCTTCTCAGATCAGTATGTGAAAGACCCGGTTATACAGTTCCGTTGGAAAGTGACATAATGGAAGGATTTCATGAAAAATATTACACATTTCATATAATACCAGAGATTGGAGATACACCAATGAAGGTAGATTTCATTTCTTTTTCTGAGGATGTTGATGAAAAGATTGTGTGTGGATGGATAATGGAGGGATATTCCTCGCTTTCCGTTCATAACGTATGGCTGGTTGCTGCAGACAGAATGGCAAAAATAACAAGGGATGAAGTTGAAAACATCATAAATCCTTATTTTGACCAGGAAAGTGGTCTCCTATTTTCAGAGACACGGGGTGAGAGGCGTGAAAGATTCAGATACTGAAATAGGCTTTGTTGTTACGGGAAACAGGAGCGATTTTTTTAGATTTATACTTAAGCCAAATCTTGAAATTAAAAAATGGGAGTATGTTTATGTGGAATCTCCGGGGGGACAAATAGTTGGAAGGGTTGAGGAGTTAAGTTCCGTAAGTGATCTAATATCCGAGGGGAGGGATTACAGGAGTGTTGAAGTTTTTGTAAATTCCGGAATATCTGAGCACAGAAGTATCTGTTCTGTAAGGGTGACAGGTACAATTCTAAAAGATGGTGAGACATCCAAGGGAAACAGAAGCTTAATAAGGATTGGAGAGGTAGTTCGAAGGGCCAGTTCCGAAATACTTTCAAAGCTATTTGGTATGGAGAGGGAGAATTCTGTGATTCTTGGAACACTTCCGGATTATGACTCTGTGGAAATCGGCATAAGGATCAACGGGCTCAGAAGACATGTTGCAATAATGGCCCAAACCGGGGCAGGAAAAAGCAACATTGCTGCCGTACTTATGGAGGAACTCCTGAAGAAGGGTGCAAACATGGTGGTTCTTGACCCCCATGCAGATTACGTACACATAAAGTCAGATCCTGAACTGGGGTTGTTTACAAAAATTTTCAGAACTGACAGGAGCACTGGCAGATACGGAAGAGAGACTTCAGCACTGGCTGAAAATTTCACTGTGAGATTTCAGGACCTTGATGAAGAGGATCTTTTTGATATAATGAGAATAGAGGAAGAATGGACAACATTAAGAGAGATTGTAAGAAAAATTATGAGAGGAATGCAGGGGAAGAGGGGCTTTGAAGATTTTATGGAATCCTATGAGAAGCTTAACTCACAGGATAAGGGAAAGATATCTGGCCGAATATCTCTGTTGAAGGCAGTGAGCAGAATATTCTCAAGCAACGGAACGGAGATATCAGAATTTCTAAACCCCGGGCAGTTGTCAATACTTGACCTGTCTGGACTTGATCAGGAAATAATGTCATACTTCTGCCTTAGAATAATTGATCAAATATATGAAAGAAAAGTTTCAAACCAGTATGAGTATCCGGTGATCATATTCATAGAGGAGGCTCACAATTTTGTTGGCAGCACCATGAAGTCAAGATTGTCAGATCTCATAAAGAAAATAGCCTCGGAGGGGAGAAAATTTGGGGTTTTTCTGGTTGTAATAACCCAGAGGCCAAACAAGATAGATCAGGATGTTCTTAGCCAGTGCAATTCACAGATAATACTTAGAATCACTAATCCAATGGATCAGAGGGCAATTGCAGAAAGTTGTGAATCGGTGAGTCAGTCCATTCTGGATGATCTCCCATCACTTAATACTGGTGAGGCTGTACTTGTAGGGGAGTTCACAAAATTCCCTGTGATAGTGAAGGTTAGAAAGAGAAAGACAAGAGAGGGCGGAGGAGACATTGATATGGATGAACTCATAAAAAGATCCAGGGAAGCAAGGGATATGATGTTTGACAGTGGAAAGGTAAAAAATCGTCTTAAGGGGTTGAGTTGAAATGGTTCGTTTTCTCCATCTTTCGGATACACATCTGGGTGCAATGGAATATGGGATACCGGAGAGGGAAAAAGACTATTTTGATACCTTTACGGAAGCCATTAATATAGGAATTGAGGAGGATGTGGACTTCATTATACACACCGGGGATCTTTTTGATACAAACAGACCATCAAACAACGCCTTAATATGTCTCAGGGACAACATGCTGAAAATAAACCAGAGGAGAAAGAAAATGTATGTGATTCCAGGAGATCACGACAGGCCCAGGCTGCGGGATGCCAACTCTGCCAGAATATTTGATTTTCTGGGAATAGAGGCTATGGCCATTGGCGATGAACCACAGACAGTAGATGAAAAAGAGTTTTTCATATATGCAATTGGAAATTACAGGAGATTCAGGAGCGATGAACTTAAGAATCTTTACAGGAGAGGGGCCGAGGAGGCAGAGAGAAAACACAATACAATTCTCATGTCCCATCAGGCCATTTCCCCATTTTTCCCTCCGGAAAACTGTGAAGCTGACAGTTCTGACCTCCCTGCCAATTTCTCATATTTGGCTTTCGGGCACGTTCACCAGTTTCAGCAGAGAAATCTTGCATCTGGCATATTTTCCTATGCAGGGTCAACGGAGATAAAGAGTAGAAATGAAATACCTGGTTTTCTAAGACAGGGAAAAGGTGTTAATATTGTTGACCTGGATGGGGATCAGGCAAGGATTAAAAGAAGGACACTTAAGGAAGTGAGATACCAGGAAGAGTTTTCTGGGCTTCTTGATGAAGTTATATTAAAGCTTGATGAAACGTTGAAAAAAAATTTTGAAAAAAAACCATTACTGCACATTACAGTAAATGAGACCATCAGCAGAAAGACTGTGGAAAATGCCATCTCTCCATACAGGGAGAGTGCAATTATAATGCCACCTATTATAAATTCAAAGGAGGAGGAACCACGCATTTTAAATATTAATGAAGGTGTTAACGCAAGGAATATTTTCAACGAGTTTTTCAAAAATGAAAGGAAGGGCGGAATTGCATATGACCTATACAACTACATCAAAAAAGAGGGTAACAAAAGTGACATAAATGAAATAAGAAAAATAATGGATGGATGGGAAGATGATAATTGAATATGTCTATCTTGAGAATTTTATCTCACACAGAAGGACTGAAATAAGGTTCAGCAACGGTCTTAACATAATAATAGGAAAAAATGGCTCAGGAAAATCATCCATATTTGAAGGTATAAAATTTGCATTTTTCGGTCTTGAGGGGAAGGATCGTGATAAATATATATCATACAATAAAAATCATGCAATTGTAAAAGTAAGGTTTTCTCATTCTTCTGCACTTTATGAAATTGAGAGGCATCTAGAGCTATCAGGAGAAAGTGAAAGGCAAAAGAAAGTGGAACTTCTGGTTAACGGAAAAAAAGTGGCAGAGGGGGCAAAGGAAGTAAATGATTACATTCTGAATGCCTTTTCAATTTCAAGGGATGCATTTTTGAACTCAGTGTTTGTTGAGCAGGGTGACATTGAGAATCTAATAAATCTTGCACCAAAAAACAGGAAGGAGACAATAGATGGCATAATAGGTATTGAAGGCTATTCAAAAGCCTCTGAAATATTGTGGAAACTTTCCAGAGAGGAGAAGGGCAAGACAGAAATAAAAAATAATGTAGTCAATGACCTTGTTAAAATTAAAAAAGATCTTGATGAAAAGGTAGAAAAATTAAACAACTCAAGGGAGAATGAAAAAATACTTTTTAAAAAAGCCATTGAAATTGAAAAAGACTTGAAAAATCTTAAGGAACTCAATCAGAAGAGAATTAAAAAGAAAGAGAGACTTGACAATCTAAACCAACAGAAAAATGAATTGGAGAGAAATCTAAATGATAAAAAAAATAAACTCAATGATATCAAAAAGCAGATTGAAAATCTGTATGATATAAAAACAGAATATGAGAGTCTTAGCAAAAACCCCCTTGTACAGAATTATTTGGATATATCAAATCTTTCATCCACAGTATCATCATTGAAGATGAAAAGCCAGGAAATGGAGAAATTACTCTTAAAAATAGAGAGAAAAAATGAGTTAAAATCCAAGCTTAATCAGATAAATTTCAATGAAAATGATATACAGTCGTGCGAAAACAAAATTTTGGAATTGAGTAAGAATATAAGTATGGCAGAGAACAGGATGAAAGAGTGTTTAGAGGTGAACAAAAACATTCACAAATTTAGAGAAGATCTGCATAATGAGAGAAAAAACAAAACAAAAATAATTGAGAAAATTTTTGAATTAATCCATAAAAAAATAGAAGATCCTGAGGAGATTTCCAATGAAATATCACTCATTGAATCAAACAGAAACAAACTGAGTGAAGAGATTGAAAAACTATCCCTGCAAACAAAAAACATTTCAAAACAAGAGAAGGAAACAATGGAAAAGTTAAGGATGCTTGGAGAGGATAACACATGTCCTCTCTGTGGACAGGAACTTAGTGAAACTCACAGGATTGAGTTGGAAGAGAGAATGAATAAAGATATAGCGGATTTCAAAAATATTATTAATGAAAACAATGAAAAATTGAAAAAAATGAATAGAGATATTGAAAATTTAAATGATTTAATCAAGAGCTTAAAAGGATCAAATTATACCAGGCTATTCGAAATAAATGAGAAAATAAGAAAATTAGAAGAAGATTTGAAAAAAAATGAGGAGAAGTTAGAATCACCTGAAAAAATTTCCAGTGAAATAGAAAATTATAAAATTCAGTTGAAGGAGGAGAACGAGAGAAAAAAAGAACTTAGAAAGATACAGACTCAGCGGGATGAGATAAAGGCAGAACTGATTGCGTTGGAGAGGGAGAATTTGGAGTCAAATTTAAATTCCTGTCAATCTGAAATAAAGGAAATGGAAGGGAAAATTAATAGTTTCAGGGATGAAACAGGAATAATGGTCACAGAGAAGGTTATTGAATCATCTTCTAAGTTAATAAAAGAATTAAAGAAACTTGAAAATGATATGAAAAACTATGAAAAGTACAGTGAGGAAGAAAAAAACACTGTGAATGAATTGAATGAAATTCAGGACAAATTATCAGGCATTCTGAATGAAATGAAAAATGTTGAGCAAGAACTTGAAAAATTCCAGGGTGTTGATACAAATCTTGAATTGAAGGAAAATGAATACAGGGATGTAAAGGGTAAAATTCAGAGTGCTAAAGACATGGCTGAGGAACTAGAAAAAGATATTGAAAAACTTAAAATAGACATAGAGGAGAAGGAGATAATTTTAAATGATATTGAAAGAATTGAAAAATTTGTTTCAGCCATGGAGGAGGTGCAAAGGGCAATTTCACCCGACGGAATACCTGCCAGCCTTAGGATTTACGCCCTCAATACAATAAATATGTACTGCAGAAAGATAATGCTTTCATTCAACATGGGTTTTGAGGACATTTCAATATCAAAGAATTTTGAAATTAAAGTTCTGCAGAACGGAATTCAAAAGGTTATAAAACAGCTGAGCGGAGGGGAGAGAACTGCTGTGGCCATCACAGTGAGGTTGGCAATCGCCAGATATCTCAATACGGAGATGAATTCAGTCCTTATGGATGAACCAACAGTTTATCTTGATGAAGAGAGGAGAAACGATCTTAAGGATATACTGGAAAACGGTATGTATGATATTGGCAACCTTGCATCCCTTTCCCAGATCATAATAATAACACATCACAGGGAACTCGAACTGAGAGCAGCAGTTGTATTTCATATTGATAAAAATGATCAGGGCATATCTATTGTTGAGACTGAATAATCATGCCGGGATTTCCTGGCCTCCTGGTGGTATGACTTTTATACCTCTTCTGAGCCTTGATATAATAATGCCAAGGAACATCAAGGAGATTCCGGCTATACCGTAAACTGTTGGTATTGATGAGGAAAGAACTGATTCAATGATTGTTGTACTTATTGGTACGGAAAATGCAAGCACCGTCACCTTGTTAACACTGCTCGTCTTTATTAAGAAATTCCAGGTGACAAACGCAATTGCACCAGCAAATATGGCCATGTAAAGCAGGTCTGCTGTGAACTGTACATTAAATGTGAGATGAAACCCAAATGGTGAGAGTATAAAGAGGAATATACTGCCTACAAGAAACTGGGTTGCATTAACTGCCAGAGGATCAGATTCCCTTACCTTTCTGTAATATACTGTAAAGCCAGCCCAGAAAAACGCATTGATAACTGTGAGTACAAAACCTAAAAGGGTGAATCCTGAGAAAAGAGGAATTCCATATACAAAAACACCTGCAAATCCAACAGCTATTCCCGCTAGTTCCTTTACATCCGGCTTTTCTTTAACTATCAGGAATGCCAATGGCAATGAAAAAAGTGGCATCGAATAACTGAGCACAGATGATTGTGCAGGAGATACGTAAAGTAATCCTTCAATCCAGAATATTGTTGCCATTGTTGTCATTATTGAAAGTACAAGTATATCTTTGTTAAGGATCAATTTTCTGGCAAAAGCCAGTATGATTAGTCCAGAAAGAAGATACCTTATTGCCATGAAAACCATTGGAGAACTGAAGAGCAAGCCGTCCTTAGCAACAAAGTAAGAAAAATCTGTAACAATGACGTATGGAAAAAGAAATTTAAGTTCTCTCATAAATCGGAGTGGGATGTTTATGTTGGATTAAAACATTTACATAAATTCATTCATAGATTGGGAATTTAAAAAGTACAAAAAAATTTTATCAATGAATATAAAGCAAGGGAAGTTTTTAAAAAAATTTATAGAGCATAATCATACCTGTTATGTAAAGAGAGTGAAATGATGGAGGGCAAGATTAATAAAATATCCTGTGACGTTTTGATCATTGGGGCAGGGGGGGCAGGTATGCGTGCTTCAATATCTGTTAAGGAAGCCGGGTTAAAACCTGTTCTTGTGACGAAGTCACTTCTTGGAAAGGCTCACACAGTTATGGCGGAGGGTGGAATTGCCGCCGCCCTTGGAAACGTTGATCCGGAGGACAACTGGAAAGTTCACTTTGGAGATATAATAGAAGAGGGTGTTTACATATCAAACTGGAGAATGGCAGAAATACTTGCGAAAGAGGCTCCGGAGAGGGTGCTTGAACTGGAAAGGTACGGAGCTCTTTTTGACAGGACTCCAGATGGAAGAATACTTCAGAGGGCATTTGGTGCACATACATACAGAAGACTAGCACACGTTGGAGACAGAACAGGTCTTGAGCTTATAAAAACTCTTGAAGAACAGGTGTTGCACAGAGATATTGAATTTTATGATGAAATGTACATGGTTGATCTCATAAAGAAGGAAAACAGAATTGTTGGAGCAGTTGGAATTAAAATGAATACAGGTGAATTTTACGTATTCACTGCCAAAGCTTTCATTCTTGCCACTGGAGGTTCAGGAAGGGTTTACAAGGTCACATCAAATTCATGGGAATCCACCGGTGACGGTATAGGTATGGCATACAGGGCAGGTGTGATTCTAAAGGACATGGAGATGATTCAGTTTCATCCAACGGGAATGGTCTATCCTCCTGGTGTGAGAGGTCTACTTGTAACTGAGGGTGTCAGGGGAGAAGGTGGCATATTGCTTAATTCCAAGGGAGAAAGGTATATGCTTAAGTACTCCCCACAGAAGAAGGAGCTTGATGCTAGGGATGTGGTTGCAAGAGCAAATTACCGTGAAATAATAGAGGGAAGGGGGACCGAGCACGGAGGAGTCTATCTTGATATAACACACAAGGGTGCCGATTTTATAAAAAAGAAGCTTCCTTCAATGTATCAGCAGTTTTTGGAATTTGCAGGAATAGACATTACAAAGGAAAAGATGGAGGTAGCTCCAACGGTTCATTATATGATGGGTGGAATTGAAGTAGATCCATACACGGAGAAAAGCAATCTTGACAATCTGTTTGCGGCTGGAGAGGTCGCATCCGGTTTGCATGGGGCAAACAGACTGGGAGGGAACTCACTTTCAGATATACTTGTATTTGGAAAGAGGGCTGGTGATGCAGCCTCGGAGTATGCCAAAACAAAACAGGAGGAAGTTCCAGATGATAAGGATATTCAGGCAATCATCGATTATGTTAAATCATTTTTCAGGGAAAATGGAAGAAATCCATACGATCTCATAGACAAACTCACAAGTTGCATGAGCGATAATGTTGGTATTGTAAGGGAGGAGTCAAGGCTCCTTAAGGCCAGAGAGATAATAGGAGAACTGAAGGAGGAATTTAAGGAAGTTGGTACAAAGGGCATGATAAGGTACAATCATGGACTTCTTGGATGCCTTGAATTAAGAAATATGCTTGTTTCATGCGAGGCAATAGTGGAATCTGCCCTGATGAGAAAGGAGAGCAGAGGTGCCCATACAAGATCTGACTACCCGAAGAAAGATCCAAACTGGAGAAAAAACATATTGACACAGATGGATGAGAATGGAAAAATGACTTTCACAACAAAGCCAGTGGAAGAAATGCCAGATGACTACAAGGCATATGTAAAACCGGAGGTATACGAATGATAAAAGAAATAGATCTAAAAATTTTCAGGTTTGACCCTCAGACTGAAAAAGAGGGGAAGTTTGTTGAGTACAAGATACCTTATGTGGATGGGATGGTGGTGCTTGACGCAGTGAGATATGTTCAGGAAAAGATTGATCCCACACTATCCATAAGATGGAATTGTAAGGCAGGAAAATGTGGATCCTGTTCAGCTGAGATAAACGGAAGGCCATCTCTCATGTGCAAAACAAGGGTCGATAAGATAGGTAATAGAATATCTGTGAGCCCAATGGGCGCATTCCCCCTGATAAAGGACCTCGTAACAGATGTGTCCAAAAACTGGGAAATAGCAAAAAAGATTCCAACCTTCACTCCAAAGGAAGGGCTCGAAAAACCATGGCGCATACATCCTGAGGATGTTGAAAGGGCAAAGGAATTCAAGAGATGCATTGAGTGCTTCCTTTGTATGGACGTTTGCCATGTGGTTAGGGAGCATTTTACGCCATATTTTGGCCCAAGGCATATTGTTAAGGCAGCACAGTGGGATATGCATCCTCTGGATGGCCTGGACAGATCTAAATTCCTAAATGATGAGGGTGGTTTGGGATATTGTAATATTACAAAATGTTGCACTGAAGTTTGTCCTGAACACATAAAGATAACTGACAATGCAATAATTCAAGAAAAGGAGAGAAATGTGGACAGAAAGTACGATCCCATTGCAATGGTAATTAAGGGGAGAAGAAAGAAAGAGAAGGTGGTTAATTAATGGCGTTCAGTTCAAAAAATACGGTAGTTAAGGAAAAGGGTGTATTTCCAAGGGAATTCCTGGAGTTAAGATTCTGGTCATTTGTATTACTGGCTTTGATTGCCATCTACCTTATGACAACATTTGCTGTAACAAAGCCTGTTGACGGTCTAACAGATCCATTCTATTCTCCAACAATACTTGTTTTGCCACTGGTGGCAGGTTTCAGGGCAACATGTTATGCATACAGAAAAGATTACCACAGGCACCTTTTCAGGCATCCAGTGGCATGTGGTGTGGTGAATTTTAACAGAGGAAAAAAAGACCTCCCCGGTGAAAAGCTTGGAAGAAAATACTTTGGGGAAACAGGAATATTCAGAATAGAAAATTTGCACAGATGGTTCTGGTACACAGCAGTTGCCATTTTACCCTTCTTCTACTATGATATATATGTGGCTCTCTCCTATCAGGGTACCCTTACCCTTGGAGGACTTCTGCTGATACTCAACACACTCTGGGTGACGCTCTACACATTTTCATGCCATTTCTTCAGGCATGTTACAGGTGGGAACGTGGATTGCTACAGCTGTCCTGTCAACAAGAGAAGTTTCAGAAGAGGCTTCTTCAGGGGAGTTTCAAGGCTGAACGAAGGGCATGAGCATCTTGCGTGGCTAAGCCTGGCATCATTCTTCCTTGTGGATCTTTACATAAGGGGTGTAGCTGCAGGTCTGCACATTAACATACTATTGTTGAGGTTGTGAGACAAATGGCTAAAATAATGAAATCGGCTTACAGATACCCATTCTTTTTTCTTGGGCTTTTGCTCATTGAGATAGGTGGGTTATATTACAAATTTGTATCAGCAGATGTAATGAATACAGCATATTTCGTAATAGTGGGTTTTGTAATCTTCCTGCTGTCACTTGCCATCCCATGAGGGGGGCAAATGTCATTTTTTTTTAAGGACAGACTTTCAATAGGAATCACAGGATCATCCCATGGTGAAGTTGTTGGAGTCATGATTGATGGTCTTCCAGCTGGTGTTAAAGTAGATCATGATGAAATATCTTTGTGGATGGCCAGAAGAGCACCAGGCACCAGTAAATTTGTAACCCAGAGAAAGGAAAAGGATGAGGTTAGAATAAAATCTGGTGTTCTAAATGGAAGAACTGATGGCGGTTCCATTTACATGGAGATAAGCAACGGTGATACAATACAATCACATTATGATGAGATAAAAAAACATCCAAGACCTGGGCATGGTGATTTGAGCCTTTACATAAAATATGGGGAATTTAGAAACTATTCAGGTGGTGGATTTCTCTCAGGGAGGATGACTGCCCCACTTGTGGCTGCAGGTTCACTCCTTTTTCAGTTTTTAAGACAGAATGGTATTGAAATCATGTCCTACATCAAAGAGATGGGAGGTGTGAAATCAAAACGTATCCCAGAGGATGAAAACATAATTTATGAAAGAGAGGCCAGGATGGGTGATGAAGAGTCTGAAACAATGGCAGAATCACTTCTCCTGGAATGTATAAAGAATGGTGATACTGTTGGGGCAATAATTGAAACAATAGTAAAGAATCCAGTTCCAGGAATTGGGGAACCATTCTTTGATTCAATTGAGTCTGTGCTTTCACATCTCCTATTTTCAGTCCCCGGTCTTAAGGGTATTGAATTTGGAAATGGATTCAATCTTGGAAGATCAAGGGGCAAGGATATATTCGATCCGTTCATTTTCAAAGATGGGGGGTTCAGGACAGAAAAAAATGTGAATGGTGGCATCCTTGGTGGAATAGCCTACGGAGATGATATAGTATTCAGGGTGGCAATGAAACCAACCTCATCAATTAGAGATAAGATGAGAACAATAGATGTTGAGACAGGAGAACCATACGATCTTACGGTAAAGGGAAGGCATGATCCTTGCATTGCAATAAGAGCTGTACCAGTTATAAAATCAGTCACTGCCATTGCAATTGCTGACCTTATGCTCGCAGGAAATCTCAGTAAATAAATGGTATTCTGAAGATAATACCAAGGAAGGATATTGCAATGGGTACGGCAAAAACAATTGGCAGTGTCATAAATGCAATCCTTCTTGCCTTTTTTATGGTGTCAAAAACAACATCCATCAAAAGATCGTAGGATTTCTCTGATCCCATCTTAACCCTAACTTTGATGTTTCCCTGGTATGCTGTGCATTCTTCCATGTTATTGATTGCGTTTTTAACTGATTCAACAGCAAGTTCAACAACTTTATCAGTATCCTTTTCTCCCAGAGGGCTCATTGAAAGTGTGCCTGAATTCACAATGTGATTGTCCGTTGTGTATATTGCAACTTTATCAACAATTCCATTTAGCCTATTATAAAGCCCTTTCATTGCATCCTCAGTTATGTTGTTTGAATCTGTGAGGATAACTGCATCCAACTTATCTTCTCTTCTGAATACCAGGGATTGAATACCCATTGGGCCAAGAGATGGAATCCCATCCTTTGTATTTCTTGAGTATCCTGCCACCAGTGGATACATTTTTCTTCTGCATCTCTCCACAAGTTTTTCATATCCATGCAGATACTGTGACATATTTGTTATCTCTCTGGAACCGTATGAAAAATTGTTCTGCCCATCTATCATGGAGAGGTGGCAACCACTCTTCTTTAAAATTTCATCCCGGGCAAAGAGACCCTCTTTTCTTATGACATCATCGAATTTTATTCTATCAGGATTAATTGCAGCAAAACCAAAATCTCCAAAAACAACTCCATCGATTCTCACCCCCCCGGTCTTCACTCCCATAACTCCGGAGCATTTTTCTGAGGATTTCATTCTCTCAACATTATTTAGCATTTCCTTAATCCCATCAGATATGGAGTTAATATCATCATCACCTGAGCAGTTATCACTGTTTGTGGTGGTTGTATGAAAAACCATTGGTTCAATACCAAGTTCCTTCACATTGTTATATAGTCTTTCAGGAAGATTACTGGACCCTGAAGTTCCAAACGGGCCAGGATGAATGTATGGAAATACAAGTGCTACTTTTATATTCCCTTTCCTGGTTTTCAAAAGAATCATATCGCTTTCAGTCTCAGTCTCCTCAGAATAGAATTTTTTGAAAAAATCAACTCCTGCCTGATTAATCTCTCCCGTTCTGTCCACACTTTCAAATAAAAAATAGTTGATGAGATCCCTTGGTTCCTGATCAAATGCAATCCTGAAATTCTCTGTTGTCTTGTCAACAAAGAGAGAAGATAAAAATGAGGCGATAATGCTGTAAATTATGGATTCAGGTATTATACCAATCTTTCCTGAATATATGAACACTGGGATCATCACAATTGAAAAAATTGATGAAAGAAAGATATTGGCACTCTTCCTCTTGGACATATATACATAGAAAACAAGATACCGAAAGAATGATGAGAATGAAATTGAAATGGCAACATTTTGAAAGTGAAAATATGGAAAAACAAGATTGAAAATATGGTATACTGAAAAGAATATAAAGATGTTAAGAACTATAAGAAAAGCCTCTCTTTTTGAGTTCATTTTAGATTTAATTACCCTTGAAGAAAGAAGATCAATAAAGAAGAGTATTGCCGACGGAATCAGTATTAGAAGAAAGGCAAGCTTATAGCTGCCAGATAGCACATATTCTGCCAGTGCAATAAGAAGAAGAAAAAGTATGCTTCTCCATAATGGCGGAGACTTTTTAATGTACTTTGTAAGGTCTGCAAATGTCCTCTCCATTCAATCCCCCATCATAAATCCAAACGATGCAATCTTTTTACAACACTCTTTCCGTATCCTGTTATCACCCTCATGTAATTTCCAAAGAAGTCCCTTTCAAGACCCTGAACATCAAACTTTAGTTCATCAATTGTGTTCATTTTTTCTGCTGTACCCACAATGATCACCCCGTCTCTTCCTGCATATCTCACAGCCTCGACACTAATTTGGCGATTTCCTCTTCCGAGGAAAAATCCGCTCCCAGCATATGGGGATACCACTATCTTTAGTTTTATTCCGCTATCCTTTACAATATTAAAATCTGACGGATAAAAGTCAGCCTTGACCAGTTTTTTATCCCTTATGAGATCCACGGAAAAAATTGAGGTTTCCAGGCCAAGAGAATCCATTATGGCCTTGCATGTTGATCCAGTTCCTATAAGATAAAATGAATCATCCATGTTATCTATAATGTACTGGGAAATGCTCTCATCATCATAGGTATCCATTTCCATTTTTGGATCTCTTCTGTAATTGAGAAAGGTCAAAGTTTTTAATGTGTATTTCTCATTTATTTTGAACACGTCTTCTTTTATAAGGCTCTCGTCTACATCCTCCACAATTCCTTCCCTTACAGCAATGTTCTCACCAAGAGCAAATGCTCTAACTATCTCTGCCCCATCCAGAGGTGAATCAGCATAAACGGAACTGTACATTTTCATACCCGCAGGAATACCAAGAACAGGTATGAGTGGGTTTGCCCTTGCAACACTTTTTGCAGTTCCATCTCCTCCCACAAAAACTATAAGATCAACAATATCCTTGGCCTTCGAGCAGAAGTTTGTAGTATCCTCACTGGTTGATTTTCCATTGTATGAATAAATTACCTCATAATTGTCAATTCCTGCGGACTTTAATGAATTTTCACCCATGGATTCAGAGCAGGTGAAAAATTGAAAATCATCTCCAAGTGATTCCAAAAAGCTTATGGATCGCCTTATGGAATAGCTCCAACTGGATGAGTATTGTATTGAATCTGAACCGTTGAATCTCATAAGGATTCCAGATCCTGCAACCGGATTTACAACAAATCCGATCCTAAGCCTCCTATTCAAGCCAGGTGAGTATGCCATTGTATGTCTGGTTGTATATTGCTATCTCCATATTGTTTTTACTCAAATCTGTATAAATTTTTACATAAGTGCTTGGATATTGGCTGTAATCCTTCATCAGATCAATTATGCCATTTCCAACCCAGGTACCGTTCTGAGTAATATTGATTGTGCTGTTTCTGTCATCAATTATGGTTATGTCAAAGTACTGTGATGATGCAGTTATTACTGCTATACTGAGATCAGTAATGTTCTTATTTCCAAGTGATACCACAGTTATACTGTAGCAATCACCAGTGGAAAGGAAGGTTGGAGTCAATGTGCAGATGCTTCCATCGTCTATGTAAAAGGAATGGCTTCTGTTCTCGTTCAGAAGTCTCAACTGTGCATCTTTGGATGCAGAACCAACTATAACATACAGATTTATGCTGTTGAATCCAACTGCCAGATTGGAGGAATTAAATTCCACAGTAAAGCATGAGAATTTGCCTGGTTGAATGTAATTTTGGGCTGATTTGACCGTAATGTTCTGTTCTCCCTGAATATAAAAGGCAGGTGCAATAGATACAGGCCCCGTATTCTCTATTGAAACATTGTAATATGCCATGTCCATGGGACTCCCAACCATTGAAGAATAGCAAGGCTGGGATAGAAACACATTGAACTGTGGTGATGAAACATGCACAGGATAGGGATTGAAACCAAGAACAATCAGTGCAAGTACTGTTCCAGCAACCAAACCGCTTTTGATTCCCATACCCTCCCGGCTGAAATACAATGTTGATGGTTTTTCAAGCCCCGTGATCACAATAAAGAGAAGCAGAATGTACCATGATGGGAAGGTGAAACAAATGAAGAAAAGTGCAGTTATAAAAACGTATGACAGTATTCTTCTCTGGCTGTCTTTCATCTTTGAAAGTACATAGGAGCCATCCATTGAACCTATTGGAAATGTATTGAATGATGTGAATATAAGCCCTATAATTCCAGACATTGCGATTGGATCTATTGACCCCGGCATTGTAAAAAGCCTGGAACTCAACAATCTTATCATAAGAGGATAACTGGAAACGGAAAGTTCTGCATTGACGTCAAAGACACTGTTTTTAGAGAATGAGAGTCCGGATACACCTATGAATAAAAGAACAATGGAAAATATAAAAGAACTCATAAGGGAAACAACGCCAGCCTTCATTTCCTCATCGCTATCAAGAAAATCTTCACTTTGAGAATTTATCAGACCAAGGGTTCCCATAAAAATAGGGTCTGGAATAAAAAGTGGCAGGTCATATCTCAACCCATTTTTTTTTCTTATTACATACTTTGGCAGTTCCCTTACAAACATTATTCCAAGAATTGGCAATTCAAAGTAGATCAAACTGCTTAAGATGTTTCCATAAAAGTTATGCGATTCATAATAACCTGAACTGTAAATATAGCCGGAGTACAATATTGATATTATTGTCGCTATTAGAAGAATGTACCTGAAAACGCCCGTTCTTCTCTCCTTTGAATTCAATACAACTATTTCATCAGAGGAGGTCATCATGGCTTTGTATTTTAACCCCCTAAGTTCAAAGTATATTTTCCGGAATACATCCTTTTTAATATCCGTAGATGACTTAATTACTGGTATGCCTCTTTCATCCTCTACATCCCTGATCTGGATATATTTTGAAATGATCTGAATTATCTTTGAACGTTCTTTAGGAGAGAGGTACATCTGTGTAACATAAAGCTCAACTGAATTTTCTTATTTTAATTTTTCAGTTTAGTGTAATAAAATTTATTGAATTTATGTTTCTTTATTGTCATATAATTCCCCACATGTTAACAATTATGTATGGGTGACAAATCATTGTAAAATGAGGAGAAACGCATGTGTTTCAGTGGTCCACAACGGCCCATTTACACTGTATATGAAAAGGAAGGAAAGACAGGGGGACCCCTGGTCATCAAATGTCAGTTTTCCAGGTGGTTTCATGAAGGAAGACGAAAGTCCACTTCAATGTGCCCTCAGAGAATTGAATGAAGAGACAGGTATTACTGAAGAATCTGTCCATTTGGAAATGCACTTGCCAATATTTCATCCAATGAGATTTCCTGAAGTTAACATATATCCATTCATTTTTAAATGCCAGTCTTTGTTGGAAATATCCGTTGACAGTGAGATGGAATATGGTGGCTGGATTGATCTGTCCACCATAAAAGTTGAACATGACAATGGAGTTGGAAATTTCTTCAGGTGGAGAGAAAATATTGTATGGGG
This sequence comes from Caldiplasma sukawensis, assembly GCF_052315375.1. Lineage (NCBI taxonomy): Archaea > Methanobacteriati > Thermoplasmatota > Thermoplasmata > Thermoplasmatales > Cuniculiplasmataceae > Caldiplasma > Caldiplasma sukawensis. The sequence continues at coordinate 94,576 of NZ_JBLSDG010000003.1, forward strand.
GCTGACCTTCCGGATAACAGATTACTGTATAAAAAATGGCCTTATCACATAAATATAGGGCCTCCTGAATAGGGCCTCACTCTTGTGACGAAGGGTGAAACCTTCATCAGTTCATTCTGTACTTGCCATAATTTTTCTTCCTTACAAATAAGAAGAACGAATCCTTCCGATCCACCTCCCAGGAGACGGGCAGCCAGTGCTCCATTTTTCATGCCCTCATTTATTATTTTTTCAGAATTTTCCCCTGATATTGATCTGTTTAGACTTTTTTTCAAATTCCAACCTTCCGTTATAAGTTCAGTAAATTTTTTCTCTTCCCCTTCCCTGCATGATCTGTACATATTCTCTGCCACACTTCTTATATGGTTGAGTGTTTCTATTGTTTTACCATCACCCTCTTTTGATTTTGAAACCTGGTTTTTTAGAACCTCAGAACTCTCCCTTGTTGCTCCAGTATAACATATAAGCATAGTTCTTTCAATAAATTTTCTAAGAGCACAGTTTTCAAGAGGCAGATATGTTATACTGCCTTCTTCAAATCTCATGGCTTTAAAACCACCAATCGAAATTGCAAAAGGATCCTGTACACCAAGTGTAATTCCAAAATAATTTTTTTCTGCTTCATATGAATCCAAGCCAAGTCTGAACGGGTCAACACTTTTCCCCGTAATTCTGTATGCAAGTGTTAGTAATCCCACAATCATTGCACTTGAGGATGCCAGACCGGATCCAGGAGGAACCTCTCCGTTAATGAATATCCTCCCTTTTTTTACCCCGTTTTCGTATAAAAAATCCGCTATTTTTTCCTGAAAGCTTTCAGCTTTTTCTGTGTAAAAGGAGGTTTTAAGAAAATCCCTGGACGTGACCTCAAGAGGATAACCATCATCTCGATAATTTATTCTTACGCCACGGTCAATTGTTGTATTTACAACAAATCCACCGAATTTTTCATAAAAAGGACTTATGTCTGTTCCACCACCTGCAAAGCTTATTCTATATGGTGAGAAAAGCTCAAGTGAAGTCATTAAGATTGAATTCATGTTTCCATATTTAATTTATGCAGTCACACTGACAGATGAAAATTTATTTACAGTTTAGTCATATTAAATCATGCTTTGGAGTGCCTTGATAAAACCGGAGTCTATTGATGAGTTGTTTCTTATTTCAGAGAGCAAAGAGAGCATAAGGAAGTGGATAGAATCGTGGATAAGTGGAACTCCGTCAAAAAAAGCGCTCCTTCTTTACGGATCACAGGGTTTAGGCAAAACATCAACAGCATACGCAATAGCAAAAGAATATGATATGGAGGTATTTGAAGTAAATTCATCAGATGTCAGAAGCGAAAATTTTCTTGAAGACACCGCAGGACATGCTTCAATGTATGGTGGGCTTTTTCAGGATGAAAAAAAGAAACTCATACTGATAGATGAAGCAGACAATATTTTTGAGAGGGTAAGATCAGATGAGGCAGGATCAAATTCAGAGATAGGTGGCTATAAGGCAATTAATAACATCATACAAAAATCAAGGAGCCCAATAATCATAACAATGAACGATTATTATGGATTCAGAAGCAAAACTTCATATTCACAGTCCATCTTTAAAAATTCTTTGACAATAGAATACAAGATGTACAAAAGAAAGAATGATGCCGATTACAAGAGGGCAGTTCAGATTCTAAGTGATAAAATTAAGAAAATATCAAAGGAATATGGATTTGAATTTAGGGAAAATGCTGTTGAGATAATAAAGGCAGACCTTCCGGACGTGAGGGCTGCAATCAACGATTGTCAGCAGTATCTTACCACAGGTGTTACAAACAGCTATGGTGAATATCAGAGAGACAGAAGCGAGAAGATATTTGAGATAATGGATATGATATTCAAGGGAAACGATATGAGAAATTTTTCAAGCATAATGTCCTCTGATATTGGTATGAATGCACTCCTACTCTATGTGTCGCAGAATGTTCCACAGATAGCCAAGGAAACATCAGAACTGAGCCTGGTGATGGAAGTGTTGTCAGAGATAGATCTTATCAACAGAAAAGGTGAGAGGGCCAGACATTACGCCATGAACACATATGTGTATGAGATACTTTCACTACTAGGCACTTATTTTGAGAGGGTCCCATCATTCATCAGGTACGGAAGGATGGAATTTATAGGATCAATGTCAGAGAGGAAATCCAAGAGAGTGCGCGTAAGAAATATTGTTAAGGTTCTCTCAATCATGCTCCACACATCGGAGGAACAGATATACTCAATGAGGCCATACTTCATAGAGATGGGTAAAAAGGATGAAAATCTGAGAACAAAATTACTCAATGACACATCAACCTTTGTAAGGGAATTCAACAGATCTGTTTCAGGAACCTACCTGGATCTGAAACTTCCTGAGATCACTGAGATGGATCTGGATGCATTCCTTTCCTGAATAACTTTTTTGCATTTTTTTATGGTTCCGCTTGTGTAAATTGTTACAGGCCCATACTCTCTTCTTACAAAGGCAAGAACCCCTTCTTTTAAAAATTGATCTGTAAGATATATAACATATTTACCATCATCATACTTTTTTTTAGCTCCGAAGATTCTAAAAACATCTCTTCTCATTCTCTCCTCTTTTGGATGTTTATAAATAAGAATATATCTCTTTCGGAATGGTGATCCCTTCATTATCTTCATATGTTATGAAACTTGGGATTATAAAGTTAAAGTTAGAATCATTTAAAATTCGATCCATTTGGTAATAAAATATATTTAATCAGGAATAAATTCAATGGAGTAAGAAATTTATATACTAATTTGCATTTTTGGAGTAGTCGGGGACATGGGGTAGTCAGGTATCCTAACGGGCTCCAGTCAGGTTTTGATTAGAAGAGGGTCATCTGATTTTGTGATGATTGACTGGAACTATGAACCGGGAAGAGACCCGCAGATCTGGGTTCAAATCCCAGTGTCCCCACTCTTAAAATTTAAAAAATAGAAAAATTCCAATTTTTAAGTGATTAATTTTTCAACTCTTTCAATAATGAAATCATAGTATTCTCTTGAGATTTCAAAACCTGTAAAATTTCTTTTCATCGATTTACTTACAACTGCTACCTGACCTGAACCAAGGAAAGGATCCATAACAATATCATTCTCTTTACTTGAATATTGCAGCATCTTAACAATCAGATCTGATGGCAATTTTGTTGGTGTTTTGTATGTTCCACGCCAGTATTCCCTCTTTATTTCCCATACGTCTTCCAAATCCTGGTAACGGAGATCCCTTTTATTAACAACAATGCCTCTTTCATACCTTGCATATGGGTAAAATATACGCTTCTTTTCATTCTTACATACATAAAGGCAATGATAATGTGAAGTTACATACTTATTTTTTGTAACAACGCCAAACTGATACTTCCATATTATATGATTCACTATTTTAAATCCTACTTGATCCAATGCATTTAAAACATCCTTAAGGTTATTCCATCCTGAAAACACATACATGCTTCCAGTTTCCTTCAAACTTCTGTAAGCCTCTCTCATCCAGGAAACTGAAAATTCATAGTAATTTTCCCTTTTTACTTCATTGTAACCTTCCAAAACCGTGTTTCCTTTCCTGTGATAATTGTTTCTCTGAGCCATAAAATCAATTCCAAAAGGTGGGTCTGTAATTATAAGATCGATAGACTCATTTGGAATCAAGGATTTCATTCCATATATGCAATCCATGTTGAATATTCTATTCACAAATGAATTTTCCACTATTCCATCCATTATTTATCACTTTAAATTTTTTGTTAATCCAATAAAGATCTCAATGATTTAAATTATCAAAATTTTTATATCAAAAATAATTAATAATTCTCAATCCAAATGTTAAATGAATTAAAAAATATAATATTTTGATTACCTACTTTTTAGTTTTTTAATGCGTTAACCAGTTTGGGCACTATCTGGAATATATCCCCTACTATTCCGTAGTCTGATTCCTGAAAAATAGGTGCATCCTTATCTTTATTAACTGCGATCACAACCTTTGATCCTCTCATTCCTGCAATATGCTGTATCTGCCCTGATATTCCAAGTGCAATGTAAACCTTTGGTGAAACCTTCTTTCCAGACAATCCTACCTGCCTCTCTTCACTTAACCATCTGTAGTCAAGGCAAACAGGTCTGGAACCAGCAATCTCTCCATGGAGAATTTCAGCAAGTGGTTTTACCTTCTCTATGTTTTCTTTGTTTCCTATGCCTCTTCCCACAGATACAATTACCTGTGCACTCTCAATATTGCTTGATGATACCTGTTTTTCAACCACGTTTTTTACCTTCACTGGAGCCTCTGGTATTTCTATTTTCTTTATATCAGAGGCAGATTTTCTCTCTCCGCTACCCATTGTTCCTGGGGCAACAACAAGTATCCTGGCTTTGGACTTTTCCTCCATTATTGTCTTTCCTCCATAAAAGTACCTTTTTGTTTTTGTAAGGTCACCTTCAATGGAGAAATCAAAAATCTCAGAAATGGCCTGTTTACCTGTTTTTGCACTTATCATACCAGCAAATTCTCTTCCCGTGCTTGTGCTCTCTATGAGGTAAAGATCAAAATCATTTACATTTATATTTTCAAGTGCTGAAATGAGATTCGATGAGAGAATCTTTCCTGAAAGCATGTAAATTTCCTTTGCACCGTACTCTTTCGCATCCTCAACAGCCTTTTCCGGCCCCATGCCGTACACCTCACCCAACGATGAGGTCTTTGTGATATAGGAGGAGAGTTCTGCCCCTGTTTCTGCATAACATAAAATCTTCATTTTACCTCACCCTTTATTACCTTTACTACCTCTGAAATTCCCTTTTCTGGGTCTTCAAAAACTATTTTCTTCCTGTCACTTTTTGGAGCAACATTGCTTAGTATTTCTGGCATATCGGTCCTATTGCCTGTGTAATCTTCAATGTTAATGGGTTTTCTCCCGGCTGCCATTATCTGCAGTACAGCTGGAAGCCTCGGTTGATTGATTTCCTGCGTCACCGATATTACAGCAGGCATTTGAACACCTATTGTTTCATCATACTGTTCACCCGCCTTCTTTACTATCACTTCCTTTCCATCTATCTCTATTCCATTTGCGTTTCCAAGAAGTGGCAATGATAGTTTTGCAGCAATCATTCCTGGGAGCAATCCAGTGTATGAATCCGCTGACTGGTTTCCCAGTATTATAAGATCAAAATTTCCTACCTTTTTCATTTTCCAGCACAGTGCATCTGCCGTTTCTAATGGGTTGTTACCCCTGTATCCTTTTATGATGAAACCTTCATCAACACCCATGGCGTATGCCTCTTTCATGGCATTATTTGCCTTATCTGTACCGTAAATAAATCCTGTAACCTTTCCTCCATGTGTCTCTTTCAGCTTCACTGCTGCCTCCACTGCATTTTTGCTCAGATTCTCCATCCTCATTGGTAATGTATCAATCAGAGGTTTTCCTGTAGCAGGGTCAGTTTTCATCTGATCTATGTCAACTATCTGTTTTATTAAAACTGCAATGTTAAGCGACATAATATCACCCAATCCACATTATGGATTCTTACAAAAACCTTATTTTATCAAAGTTTAATAATATGTCGATTTCGTAAGTCGAAATCGAAAATGTATTTATGATAAATTGCATTTTCTCTCCATGGAAAACAGGGATGTGTATATAGTTGATTTCAAAAGAAGTCCTTTTTCAAGATCAAGGCCTTCCCAGCCTGAGAGGGATATTTTTAACTCAGTGAGGATGGATGAAGTTCTCGGAATGCTCATAAAAGAATCATTAAAATCAAAGGGAGTTGATCCTGAGGATATTGGTGACGTTATAACAGGGTGTGCAATACAGGCTGATGAGAATTGGATGTATGGTGGAAGGCACCCGGTTTTTCTTGCAGGTCTTCCATTTTCAGTTCCGAGTATGGCAATTGACAGGGCATGTTCTTCCTCACTGAATGCGGTTGCTCTTGGGGGAATGGAGATCATGACTGGCCAGATTGGAATGGCCATTGCGGGCGGAATGGAACACATGACACATGTTCCACTTTCCAATAATCCTCACGTTAAACCAAACATAAAACTCATGGTGAGGCCTGAATATATGAAATACAACATGAATGTATCATACAATATGATAGCTACAGCTGAAAAACTTGCCTCACTTAGAGGAATAACACGAGAGGAAATGGATCAGTATTCATATGAGAGTCACAGGAACGCCGTTAAAGGCATTGAAGAGGGGTATTTCAAGGATGAAATACTCCCAATTAATGTTGAATACGAAGGAAAGGAGATAACAGTTGATCAGGATCAGTCAGTTAGAAAGGATGCAAGCCTTGAACAGATGGCATCACTTAAACCTGTTAACGGAGAGGGGGTAATAACACCAGGTAATTCATCCCCACTTAATGCTGGAGCATCCATGGTGATGCTTTCAGACGAGAAGCATATGGATAAATATGGAATGAAGCCAATGGCCAGAATAGTCTCCTTTGGGTGGGCAGGAGTTGATCCAACGATAATGGGCCATGGGCCTGTGCCAGCAACAGAAAAGGCATTGGCAAAGGCAGGGTTATCAAAGGATGATATAGATCTATGGGAGATAAATGAGGCATTTGCAGTTGTAGTATTGAATGCCATGAAGGCATTTGACCTGAAACGTGAAAAAGTGAACATATACGGAGGCGGCATATCAATAGGGCATCCTCTTGGGGCAACGGGAGCAAGAATAGTTGGGACACTTGCAAGGGAGTTAAAGAAAAAGAATAAGAGATATGGAGCTGCAACACTCTGTGTTGGAGGAGGTCAGGGCTACACTGTAATAATTGAGAATGTTAATTGAGGTGATATGATGGATTTTGAACTTGACAAGGAAATTTTGGACTTCAGAGATAAGGTAAGAAAGTTCGCAGAGGAAAATCTAACCTCTGAACTTGCAAAAAGTGCAGATGAGGGAGAATCATACCCGGAGACCCTGAGAAAGAAGGCTCATGCCATGGGGCTTTTCGATTTTACAAATCCATGGAAGGTGATGACTGCCATTGAGGAATTATGCGCCGTTGATCCTGGTCTTGGAATTTCTGCAACGGTACCATATTTTGGAGCAGAGGTATTGCTTCTTCACGGAAGCGATCATCTGAAGGATAAATATCTTTCAAAGGTAATGTCAGGAGAAAAAGTTATGGGTCTTGGAGTTACGGAACCTGGTGGTGGAAGTGATGTTGCTGGATTAAAGACTGTGGCAGAGAAAAAAGGGAATAAATATATAATAAATGGGGGCAAAATGTTCATCACAAACGGCTCCATCGCAGACTTTTTTGTTACACTGGTAAGGACATCACCACCTGACAATCCTTCTAAGAGGCACCATGGGTTGTCCGTATTTGTGGTGGAAAGGGATTTCAAAGGCTTCAAATCTAACAAACTCAAGGGAAAACTTGGGGTCAGGGCAACAGATACTGCAGAACTAATATATGAAAACATGGAGGTTCCAGAGGAAAATCTGGTGGGGGAAGAGGGAAAAGGCTTCTATTACATAATGGAGTTTTTCAACATATCAAGGATCTATGTTGCAGCCCAGTCCATTGGAATAGCCAGAGGGGCAATGGAGAGAGCTGCTGAATATATACGCCAGAAGGAATCAAGTGGAAAAGCAGTATCTGAGGATAAGAAGTTCAAACTGGCGGATATTGCAACAAGAATTGAGGCCTCAAGATTACTCATGTATAAGGCAGCATCCTACCTTTTCAACTTTAAGCCAAATCCAACTCTCACAAGCATGGCAAAGGGCTATGCTTCAGAGACTGCAACAATGTCCACCGAATTCGCAATGGATATTATGGGTTCGGCAGGAAGATATTCTGATCTTGAGAGGTTTTTCAGGGATTCAAAAATTATGGAAATATGGGAAGGTACAAGTGAGGTAGAGAAGATAATAATTTCAAGAAACATAGTGAGAGGTGAATATTGATGAATGATGATATTAAACTGCTTCAGGAAAGTGCAGAGGAATTCGGAAAACAAAAACTTATGGATATCTCACTTCAAATAGAGAGACAAGGAATCCCAGACAACATCTACAAGGAACTTTATCTTCAGGGCTTCCTTGGATCCACAATATCAGAGAAGGAGGGAGGCCCTGGTCTTGACCACACCTTACATAGCGCAATACTTTACTCCCTTGCAAGATATTCACCATCAGTTGCAGTTTACACTTATCTTGTGAATACCTTTGGAATTATTGCACTGAAAGATTCAGATAGGCAAAAAATGCTTGAGGGCAGTGTAAGAATATCATTTGGAGCAGGGATGTTCTCTGAAGACGAGTCAAACAATGCTGCTGGCGCTGGAGGTTTTCTGCTAACCTCAAAAGATGGAAAGATCCTCTTATTCAGGGAAGATCAGTATGAAATGGAAAAATTCAAACCTCTTGGTCTGAGAGGCATGTCCGGTTTCAGATATAAACTGAAGGAAGAGGGAAAGCCAATTGACATGGATGTTAATAAAGTTCTCAGGGAGTCTTCAAGGGAGATAAATGCAATATTTCTAGGTATTAGTTCAGGTGCACTTGAGAAGGCTATGGAATATACAAAGGTAAGAAAGACATTCGGTCAGCCACTTAAAAATTACAGTCCCGTTGCATTCAGGCTCTCAGAACTTATGTCATCAGTGGAGGTTTACATAGAAGGGTTATTTAATTCAAGTGACAGTACAAATTTTAGAATCAAGGGAATAATTAGCGATTTTTCAAGGGTTGCAACAAAATTCTCAATTCAGTTCCACGGTGGCTATGGTTACCTTGAGGACTTTGGGGTCGAAAAGTTTTACAGGGATGCCATGTTTCTTTCAAGTTTTATATTCAGGGAAGAGAGAGACAGAAAACAGATTGCATCTGATTTTTACGGGGAAGAATCAGGCTTCCTCTAAAAGAAATTCTTTCATCAATTTTTCCCTTCCGGAAAACAGGTACATCAGTATGTAAATTATGAGAGAAGAGATAAAGGAAGCCAGCATGCCGAATGTAAATATCCCCTTTCCAGATGATGCCAGCAATTCAAGTATGCCTGAAATCCCACCTATGCCAAGAGTAAATGTGGACATTATTCCAAAAACAACAAAAACAATTGAAACCCTGTTAGATACCATAAGTATATAGAAGGACAGTGAAAAAATGAAAATACCCATAATGAAATGGGAAAGAAGCACGTAGTTATTGAAAAAAATATAATTTATAAAATTACTACCTGATAAATACGGTATTCCTTTTGAAAGGGTGATGGCAGTGAAAAGACCAAAAACCATTGTTATGAAAAGTAAAATTATCTGTATTTTTATAAGAAAGTTAAGTTTTCTTATACTGTTCTTAACTCTTTCAGGAAGGGAATCAATCACACAATATCATTATAATGACAAATTAAATATTTTGGAAAAAATTTTTGAATACAACTAGAATATGTTTTAAATCCCTATTTATAATATATGATGTAAATGAGGCGAAGAATAGTTCTTTTGAGTCTTATTTTCCTTGTAGCCGGCATTGTTATGATAGTTGCCGGACTTGGTATAACAAGCAATTACATAACAATCAGTCATTCATATGTTGAGAATAATGGACTTTATGAGTCAAAGGAGATAAACATATCTGCAAAGGGCCTCATCTCCATAAATGGTAATATACCAATGTATCTTGTTAGTTCAAATAACATAACATTGGTGAACAGCACAAACATAAAAAATTATTCCATAGATCCTGTTGGCGAGAAGATAGCAAATGCAGGTTTTGAATTTACAGTGAACAGGGGAAGCTACTACCTCGTTTCACTGGAGAATCCAAGCTCAGCAAACATCTACTCTTATGTTAACAATTATGTTTTCTACTCTGAAATCGGTACAGTTTTGCTTGCAGGCATAATAGTAATGGTCATTTCTTTGGTAACCTTAATTATCGGCTTCATATTGAGGGAAAAAAAGGACAAAAAGCATGATAACACTTGAAAAGGTCAGGAAGGTTTATGATAATGGCAAGATTGCTGTTGATTCAATAGATGCTGAATTTTCGAAGAAATTGACCACAATAATTGGGAGAAATGGTGCAGGAAAAACAACGCTCATAAGAATGATGTCAACACAGCTTAAGCCAACCTCGGGAAAAATAACATTGGATGGAATAGATGTTGTGAAAAATCCAAGGGAAGCAAGGAAAAAAATCTGCTCCATTCCACAGGAATCATCTCCCCTTGGAATTCTTACACCATATGAGCAGGTAAAGATGTATTTGATCGGAAGAGGTTTTTCACCCTCTGACGCACATCGTGAAACACTAGAGGCACTGGAAACTGTAGGTCTTTATGACGTTAGAAACAATCCCACTGACACAATGAGCGGCGGAATGAAGAGAAAAATGTATGTCGCAATATCTATCTCTTCCCATGCATCCACGGTTTTCCTTGATGAGCCCACCACAGGTCTTGATCCTCTTTCAAGGTTTGAAGTATGGTCAGCTATCAGAAAACTGGATTCGAATGTTGTTCTGACAACACATTACATGGAGGAGGCAGAAAACCTTTCTCAGGAAGTTTATCTTGTTGAATCTGGAAAAATAATAGAAAAGGGAACAATAAAGTCTTTGCTTTCAAGATTTTCAAACACAGTTAGGGTTGAATCACCAGAGCCCATAGACGGATCTTTTTACATTGGTGGAATGAACATAAAATATGTTCCTGTTGATGATGCCGAGGAATATGTGAAGAAAGGTTGCACAGTTAAAAAGGCAACCCTTGATGATCTTTTCATAATGAAGGGTGTGGCACTTGAATCCTAAATTCATATTATATTTTGCATATTATTATGGAATAAGAGTCATAAAAAGAGGGCCATCCTATCTAATTGCATCTCTCACAACACCACTTACCCTGTTGTTTGTTGTTTATGTTCTCACAAAGGGCGCACTTGTTGATTTTGCAATAGTTGGAGGTATGGTTTCTCTTATTGCATCCCTGGGGCTTCAGTCAGCTGGCGACGCAACTTTCATGAGGCTTCAGCTTAGATTTCAGGAAATGTATGTTGCTAGTCAGGTAGGCCCAATTGATTATATGCTTGGACTGACCCTAAGTTTCCTGGCCTTTGCAATTCCTGGTATAGTCTTATACGCAATCCTAGGGGCACTTTCAGGTCTTTACAATGTTGAGACTTCACTTTTTATGGCATTCATCATAATAATGCTCATACTATCAACATCTGCAATTTCATTCATAATAGCAGGTCTTATAAAGCATGTAAGAAACATATGGGGAATAACATCCATTCTGTCAATAATAATGACAGTAATCCCTCCCACATTTTATCCATACCAGTTCTTAACTGAGAGATCTTACGGAAATCTCATTATGTATCTTCTGTCAATTTCACCTGCAACCCCTGCTGCAATAAGCACTCAGATATTCTTCCATTTAAGCAATGGTTCCGCATTCACATTTTACACAATGATTGGCATACTGATTGCAGAAACACTTATATTCTTCACAGTGGCAAGATACATTACCAGATGGAGAGAGGATTGATCACTGAACCCTTTTTATCAGCAATCTAATCAGGTTTGAAAACCCATCTTTCCAGGTGTTAAGTTTTGGTTTCGTTATTCTAATTCCATACCTTATTGGTATCTCAATGAGAGTTCCCTTTCTGAGAGCCTCTATTTTAATCTCCTGTGAAAAGGACATTCCATCACTGAGTTCAGGCATCTTCTCATATATGGACTTTTTAAAAACCCACATACCACTCTGTGAATCATAGAGTCTGTAACCATAAAAAAGTGAAATTGTAAAGTTAAGAACTTTGTTGCCCACAAGATGTAAACTGGTATATGTGTTGTGGGTTCTAAGTGTCATTCTGTCACAGGAGATAAAATCTATATTGTCAACGAAGAGGAGATCAATGAGAGGTTCAACAGCATCAGAGGGGTAAGTACCATCCCCATCCATACAAACTATTACATCACCGGAAGCTTTGGAAAGGCCTGTTTTGTATGCCCTTCCATACCCTCTTCTTGCCTCATTTATTACAATTGCACCAAGCTTCTCTGCAATTTCCGGGGTACCATCCTTTGAATCAGTATCAACAACTATTATCTCATGTGGATTGAGGTATTTGAGACTCTTTATAACTGATCCTATGGTCTCTGCCTCATTCATTGTGGGTATTACAATGCTTATTTTATGATCTCCCTTCAAATTAAACCCTGAGGTGCATGAGAATCCATGTTAAATATTTTTTATAATTCTCTCAGGTAAACTATTAAATGAATGATTTGATTTAAGAGGGCTTTGGAAAAAACACTTATAATTTCTGAGAAGGCCGACGCAGGGAGAAGAATTGCCTATTTCCTGTCAGATGGAAAATCAAAACAGAAGAGATCAAAGACACTTAACTATATTGAATATGAGGGAGATGACGGTTTCATCCTGGTACCTCTTTCCGGTCACATTGTGGAGATAGATTTTCCAGATAAGTATAAGGATTGGAAATATGAAACCATCAGGGATATTGTGGAAAGCAATATAGTTGTAAAAATAAAAAATAAAACTGCATATGAGAGTCTAAGGGAGATGGGAAAAAAGGCAAAAAGAATAGTCGTTGCAACCGATTATGATAGGGAGGGGGAACTCATTGGCACTGAGGCCCTGGAGATAATAAAAAAAGAATCCGGTTTCAACGGGGAAATTCTCAGGGCAAAATTCTCTGCCTTAACGGCAAGGGAAATAAAGGAAGCATTCTCAAATTTCATAAATGTAGATTATAATCTCTCAGATTCTGCAGCTGCAAGGGAGGAAATAGACCTTTACTGGGGAGTTGCACTCACAAGGTATTTTTCAGTGATCACAGGAAGAATGGGAAAGGATTTCATATCCATAGGAAGGGTACAGACACCAACTCTTGCCATAATAGTAGAGAGGGAAAGGGAGATTGAAAATTTTGTGCCTGAAAAGTTCTGGGAGATTAAGGCTGTATTCTCAAAGGGTGGGAATTTTATTGGAACAAATGAAAAGGGGAGGTTTAAAAACAAGGAGGAGGCAGAGTCAATACTCTCAGGAATTAAGGGTAAAAATGGTGTTGTTGAACATTTTCTTAAAGAGATGAGAAAAATATACAAACCTGCCCCTTTCAATACAACAGAATTTTTAAGGGAAGTCGCTAGAATAGGGGTAAGTCCTGGAATAGCCATGAAGATTGCAGAATCACTTTATGTGAGGGGTCTCATAAGCTATCCAAGAACGGATAATACTGTTTATCAGAAGAGCATAAACCTGAAATCTGTTGTGGAAAAATTGAAAAATTCAGAATTTTCTGAAGAGGCATCCATGGTTCTCTCTCAGAAAGCCATATACCCATCAAGGGGAAAGGTTGAAGCAACTGATCACCCTCCAATATATCCTACGGATGTTCCTGGAAAGGAGAAACTTTCAAAGGTAGAGATGAAGGTATACGAACTAATTGTGAGAAGATTCCTTGCTACACTTTACAAGGAAGGGGAGAGGGAGCACAGGGAAGCAAAAATATCAATAAACGGTGAAATATTTATTACTGAGGGGAGCCATGTGACTGATCCAGGCTGGCTTTCCATATACAAATACAGAACATACCAGGACGTTTATCATCCTGATCTGAATGTGGGAGAAGTTGTTAAGGTAGTGGACTCTTTTCTTGAGGAGGGAGAAACAAAGCCTCCATCAAGGTATGATGCGGGCTCACTCATAAAGGAGATGGAGAACCTGAACCTGGGAACCAAGAGCACTAGGCATGAAATACTTGATAAATTACAGACAAGAGGTTTCATAGAGGGAAATCCCCTGAGACCAACTCAGCTGGGAAGAGCACTTATAGACGGAATTAAAACTGCAGATTCCAAAATTTATCTTCCGGATATGACCGCTGAACTAGAGGTGGAAATGGACAGGATTGCTGCAGGTGGAAAGAAAAAGAGTGAGGTGGTTGATGAATCCAGAATCATGCTAAAGAGAGTGCTTGAAGAGCTGGATTTAAAAAAGGGTGAGATTAAGTCATTCATTTCAAACGCATTGAACTCTGGAATAGCTGTGGGGATATGCAAAAAACATGAAAAAAAGGTTATTGCTGTAAAGATAAGGGACTATTTCAGGTTCAAATGTGAGGCTGATGGCTGCTATGATTTTTACCAGAAGATAAGAGGCCTTCCTAAGGAGACCGGAGAGTACTGTCCTGTATGCGGAGCACCTCTTGTAAATGTAATAAGGAGGGGCCAGTCACCAGAGAAAATATGCATTGACAAGTCATGCAGTTTCAATGAGAAACGATTGGATGTTGGTGTATGTCCGGATGACGGTGGCACCTTGGTCATAAGACAGTCAAAGTATGGAAAGAGGTTTCTGGGCTGCAAAAATTATCCAAAGTGCAAGAAGACATATTCTCTTCCACAAAAGGGGGAAATATCATTTACAGGAAAGTTCTGTCCACACTGCAATTCTCCAATACTTGAGGGGAAAATAGCTGAAAAGACCTGGGAATTCTGCCCAACACTTGGATGCAAATTTAATGGTTCATCTAATAAAATAAAGGAAAATAGCAAAGAGACATCAAAAAAGAAAACAACTAATAAATCTAAATCAAATAAGACTGTAAAGAGTAAGAAAGGGGTGAAGCAGGTTGGATAGGGGAACAGTTTCTGAGATTGGAACAGCTATTCTCTTCGCAGTTGCAACGGGACTTGCAGCCCTTACGGCAATAATCATGGTGATGGTAAACACTCCCACGTCTGCATCCAACCCATCTGGTGGCATAGGCTATGTGCTATACTTCATTGTGGGAATAATACTGATGTCTGCACTGATCATATTTTTATCAAGAAAGCGTGGCCTTGGAATACTTAGATACATATTTGCCATATCAATGGCATTCGTCATTTTTCTTGTTGTGAATTACCTTTACGCACTGCTTCCTGTAACCCAGCTTGAATACGAAATACTTGTTTTTGCAACACCGGTTGTATTCCTGTATTTCCTTTTATTCAGGCCCAACTGGATAGTTGTGAATATTGCAGGTGTCCTTGTCTCTGCAGGTCTTGCCTCAATATGGGGTCTTGAGCTTGGAATATATGCAGCAGTTGTTTTGATGATCGTGTTTGCAGTTTATGATTACATAGCTGTTTACAAAACAAAGCACATGCTCACCATTGCAAGGGCTTCCACGGATTCAAGAATGCCACTTTTCTTCATAATACCAGAAAGAAGAGGTGTAGATATCAACAAGATTAACATTGATGTTCCTGGCGATGAAAGGGGTGCAATTCTCATAGGATACGGAGATATAGCAATACCGAACATAATGGTAATCTCTTCATACCTTTATTCCGGACTTTCAATCGAATATCTTCTTTTCCCACTAATTGGAGGTATTATAGCACTTTTTGTCCTATTCAGAACAGTTAAAAAGCCTGCCCCAGGACTTCCATTTCTGAACACGGGGGTTCTAATAGGTTTTGGGATAGCCCTTCTTCTCACATATTTAAGGTTAATTTAAAGTGTCTTTGATATTATCTCCTCTATCTCTTTTCTGAACATTTTAAGAAAGTCTTTCTCAACCTCCTCTTTTACGTTCTCAGGTGCCGACATTAGACCGATTTTGGCTGTAACCTTTGCCATTTTTGCCATGGCATCGTATTCCTTCACCTTGCCTTCAATATACCCCTCAATGGCATCAGTTATGTCCTTCTTTAGTTCCTCAGAATTGCTGATTCTCCTCCTTATGTATTCCTTTATCATGTCCTTCACAATTTCCCTAACAGCCTCCATGTATAATTCTTCAGAGGGAAGCATATCAAGGATACCACGGAGATATTTTCCAATCCTTTCTTCCATGATTCAACAGTTTTAATATATAGATAAAGGTTGAGAAATTTGTAAAAATTTAAAATTAATCATTATTGAGTCATTTTGTACACTGTCAAATGCCATTGGATTTTCCCTAGTGCTTTAAAATATACTTATTTATATGAGTTTCTTATAACCTTATACTTTAAGACTCAATAATATCTATTTGAGGTGAAATATTGAAGAGAAGTTCAAGAGACTGGAAAAAAAGAGGAAAAATGCGCTGGAAGTGGAGAAAAAAGAGAATCAGAAGATTAAAGAGACAGAGAAGAGCAAATAAGAGGTAATGTAAATTCTTATTATTTTAAAAATTTAGGTATTAAGAAAATTATTTTAAAGGTATTAATAAAGCGGCTCTCCTATTGTCATGACAGACATGTGTGAGCATTTATTCTGAGAAATTGTTTTTAGTGTTCCATTCACTATCTCTTCATCAGGTTCACTTATATTCTGAAGAACGCTGCATTTTATATTCTCATCAACTCCATTTTCAATTAGCCATGAACATATGTTATCTGGCATGAAATCAAAGGGTCTTGGAATCACTATTGCATTGCCCATCTTTTTCACTGACTTCAGAAGCCTAGCTTTTCTATCTTCTATCTGTCCGGTTAAATGAAATGATATCACAGGTACAAGTTCAAGTCCCATTCTGGATATTGAAGATGCTGCCTGCACTGAACTTATTCCCGGAATTACGCATACATTTTCACATGTTGCTGTAAATCTTCTTATGAGTTCGGTTTCTGTGAAACAAGAATCACCGGTAAAAAGGTATACTATATTGTAGCCTTTTTTATACAGATCAATTATCATATCAACGTATTTCTGTTGCTCCTTCCATTTGAGTTGGTTCACCCACTTTCCACCAATATATGGAGAGGCGGTTTTCAGAGGTTTCTCATAACCACAAACCACGTCTGAATCCAGAATAGATCTTATGCCCTTTATTGTAAGAAATTGGGACGATCCAGGCCCTGCTCCAATGAATGTTATTTTTCCATAAAAAAGACGCTTTCTAGTGGCAACTGCAACAGTCACGTATCCCTCATACTTTCTCTTTTTCATCACAAGTTCAGAACCAGGACCCAGTGATGCCAGTGCCGCTGGCTCGGCAACACCAATTGCACCTATATGCTCTGCAGATGCAGAATAGGAAAGATTGTATTTCTCACCTATTTCATTTAATTTTTCCACCTTAATAACAGTATTACTTTTATTATATTTTTCAGTCATTTGAATCAAAGGTGGATCGGCCTTGACGCTTGCAAATACATCAACATCACTCATTTCCAGAGACAATAAGTTTAGTGTGTCAATGACAGCCTTCTCCATTATATGAAAATCTGTTGCTTTTCTGTAGCCAATACCAAGTGAAACATTGTCAGGAACCAGATAGGCAATATTTTTTGATCTTTCCGGTTTTTCCGTGATCACAATATCCGGTTCTTTTGGATCCTCAACTATAAATTCATATTTACTCAAAATGGATTTTAAAGATTTCACTCTCAGATTTGTTTCGTTTTTCACCCTCAATTCATTTCCATTCACAATCTTTGAATTTACTGGTATTATTGATTCCTCATTATGAATGGTACAAAAGAGCATTTTGCTTATTTCCTCAATGGAAATTCTACCTATGGATTCTGCCCCATCTGTTATTACAGCGGTCATTTCACACCATTGAGAAATTTCAGAGGCAAGTCTGTTTGCACCCGACCCATGGGTACCATAAAATGGTATTACAAATCTACCTGCATCGTCCACCACAATCACTGGCGGATCGTATCTTTTTCCAAATGAAACACCATCCAGAATGCTTCTAGCCCCTGATAAGGACATAACAAGCACAATGGGCCTTCCTTTGAAAAATTCATCTCTGACTTTTTTTATATTAAATGTATCTGCAGAATATGATACAAATTCAACTTCAAAACCATGGTTTTTTAGAGCTTCTGAAATTTTTTTACCAGTTATGATTCCAGCATTGGAAAGTACAAACAACATTACATCATTGTACATTATTTCCTCTCCTAAAAGAGTGGGTATAGCTTGGATCATATAGTTTGCTATAGTTAACTTTACTCGGGTTCACAACATCTCCCACTATTATCAATGCGGTTCGATAGATCCTCTCCTCTTTCACCTTTTTAACTATATCTTTTAGAGTTCCTATTATCCTCTTTTCATCTGGCCAGGTAGAATGGTAAACTATGCCAACCGGAGTGTTTTCACTGTACCCTCCATCCATAAGGTCCTTTACAACGCTGTCTATCATATGTATTGCTGCAAAAATGACCATTGTGGAACCGTTCTTAGCCAGACTTTTTATGGAATCCCTTTGATCTACCGGTATCCTTCTGGATCCACGGGCAATTATGATTGATTGGGATATGCCATCAATGGTCAGCTCAGTTCCAAGGGAAGCAGCCGCAGATGTCAGTACACTTACCCCCGGTATGACCTCCACATTCACACCCGCCTCCTGGTACATTTGTATCTGTTCTTTCAATGCTCCATAGATGTGAGGGTCTCCTGAATGCACCCTTACGAACAGTTTTCCCTCACTAAGTGCCTTCATTGATATATTAAATACCTGGTCTCTGTTCAATCCCGAACTGTCATGGATAATGGCATCTTTTTTGCATATTTTCAGTATTTCAGGATTAACCAGTGAACCTGCATACACCACAATGTCAGCGCTCTCAAGAAGTTCTTTTCCTTTTACTGTTAACAGTCCAGGATCACCAGGACCAGCACCCATTATATATACCTTGCTTCTATCAAACATATTTTCACCTCTTCATTATTACAAGTGAGAAGTAATCAAAGGGCAATTCATCTGAGGAATCTCCAATCATTTCCCTTTCTGTTGAGCACCTTCTCCCATATTTTACAATTTTGAAACCGGGAAATCGATCCTTCAAAATTTCCACGAATTTTGCATCTGGAACCTTCAAAATAACCAAAGTTTCCGCTGCCGATACATCCAAATTCCCTGTACAATTGTAAGTTGTGACAATTATTGTCTGGTCCCCCTCAGCAAGATTTAGACCCATGGAAGATGAGCAGCTATCCATTGAATTTATGCCGGGAATGATGTTAATTAAAAAACCCCTTTCCTTCAAAATATTCATCAGCCTGTTAAATGTGCTGAAAAAAACAGGGGAACCAAGTACCGCGTAGGACATTTTTTTAAATCTTTTTTCATCCTCCTCAATTATATCTGCATTTTTCTCCCAGAATGAATTGTTGTATTTGTTGTCCCTGGTCATTGGGAAAACAAGTTTTTTAAGTTCCACATTTTCATTAAATTTGTATCTGTTCATTAAGGTCTCAACAATTTTAAATGAAATGCTGGAATTCTGTCCACTCCAGGGAAAATAAATTACGTTGCTTTCACGAAGCACATTTAGCCCCATTATACTTATGAGTTCCGGGTTTCCAGGCCCAAGGCCAACAACCGTTAGTTCTTTCATTTCATTTCACCGGTCACTATGTAAACAGGATTTCTCGACAGCATTGCATATCCAGTTGAAGTCTTCCTTCCAGTTGATATGTTTACCTCAACGACCTCCACATTAAATGAGGCATCCTCAAGAGTTTTAATCATACTGACAGTGGATTGCAGTTGTATTGTATTTGAAACAACAATGAAGCCTGTCCTTATACTTTCATCCATTTTTTTAAGAAGCTCATGAGAGGCTTCGATTCCACCACCTATGAATAACCTGTCTATAATCATCTGTGGTCTGAAATCTGATATATCTGCATTTAGGACATGATAATTTTTGTAAGGAGAAAGCTTTTCAAAATTTTTAACTGTGAGTTCACATGCATCCTTGCTTCTGTCAATCCCTATTATCAAGCCATCATTGCCCACAACTCTAGACATTTCAACCGCAACTGACCCTGTTCCACATCCTGCATCTATACATTTGTTTCCACTGAAGAGCCTTAGTTTTGAAATGGAAAGTGCCCTTATCTCTTCCTTTGTCATGGGGGTTTTATCATCCCTGAAAAATTCTGAATCAGGAATCCCCGGAACATTCATAATTCTAAAAATTTCATTCATATTTTCACCAGCCCTCTGATCTCATCCTGTAGTTTTGATCCATAAATTTTCCCCTCCGAATTTACCAAAAACACTGATATGTTGGAACTTCCAAACCTTTCCTCAACCCTTTTATATATCATGCTGCATAATCTGTCAAAAAATTTTCCCCTCCTGCTCTCAGAAACCAATGAAATTGCAAATTCGGTGTTTTTGGATTCAAGTATCTTTTCTGCCAAATCTATATTTTCACCTGAAATAAGGGCAACCAGTGCGATTGTCTCCATTCTTCCATCTGCTATCCTGCTGTGTGTATTGAATATTCCAGAGGCAAGTTTCACTAGTTTTCCCGGAAGACCTAAAATTATGATGTGTGAATATGAGGATTCTTTTGCAAAATCTATTGCCTGACCTATGTGATCTCCCGTAAGGAAAATATTCCTATCTGGTACCCCTATCATTTTCTTTGCAATTCTCACTGCTGTATTCCCGGGGCAAAGAACTGCTATGCTGGAGACGCATCTACCTGTTTTCATGATGTATCGAAGGTGGTTCACATAGTCATCCCTGGAAACAGGCTCCTCAATGCCTGTTGTTCCCAGGATTGATATGCCCCCTGAAATCCCAACTCTCTCATTCATTGTTAATTTTGATTTTTCTTCACCCTCTGGAACAATTATTTCAATGAAAGCTGAGTGAAAGGGTTTCAAAACTTCTTTGGCAGCATTCACAATCATTTCCCTTGCCACAGGATTTATTGCCTGTTCCCCAGGTTTCACCGGAAGTCCGGTCACCATCGCAGTGCCAATACCCTTTCCCCCCTGAACAGTAATGGTTCCGTTTCCATTTTTCAAACATGCATTCGCAACGATAGTAATGCCATCCAGTTCATCCGGGTTGTCACCAGAAAATTTTCTCACTGATCCCCTCCCCTTCATATTTCCAAGATTTTCCATTTTTTCAACAGGTATTTCAAGTCTGATTCCCAGCGGTGTTGGTATACCAACCATCTGTATATTTAATCCGTAGGCGGCAAGAACCGCTGCCTTTGCAGCAGCTGATGCGGCAGCGCCTGTTGTTATTCCATACTGTTGAAAGGGGTTCATTGCCCACCATATTTGTTTGTATAGCCTCTTGGCGTTGCCATTTTTCCCCTTACCATCCTGGTGTTGGAATTGCCAATTATGACCGTTGTTATCATGTCTGCCGTGTTTGGGTCGTAGGTTTCAACGGTTTCAATTTCTATTTTCATCCCCTTTCTGTAGGCGTTTCTAACATGGGCCACAGGTGTTTTCCCGTCCCTGTATTTTTTCACTATGGAGAAAGCCTCAGAGAGATTGTCCGGAAATCTGGATCCTCGTGGATTATAGATAACTGTCACGAGATCAGCAATCATGAGACACTCCATCCTTTTCATTATGACGTCATGAGGAGTTAGCATGTCACTCATGCTAATCACCGCAAAATCATTTGCAAGAGGGACACCTACAAGTGAAGCAACTGAACTGAGCGCACTGATACCCGGGATGATCTCTATGTCTATATCTTCATTGATGCTTTCCACGATTTCAAAAAGTGCTGCCCCAATGCCATATATTCCAGGATCTCCACTTGATACCAGGGAAACCACATTTCCCTCATCGGCTTCCTTCACTGCGTACCTTGCCCTTGCAAGTTCCCCTGTCATGCCATTTGATACCACCTTCTTGTGAGAAATAAGATCTCTTATTAGTTCAACATAGAGTGTGAAACCCACTATTACCTGAGACTCTGAAATGGCCTTTACTGCAGCAGGGGATAGAAATTCCCTTGAACCAGGGCCAATGCCTACAATATATATTTTTCCTGACGTAGTAACATCACCCCAAGTGAATTCATACAGGCAGAGGCAAGAGGACTTCCCCCTCTGTTGCCATGAACAGTAATGAAAGGTATGCCTGAGCTTGAAAGTTTTTTCTTTGAGTATGCTGCATTCACAAAACCTACTGGGAATCCGGCAACAGCACCGGGATATTCACCTCTCTCATCTGCAATTTTCAATATTTCCATAAGTGCAGTTGGTGAGTTTCCCACACAATAGATTGTGTTTCTAAATTCATTATCGGATGTTAGAAGTATGCCAGCTGCTGATTTTGTGATTCCATGTTTTCTTGATACCTCCTGGATTCCCGGTATATCAAGCACACACTTCTTTTCATTATTATTGAGGGAATTTGAGTAAATCGCAGAAAGTGACATTCTACTATCACAGATTATTCTACCACCTCTGGATAATACATTGAGGGAAGATTTCAAAAAATTCTCTGAAAACTCTATGTCGGGAAGTATCGTAAAATCACCAACGGAATGAATCAGCTTTGCAATCATGTACCTGTGCTTTTCAGGTATGTTTGATATAAACCTGTAAATTCTACCAAAACTGCTCCTCTCTATTTTTTCAGGTTCATTTTCCCAGTCCCCCTCACTCACTGTTTTGTTTACAAATTCACCCACTATTTTATGAAGAATTTCATCATCCAACTCTTCTTTCAGTTTCTCTGTCATCTTATGGAATAAAGGTCTTTCAGATTTCAGAATCTCTAATACATTTTCATCAAACTTGTAACTTACCATTTTTTGAGCACCTCATTTTTTCATAATTTTTCACAGAGCCACCAATAAAAATAATACATGGAGTCTTTGGTAAGTAACCACTCATCTCTTCCAAATTCTCAAACACAACTATTCTTTCATCATCTAGTGAGGCATTTTCAACAATCAGAATTTCATCCACTCCCTTTCCATATTCCCCCATGATCCTGCAAATATGGTCTAGAAAATGACCGCCCATAAATATGGCACAGGGAATGTCCATTTTTATGGCATTTTCAACGTCCTTCAGGTTAAAAACACCATTTTCAAGGGTGGCCGTTATGAGCATGAATGATGATACGTCACCTCTGATGGTTAAAGGTATCCCCGATATGCCTGAAAAATAGAGAAAACTGCTGATGCCGGGAATTATCCTCACCTCCATTCCGATTTCAGATGCGAATTTTATATCGTCCCAAATATTGGCAAAAATCCCCGGATCACCATTCTTCACATAGGAGACATCAATTGAATTTTTATTTCCGTATAAAAGAGTCTCTCTCAATACCTTTTTTCTGGAGCTGTTCTGGACCCCATACTTTCTTCCAGCCCTTACACATTTTACATCATTCCCTATTATTCTTTGAATCCTTTCATCTACCAGGTCATCAAGAATGATGATTTTGGAATCCCTTAATATTTTATGTGCCTTGAGGGTTAGGAGTTCAGGATCTCCAGGGCCACTTCCAATGACATAAAATGTGCTCATTCCAAACCACTAAAATTTTTAATTATCCTTTCAAGATTATCCATTGCAGATTTTTCATTTCCATTTATCAGGTTAAGGCGTATTTCAGGGTCGGTTGCAATCCTGAACATGGCCAATCTTCTATTCCTCTTATCCCCAACTGCCCTCATTATTTTGCTTCGGTTTGAACTTATGAAATCAACCATCAAAACATCTTCCTGATCCAGTATTTTCTGTGAACTTAGGGCAGCCATAATTTTTCTTTTTGTTATAACTGTCATTGCTGGTGAGTATCCTTGAGAGCTGATACCAATGGAAATTTTTCCCCTTTTTATTATTGCACAGAGATTTACCTGGCTTAAATTATTCCTGTCCGGCACATAGACAAGATTGGAAAATTTTTTTGCATAATGGCTTATCTCAAAGTCAAGTGATTCGTTTTCAGTTGATACGAATGTGAAGTAAGGCCTTTCACTTTCAATATATTTTTTGAAGGAACCAAGATCAGAGCTTAAAAGAGAAGGATCTTCTGAGAATAAAGGATCGTCTGAGATCATAAGGAATCTTTTTGATTCTTTTCTAAATGCATCAACCTTCATTGTGAATTCACCACCTCTTCCTATGAAAAGTGTGGTGTTCTCATTCAGCTTAAGATCAACAATCATAGATTGGTCATGAATGAAGTTTATTTAATATTTATGAAAATATTTTCATTTCTTAAATATTATTTATTTAATTACATAATTTTTTTCAATTTCCTCCCAAGCAAAAGTGAATTTCCCACAACAGTTACAGAGGACATCCCCATGGCAAAAGACGCGAGTACAGGCAGGATTGTGAAAATGTAAATACCGGTGAAAGGAACAAGTATGCCCGCCGCTATTGGAATAAGGGCAGAATTGTAAAGGATTGCCCAGATCAGGTTTTGCCTCGCCTTCCTTACGGTGAGCTTAGCGATTTCAATCATATGTGGAACATGGGAAATTCTATTATCTAAAAGAACAGCATCTGATGACTGTTTGGATATATCCGCACCCGATGATTCAGTCACAGAAAAATCGCTCACTGCCAGAGCATTTCCGTCATTTAAACCATCACCAACAAATGTCACAAATTCACCATTCTTCTGCATTTCCATTATTTTTTTCTCCTTCTGTTCTGGAGTAAGCCCACCATATGAACAAGAAATGTTTAGTTTTGAAGCAATCTCTTCAACATTCTTCTGTGAATCACCTGAAAGAATACATGACTTAATCTTCATGGATTTTAATTTTTCAACAGCATTGTAAGCATCCTCCCTTATGGAATCACAAAGTATGAAATTAGCACATATTTCATTGTCAATAATCACACTTGTGCCTTCAACACCTCTCACTATTTTTATGGATCTTTCACCAATTCTTGCATAAACTCCCTGTCCTGGCATCTCATAAAATTCGTCCACATTCCTCGACTCTATGCCTCTTTCCTCACAGAATTTATTTATGGCAATCCCTACTGGATGTTTGGAGTGTTTCTCCGCTGCATACACATACTCAAGAATTTCACGTTCCTGTCCTTTTTTCACCGTAAAGGATTTAACAGACATTTGTCCTGTTGTCAGTGATCCAGTCTTGTCAAAGCACACAACAGTTGTTTTTGCCAGCCTTTCAAGTCCGTTGGGATTTGCCAGTAGTATTCCGTTTTCAAAAAAATTATTGGAGGAAACAAGCATTGTTATGGGTGCAGCAAGCCCAATTGCACATGGACATGCTATGACTATAACTGAGATGAATGAAAGAACACCGGTTGACAAAGCCTGTGATGCATTTAACATTGAAAGGTAGAAATACCAGAATGTACCTGTTGAAACCCCTATTATGAGAACAATGGGTACAAATACGGAGGAGAATAGATCTCCAATTCCAGAAATTTTTAGCCTTGCTGATGTGGCCATTTTAATTGACTGGAAAATTCTGAAAGCAGTGGAATCAGTTCCAGCATTCTCTGATTTTATCTTCAGATATCCGTTCAAATTTATGTATCCGGATCTCACATGGTCACCTTTTGTTAAAGTAACCGGTATTATCTCACCCGTAAGTGCTGAAGTATCCACATCGCTCTTTCCATCAATAATCTCTCCATCCACAGGAATGGAATCTCCAGGTGAGCACTGGATTATGTCACCCTCCCTCACGGATTCTATTGGTATCTGAATAATCTCATCACCTTCTGTTTTTGTGACAAAATCCGGCATCATCATTTCCAGAGATCTTGATGTTCTCCCAATTCTTCTTTTGCTTACTGCTTCCGCCAGATTGCCTGTTAAAATCATGGTCACAATGAAACAAGCTGAATCAAAATATGTTATGCCTTCATAAATTCCAGTGAATATACTCAAAAGTGAAAATGAAAAAGCCGACAGGCTTCCCATTGCAACCAACAGGTCCATATTGGGGGACATGTTATTAACGGACTGATAGGCGCCCTTAATGAATTGTGATCCGCAGTAGAATATAACTGGTATTGAAATAATCATCTCAGAAAAATATTCAAATTCAATACTTTCCATATGAATATAGGTTAATAATATCACAATTATGGACAGTGGCCACGCAATTGCAAGTTTTTTCTTAAGAAGTGCCGTCTCTTTTTCCGGTTGAAGAAATGATTCCCTGCAAGAGGTGGAACAGAAATAAAAACGCTGTCCATCATCATCTGCAAATATTCTGGAGTCTTCGTTTACATGCATCCCGCATACGGGGTCCACAGGCATACTTTCTTACCTTGTGTATTTGATGGGATTTTTGATGAACGTTTCCCTGCAGTGATCGCAGCAAAAATAGTATTTCTTGCCCTCATATTCCCACATTATGGCACTCTTTTCATTAACTTTCATTCCACAAACAGGATCTATCGCCATGAAACAGTATTGGGTCATGGCATTTGTATTTATTTTGTAAAAAATGTTATGATTTTTAATAAAATATGTAAATCATGTCAACAAAAATATTGAATCTGGAATACAAGATACTTAAATTACTGAAGAAAAATTCAAGGATAAGCATAAGTGACATTAGTGAAAATACGGGTGCTGACAGACGGCTAATATCCAGACTGCTTAAAGATCTTGAGAGGAAGGAAATAGTCTGCTACACTGCAATTCTGAAAAAGGAAACGGAGAGACTTGCACTTGTTACATTTGAGGGCTATGAAGGAAACAGGGATTTTTTTATAGAAAGTTTCAGACTTCTTGATGGAAAGGAATGTGCCCTGATCCCGGTTGATGACATTTACAGATTTGAAAACTGCAGAATCAGTATGATACAGATCATTAAGGAAAGGATTGTGAATCATGATTTTGCACCAAGGACTTCACAGGTATGTGAATATTGTGGAAATGAAATTACAAATAATCCAGTCACCTTTATTTTCAGAAACAGGGAACATACAGTATGCTGCAATAATTGCCAGAGAGATCTTATGAGAATACTTGAAAAATCATAATACATCCTGTTTAAGCAGCTCATTTATTTTTGAGCCCTTATCCACAAAGATTGCTATGAATCCCACCACTATTATGTAAATCCAAGTACCAACTGAAAATATCCTGCCAAAGGAATAGTTAGCAAACTGGACATGACCTGCAAGTACAGAATACGTTACAGGTGGAAGTGCTATCAATCCTGAAACAAAGTATATTGAGATATTCAGTAGTGTGAAAAGTATGGCTGGAAGATACCAAATTCTCAGTCCAAGAAGAAAAACTATACCTATTACAATGAATGCAGACACCTCAATTTCAAGCCAGAATGTCACCAAAGGGTATTGTGCAGGTGAGGCATACAGGTGTGCAGCAGCATCCAGGAGTGAACAGACAACAAGTGTGAATCTCATAATTTTTATCTTGCTGTATCCTCCTGTTAAACTATCCAGCACTTTTTTAACGTTTTGATTCACAATAAATAAGTTATTTAATAAAAATAAATATTTTCATGGGTATTCAATAAATTTTTCAATATATTGTTCCTATGTCATCATAAAGACTTTTTATTGTATTTCCTGTTACAAATCTTTTCAGGGAGAATATGCGCCAGTCAAACATTGAATTTTCAGGATCCTTCCCAGTTACCATATCAAATACGATCTTTCCTATTGCCGGTGATAATTTGAATCCATGTCCGCTGAATCCTGCGCATATAAAACAGTTTTCCAGGCCTGTATTTTCAAGGGAATCAATGATTGGCTGACCATCTGGTGTCATGTCATAATACCCTCTTATGGTGTCTATGATGGTACCCTTTCCCAGATCTGGCAGTCTGTTTATTGCCAAGCCAAGATATTCCATAATCTCTTCCTGATCCATCCTTTCATTCAATGGCTCAAAAACATCATAGCTTTTTCTGTCAAGAGAAGGATCAATGGATCCTATTACTATCATAGATTCACCTTCCATCTTGTAATAAAGACGGTTTGGCGGATCCCAAAGTGTTGGTTTCATACCCTTCATTTCCTTTGGCCTTCTGAGATATATGATTCCATG
This sequence comes from Caldiplasma sukawensis, assembly GCF_052315375.1. Taxonomy (NCBI): domain Archaea; kingdom Methanobacteriati; phylum Thermoplasmatota; class Thermoplasmata; order Thermoplasmatales; family Cuniculiplasmataceae; genus Caldiplasma; species Caldiplasma sukawensis. The sequence continues at coordinate 122,391 of NZ_JBLSDG010000003.1, forward strand.
TACAGATGCATGAATGGGAGGCAGGTAAATCCTTTTGATGCCTGAATTCTCCAGCAGGCGGTTTGTCCAAACATTTGTTGCAATTATTACCTTGTTACCTGTTACCGATTTGCCACCTGAAAGTGTTACATTTACTACCCCATTTGCACTCTCAATCTTTACTGCCTCTCCATACATAATGGAGCAGCCGGATGCTTTAGCACCATCCATGAAAGCATTTGTTGTGGCCACAGGATCTGCATATCCACTCTCCGGCTCATATAATAAAAGGTCAAATTTGTCTGTGTTAATATTTCCATATTTTTCCACAAGGAACTGTTTGTCCACGATTCTTTCGTCCACACCTATGGATTTTAGCATCTCCATATTTTTCAGTGCAATATCGGCATCCCTGCCACTGAAGGGGAACACCATACCATTTTTTGTGTATTTTGTGAAACCTGTAGAATCGTAATGTTGAAAGCTCTTCAATGAGTATAGAGCCATTCTCGCCACCGTTTCGTTGGAATAGTGTGTTCTCACAAGTGCACTTGATTTTCCCGTATTACCGCTTGCCACGGTTCTCCACTCAATCAGACAAACTTTGTGCCCCTCCCTTGTCAGGTGGAAAGCTATGCTCGCCCCCATCACCCCTCCACCTATAATAATGTATTGAAAATCAACCATTATGATCAGCCATTTATGATCAGTACTTTTTTAATATTTTTTCCTATTTATTAATAATTGGTGAGGAAAAGCTAATATTTATAGAAAAATTGTTTCAATAATGAAATTTCTAGTCACTTCTGATATTCATGGACAGAAAAAAGTGGCCAGTTTCATTCTGAAAGTTGCCCAGACCTATGAATTTGATGTAATTATAATTGGAGGAGACATTGCAGGGTGGAAGGATCATGATTCAGTTTTCACGGTATTTGATATGCTTAAGGATTTCACAGGCATCACAATTTGCGTTCCTGGAAACAGTGATCTTCCTGATTACATTGACATTTCAAAAAATTATGAAAATATAATCATGTTACATGGAACGGATAAAAAGTTTAAAAATGTCATATTTTCAGGTACAGGGGGTATGCAGACTGGTACGGATCATGGTTCATTTTTCTCTCTGAGTGAGAATCAGCTGTACAATCTTTCAATGATGGCAATGAAAAAGGAAAATGGCTGTTATAACATTTCAATAAGCCATGTGCCTCCCTATGGAGTCCTTGACTACACCAGGAACGGTGATCATGCAGGATCTGTCGGCATACTCAGATTCATAAGGAATGCAAGCCCAGAAGTCCACGTTTGCGGCCACATACATGAGAACCCAGGAATTTCATTGATTGGCAATACTCAGGTGGTTAATCCAGGCAACATGAAGGTTAACGATAAAATATTCTACATCCGGGTTGAAAAAGGAATTCATGCAGGATACATTAAATATGGCGAATATGATAAATTAAAGGAAATATGATATGGAGAATTTAAATGATGTTATATGGTTGTTGAAACTGAATCCATTGATGTGGTAATTGATGGAAAATTCTCACTTGATTCAGGAGCTTTGTTTGGAACAACCCCTTACAATGTATGGTCTAAGTATTTCAACGAAAAGGAAAACAGGAGAATAGATCTTAATGCAAAGGCATTCATAATCCAGGAGGATGAAAAATATTATTCAGTGGACTCAGGTATTGGTGATCCCGGGCCATATTTTGATAAATGGTTTGAAGTACGTACAAACAATGGTCTGAAGTCATATTTGAAAAAAATGAATATAGGGGTGTTTGAAACAGTATTCTACACGCATCTGCATTTTGATCACATGGGGTATCTTTCCCAATCAAGCATAGGAAAGTCATCGATGGCCTCAATAGAGGAGATTAATGAGTTGAGGGCGCCATCCGTGCTTTCACAGAACAGTTATGTGAGGGATTTCAAAATGTCTGAAACAACACTTAGGCCATTCTTCAGTGAATACAGGGAGGGAAATTTTCATTTAATTAAGTGTGGAGGACACACAGCAGGAAGTACCGTAATATTCTATGAAGGTAGAAAGAACAGGATAATTTTTCCAGGGGATCTTATTCCAACATCCCTTCATCTGAAGTCGAACAGAATAACTGCAATAGACCAGTATCCGGTGACATCATACGAATTAAAAAAAGATATTATAAAAAAGGCCATAAATGAAAATTTTATGATTGCTTTTTGCCACGATCCAGATGTTAGTTTATGCACTCTAAATGGAGATTTTGAAAATCCAGGTTTTCAAAAGGTGTTTTGATCCATTGAAAATTGAAAGGATAATATGACATTTTAATTAATAAAATTTTTATTGAGAAAATTATGAAATTAATTGAAATTATTTTCAAAAAATTTATTTAATTTTTGAAATTAACCATACTGTAGTTTAAGGTGTAAAAAGGGAATGAATATAAGGAGACTCATACTTGATGTTGATAAGGGTCTTAACAGGCCAACTCTTGTTGAACTTGCAAGAATAATAAGTTCAGTGAGAGGTGTTGAAGGTGTGAATATAAGCGTAACAGACATGGATATGGAAACCATGGGCACAAACATTACCATTGAAGGTAACAACATTGATTACGATGAGATAATCAGGCAGATTGAGGACAGCGGGGCCGTTGTACACTCAGTGGATGAGATAGCTGCAGGCTCAAAACTCATAGAAAACATAAGAAGAGATCAGTGATTAATGGATCGGGATCTTTTTTTCCCAGTCACCATAGGTGTTATTGATGGTATAATTTCAGCAATAATGATTTCAGCAAACGCATTGATATCAGGATCAAAACTAACCCTTCTGGTTGCCCTTGACATAAGTATTGGTTCATCTTTTGTAAGTGCACTAAGTTATCTTATTGCTGAGTACGGTAAGTTGAGAAGTGATGCACACAGGGTTGAGATAGCATTGAGGCCAGGAAATAAAGACAGGCAGAGAAAACATCTTTTCCGATCAATACTCCTCGAGGCATTATATGGAGGGGGCCTTTCACTGTTAATGGGATTTCTTGGAGCCTCATCCACTCTTATACCATACTCCCTTGGGCTTATTTCACCACTTTATTCAATAATAATTTCCTATGCAATCCTGGGTTTGGTTGGAGCGCTGATTGGAAAGGTATCAGGTGGAAGCGCACTGGCATGGTCAATGGCACTTGTTATATCAGGAATATTAATTACCATACTGGGAAATTACATCAGGATAGTTGGTTAAAATGGAAAACAGCCAGAAATTGCTGTATTCGATTTCAGCAGGAATTCTTTATCTTTTTAGTATAATATTTACGGTTGAATCTGGAATCATTGTGGCGTTCAACTATACTCAGTATATAATTGAACTTGCATCACTCATATTCATCATCACAATTGTATCATCATTTCTTTATTTTAAAAATATGGATATGGCAAATTATTTTATGGGAGCATTTGCTGCGGCAGTGCTTCTCACCCTGTTGCTTGATTTCACAATTCCCATTGACCTCATACTGCAGGGCCTGTCAATTGCAATATCAATAAGGATAATGCTTTCAGGGAAAAGGTCATATGTTCCATACTATATTTCCTACTTTTTTTACATATTTTTAATGGCAATTCTGGCCACACTTGTGAGGTACGTTTCTTTTCAAAATCTAAGAAATATATATGTTCTGCCAATTAGTGCAGATATAAATTCTGCAGGAATACCATTGCTGTTCGCAAATGGAATATCAATAGCAGGTGAAAGATATTTTGTTATTACATTTAGTTATCCCTTTTTCATACTTATAATGCTTCTTGGCTTCTTTCTCATTGAAAATATAAGGATGATAATTCAAATTGCCAGTGGAGGGAGCAATGTCGCAGACAAATTTACAGCACTTTCCCTCTCATTCACTGTGTTAAGCTGTCAGTGTGAAACAACAACCTCACTTATCCCTGTTATTGGTTCAGAAATCATAGGTCTCATTTCCCTTCCTGTAATTACGGAGAGTCTTTTGCTCTCAATTCTCACATTTGTGGACATAAAATTAGGTATGATGGGAAAATATCCACATTTCTTTTCCTATTTATGGGTAAGAAAGCCAAAAAGACTTTCATACATCTTACTTGTATCAGGGCTCCTCATAGTTTCACCACTCCTTGTAACCATTGGGGTTTATGTGAATCTTCAGTCAAACCTCCTATTCTACTTTTCAACAAACGTTGGACTCTTTATAGTGGCTTTAGTATCCCTGCTAATAATATTTCAGTTCTTTTCATTAAATTTTAAAATTGATAATATTACACTGATTTTACTTGGTGGGATTTCAGGTGCTTTGATGATCATATGGTACCTTCCACAGTTACTCTCTATTGCAGTTGTTTCAGGACTCATTTTTTCCATCATGGGAATCATTTCATTTGCTTCAGGGTCAATTATAGCAATTGTAATAACATCTCTGAAAACCAGGGAAAAAATAGTATTTTATGAATATTTGGCGGGAATGTTTCCCCTTATATTCCTCATTTTTCTCTACATCTCTGCAGTTATACAGGTGCAGGTATGGACTCAGTTTGATCTTCTCCAGCAGATATATTTTTCAGTGATACTTTTGCTGGTGTCACTACCGGTTATGTGGTATTTTACAAACACATCGATTTATTCATATTTCAGAAGGGTTCCAGACATTCAATAGGAGAAGGTAATTTTCCCTCACAAATTATATTTATATGATATAATACAACAGATGATGTCTTTCACTGTGAAATATATTTATATAAAATTAATCATATCATTTAAATGAAGAGACAGGACATAGCCTGGTATATTTCTTTTGCATATATTGTGTATCTTTTTATTGGACAGATACCTGAGTTGAAAAGCAGTTTTATTTTCAATACATTTTTAACATCTCTTCTACTCATTGTAGTATATGGAATTTCATCAGTGCTCATAATTGGTTCAAAAAAATCATTATTATTTTTCATTTCCGCTGCTTTAATAGGTTCTGTTTTTGAATTACTTAGCATTCATACAGGTATACCATTTGGAAAGTATGTTTATACGTATGAGCTTGGTCCCAGAATTGAAGGAATTCCAGTATTCATACCATTTTTATGGGCATCACTGGGCTTTTTTTCCTATAGAGCGGGAGGAAAGATTCTCATGCCTTTTTTGATGGTAGCCCTTGATCTCTCATTTGATCCAAGATACTCTGGCCACCTATGGATCTGGATTTCAAAAACCCAGTATTATGGAGATCCATGGACAAACTTCCTTGGATGGTTCATTACATCTGCTGTCATAATAATGGTATATCACTTAATGGTGAAAAATTCATGGCACTGGGATTCAAGGGCTCTGATTTTCTACACCCTTTTTGGAATTGATAACTGCATTTCTGATTTATATGATGGTCTCAGGGTACCAGCAATGATCTCATTGATAATATTTATTGCCATATTCCTCTTATTCATCATGAAATACACACTTGAGAAAAACAAACCCAGGGAAAGTGCAACTTTTAATTTTCATACATAAAAATTATTAAATATATTAGTATGATACTAACATTATATGATCAAGACTAACTCCGAACTTCTATCAAACAAATATGAAAACAGGTTAAAAAAAGGAGAAGTTGGGGTTTGGGGTGCAATAGCAGAAGAAATATCCGCAATGGCTCCTGCATGTGATTCCGTTGCTTTTGTGGTATCCTCTGCATCCTTTGCACTCATACTGACACCACTTGCTTTCATAATTGCCACACTAACCATGTTTCTTGAGGTCAACACTCTATATCACCTTTCAAAGAGGCATGCAAGTGCGGGAGGTTACTATGGATACATCGCAAACGCATTCGGTCCTGTTCCTGCAGTTACGGCAGGTTTGATGTATCCTATGTATCAGATAGTCAGTACCGCAGCCATTCCAGTGTTTGTTGCAGGTGTATTTTTGCCTGGAATCGTTTCATATTTCCTTGGTATAGGAATGCCTGCATGGATATGGATACCCTTCATACTTGCATTCATCATTGTTCCAATAAGCATAGCAATAGTTGGAATTAGGCCGCAAATGAAGTACATTAAATACGCCTCATTCTTTGAACTCATCTTCCTTGCTGTAATTTCAGGAATCGAAATTATCAAGGCTCCTGACAACACCGCAAATGTTTTCAACCCATTTGCTTGGCCACAGTTTAATTCCATGTTCTCATCAAACGGTGGTGTTTTTGCGGGTCTTGGATTAGGAATGGTCTTCGGACTTACCAGTTTCATAGGATATGGCGGCTCTGCACCATTGGGGGAGGAGGTTAACAATCCAAATGCAATAACCAGATCCCTTACGGTTGGATTATTGCTTGTTGGTTTAGTTCTCACAGAGGTTGCATATGCACAGATCGTGGGATGGGGAACAAGTGTACCCCTAATGGACAGTTTTCTACAGCAGTCCATACCAGGTGTTCTCGTGGCAGTAACTTACACAGGAATTCTTGGAGGAATAATGTTCACACTGGTTGCATTCAATTCTGCCTTCTCGGACTCTGTTGCAATGCAGGCAAACGCAGGCAGGGTCTATTTTGCAATGGGAAGGGACGGAATAATACCAAAATTTTTCTCAAAGATTCACAGTAAGTATGTGACTCCATCGAATGCCCTGGCCTTTGTGGCAGTAATGTCTTCCACAGCTGCCCTGGTGGCAACATTTGGGATCACAGCAGGACTTGGCATTCCATTGGGTACAATCATAACGGGAAGTGCCGGCAATCCTCAGGTGGTTACAGCTCTGCAGGACAGTTTCAATTTTCTCACAACAATGGCACTTGGGGGTTTGATCATCACACACTTGCTTTTGAACACAAGCGTCATCACCCTATTTTCCAGACTGAAGGAAAAGCATACAGGAAGACTTGATTTTCTTAAACATGTCATATCACACTATGGATTTCCTGTTATTGCAACAATTATTTTTGCATTCGTACTTTATGAAAGTGTAAATTCATTCGTATATCCAATAGGTGAGGCAACCATCTCCGTTTTCCTCTATACACTTTTCTGCTACATTTATGCTGTGAGAATGAAAAGACTGAAGCCAGATGTGATGGAGAGGGCAGGGAAGAACGTTAACCTCATCGATGAAGAACATGGGGAAGCATGATGCAAAGGGAAAATGAAATGGATACACTTCACATCAGTAAACTTTCCTCCGGATACAGAAATGGAAAAGAATATGTGGAGATTATAAAGAATGTTGAAATAAATGCAAAACGGGGAGAAATCATTGGAATCACAGGAAGATCTGGTTCAGGAAAAACAACCCTCCTGAGGGTAATTATGGGTGAACTTTACAGAAGTGATGGGGATATACTGTTTGATGGTGAAAGCATATTCTCAAAAGACAACTATTTCGAATTCAGAAAAAAAAGAATTCTTGTTAGACAGGAATCATTTGACATGTTAAGACCAAGATACTCCATAGACTTTCAGATAAGAAAGATGTTCAAAAATGGAGAATATCCTCTTGAAAAATTGAAAGAAATATTTCAATCTCTTAATATTGATGAGAATGTGCTTCATATGCTTCCAGTTCAGCTCAGTGATGGTAACAAGCAGAGGGTGCTTATTGCCATGGCTTTGCTGGCAGACCCAGAAATACTTCTGATGGATGAGCCAACTTCAGGACTGGATGCCATGGCCATAATAGGTTTATTGAAACTGCTAAAGGAAAGAAGAAATGGCAGATTCACCATAATGATTAGCAATGACATAATTCCATTATTTCAGATTTGTGACCGCATATACATAATGGAGAATGGGAGGGTAATTGAGGATGGCCCATGGGATCGCATACTTGAAAAACCTGCACACCCTCTCACTGCTGAAATAATAACTCACATACCTGTCTACGAAAACAGGAATAATAAACTTCATTATGAAAGGAGGGAGGGTTCATATCCATGCATTTATGGAAATATGTGCACTCATATGGGTGATAAATGCATGGGGAATATTGAATATAAAAGGGAGGGGGAACATGGATACCTGTGTAACAGGTATCCGGATTGGTATGGAGATTGAACTGAGAGACATCATTAAGTTTCACGTTAAGAATAATGGCATTTTCAAAAATGAGAGGACAGCAATTATCAATGGAATTAACATGAAATTTAGGAAGGGTTTAATTTACGGAATATTTGGGGATTCAGGGGCAGGTAAGACAACACTTGGGCACATAATTTCTGGTTATGATAAGGATTTTGATGGAAAAATACTCCTTGACGGAAATACCATAGATCCTGTAAAATATTTCAGGATAGTGTTTCAGGACCCTTATACTTCATTAAATCCCTCAAAGGATGTCAACTGGCATGTTCATATGACTGCAACCCTTAATGGAATTGAGGAGGACCATGTCTGGCACTATCTGGAAAGAGTTGGAATCAATAGAAATAGTTATGGGCAGAGAAAGGTGAGCACACTTTCAGGAGGAGAGATGCAGAGGATTACTTTCTCCATAGGTGTTTCCCAGAATTCACAATGCATTGTTTATGATGAACCATTCTCATATCTTGATACCCTGAACATATTTGCAGCACTTGAAATAATAAGGGAGAGAAAGGATCAAATTATAACTATTTATCTGGACAATGATCTTAACAGATGCAGCTTTGTTTCAGATTACATATTTATAATGAGGGATGGAAGGATTGTTGAAGAGGGGAGTACAGAGAAAATTTTGTATCATCCGGAAGAACAGTACACAAAAATGATCCTTGAAAACAGTCCCAACATAAAAAAAAGAATATAATAAAAAAACATATATTGTAAAATAATATAATTTAATAATAAATATATATGTGAAAGCATTTACGCACCAAATGGGAAATCAGGAGGACAATTTCTGGTATATTATCCTGTATCTGGTACCACTTGTAGGGGCAATAGCATACATTATATTGGAGAAAAGTCAGAGTGAGAGTAAAAAATTTCATGTTTACCAGTCATCAGTTGAGGGTGTATTCCTCATCATCATTTACATAATTGGAAGAATCATCTCTTCAATTATCATTGGAACTTCTGTAGGAGTGCAATCATTCTCACAGATGCAACTGATGGTTTCAGAGGTTACCCTGGTTTCAATTCTTCTGGGTCTTATTTCACTATCTGCCTGGTTGTATGGTCTGTATGTTGGTTACAACGCAATGCAGGGAAAGGATATGCGTATGATAGTTTTTGCAAATATAGTGGATAAAATTTCTTAAAAATTTAATAAAATTTAAGGTCAGAAATGATAAAAATTTTACAATGAAAAGTATTTATTTAAATTGACATTAAACTTTTTGTGAAGGGAATCATTCTCCACGGAGGCTCAGGGACTAGATTAAGACCTCTGACTTACACTGATGTGAAACAGCTCCTTCCCGTTGGAGGAATGCCCATTAGTCAGTACGGTTTTGAGGATATGGTAAAAAATGGCATTACTGAAATAAACATAGTTGTTGGACATGTGGGTGCTGAGGATGTGAAAAATCATTATGGGGATGGTTCCAGATGGGGAGTCAATGTATCATATACATATCAGGAGAGGCCACTTGGCATTGCACACGCCATCTGGCTATGCAAGAATTTTGTAGGCAATGATGATTTCATAGTTTTTCTTGGTGACAACTATCTGAATAATGGTTTAGGGGAACTTTTGGATACATATGAAGGCGGTGATTATGATGCTGCAATTGGTCTTACAAAGGTTAAAAATCCAGAAAGGTTTGGTGTTGCAAAAATAGAGGGGGAAAGAATTGTTTCCCTTGTGGAAAAGCCAAAAACATTTGTTTCTGATCTGGCAATTGTCGGTGCATACATCTTAAACAAAGAAATTTTCCAATATATAGAAATGTTAAAGCCTTCATGGAGAAATGAATACGAGATAACAGAGGCATTTCAGAAAATGCTTGAGAATAATAAAAAAATCGGTTTCAGAATAATAGAGGGGTGGTTCAAGGACACAGGTACCGTGGAAGATTTTCTTGACTGTAACCGCTTGGTTCTTGAAAAGATAGGCAGGACCAATGAATTTCATGACGGTGGCAGGATCAATGGAAAAGTATTCATTGGAGAAGGTACAGTTTTGGATAAAACCACTGAAATTCTGGGGCCATGTTATATTGGAAAAAACTGTAAAATAACTGATTCATATATAGGGCCATTCACCAGTATGGGGGACGACTGTTCCATAAGCAAATGCCATATAGAAGACTCCGTAATTATGAATGGGGTATCGCTCGCAGGTTATGATGACATGCCTCCGATAAGGGGTAGTTTGATCGGGCCAAACTCGAAAATAAACCACACAAAGGATGGCCGAAGACACCTGAAATTAATTCTTGGAAGGGATTCAGAGGTATGGCTGTAAAATATATTATCTCTGGAGCCGGTGGGCAGACCGGTTCTTCCCTTCTTGAAATTCTACAGGATAGCATTGGTTTTGGACGGGGCTGTGCATTGAATTTTAATATAGAGGATAAAAATTCAATTGAAAATTTATTTGAAAAATACAGGCCTGAATTTTTTATAAATCTGGCTGCTCTCACAGATGTGGAGAGATGCGAAACTGATCCTGAATATGCAGAGAGGGTAAACGGTACTGCGGTGGAGCAAATCTCAAAACTCTGTGAAAAATATGGATCTGTACTAATACAGGTTTCCACAGATTATGTCTTCAATGGTGAGAAAGGCCTCTACAAGGAAAGTGACAAACCTGATCCCATTAATGAATATGGGAGGTCTAAATTGATGGGAGAGGCTGCTGCCCTTTCAATACAAGATTCCATTGTCATAAGGACATCTGGTGTATTCGGAAAAAAGAGGAACTTTCCATCAATAGTGAAGGAAAAGGGGGAAAAGGGGGATGGAATAACTGTATTTCCAGGATACTATTCCCCAATTCATTGTAAAATGCTATCTATGTCAATAAAAAAATTATGCGAAAAATATCCATGGAATTTAAGGATAATCCATATAGCAGGAGATAGGATAAGCAGGAAAGATTTTGCCAGACTTATTCTAAAATACAACAATATTAAGGATCCTGGAATAGAGGAAAAGGAATCAGGAACGATTATGAAGGCGAAAAGACCATACGATTCTTCACTTTCAATAGATCTTGCAAAGAGCATTCTTGATTTTGATTTTCACTCCACCATTGTTAATATAGGGTGTGGTGTGAAATGATAGTTACTGGTGGGGCAGGTTTCATAGGTTCATCTTTCATAAGACTTCTTGAAAATCCTGTTGTATTTGATAAATTCACATATGCGGGTAGAACTGAAAATTTAAAGGAAGTTAAATGCAGGGTAATCAGGGGAGATATCTGCTCAATGGAAGATCTTGAGAAATGTCCTCAAGACAACATAATTGTGAATTTTGCAGCAGAGACCCATGTGGACAGATCCATAAACAATCCATATGAGTTCATGAGAACAAATGTGATGGGTGTTTTCAACATACTGGAATATGTAAGAAAGCATGATTTGAAACTTTTTCATATATCTACAGATGAAGTTTACGGAGAAAAGGAGGCCGACGAAAACGGATCTCTGGAGCCATCCTCTCCATATTCTGCATCCAAGGCATCAGGGGACCTTTTTATAAAATCCTATGCAAAGACATACGGGTTAAAATATGCAATTATCAGACCCGGTAACGCATATGGCCCAAGGCAGTACCCTGAAAAGCTGATTCCAAAGACAATAATCAGATCAATACTTGGAATGGATGTACCTGTTTACGGTGAGGGAAATCAGAGGAGAAAGTGGATATTCGTGGATGATCTTTGCCAGGCAGTTCTTCACATTGTGATGGATAATCATTCATACGGTGTATACAATATACCAGGTGAGAAGGAATATTCAAACAACGAAATAATAAAAATGATTAGTTCACACACACCAGTAAAGATAAACCACGTGGGTGATCGACCAGGCCACGATGCTGCATACCCCATGATAAACAGTAGAATAAATGTTAGATACACCCCATTGGAGAAGGGAATTGACATCACAGTAAAATGGTATATGGAAAACAGATGGTGGTGGGAGAATCTCATAAATGATCAATATTTTCAGTACAGTGGAAGGAAAACAAATTGAAATGGATCATATTTATTTATATAGTAAATATATGCGGCAGTTATGGTCAATTATAACTTTCTTAAGAAAATAATGGTAATTGGTGAGAAGGAGACTATATCTAACTTATCAAAGTTCATTTCCATAGGAAAGGAGAACGCCTCACTTTTACTTGATATTTTCACCCATCCTGAAAACAACATAAATGACGCATCTTTTAAGATTGCACAGAATGAAAAGAATGCTGATAATATAACTCTTGAAATTAAAAGAGGAATAACCTCAGGTGCTGTTGGCATCACACTTATGGAAAATTTTCTTGAACTGGTGGAAACATTTGATGATATGATAGACAGAACCTACTGGCTTTCAAGGGAGATGCAGAGAACAAAGGATAGCCTGATAAGCTCCATGTTTCACAGCGAACCTGTAAGCACTTTCTATGAATCATTCTCAAAAATCCTGAAAATATACCAGGATGCACTTGAAATTCTTAACTCATTACTAAACAGCAAGGACATATCTGATGTGAAGAGGTACAGATTACAGATAGAAAAATGTGAAGAGGATGTGGATGAGTTGAAGGATGCCGTCATAGACAGGCTGTACAGAATATCAGAAAGCATAAGTTACCTTCTCTTCAATCATATCAATTCTGTTGTACATGTGCTGGATGATCTTCTTGATGACTGTGAAGACATATCGGATCTGGTTTTGAATACACTTCTCTCGGTATCAAAATGATATATGGCATTTTAATCCTTGCACTTGTTTTCATCCTTTCAATACTTGTGTCAGGAAATAATATATCGGCTGCTGTTGGAACCATAATAGGTTCCAGAATAGTTTCCAGATGGTTTGGTCTTATACTTGGGGCAGTGGGTTTTTCCACTGGTCTCATTACAGAGGGAAGATTTCTTTCAGGTTCAATTTTCAGGGTGATGCCCAATGATCAGAGACTTGTTTTCCTGGCTCTGATCACCTCAGCGGCAGTATTCGCATTTGCAACATACACAAGGATACCGCTATCACTCACAATGGCCCTTGTGGGGGCAGCTCTTGGTATAGCCTTGAAAACTGGCTTTAATTACAATCATTCTTACATAACACTACTGATTTTAACCTGGATAGCAGCTCCATTGATATCATTTGTTGCCTCAGCACTTGTAAACAGGGCTGTTGTCAACATGAATGTGAGTAATGTTTGGAGGTCAGCGGTAATCTACAAGTTGCTCCTTGTAATAATAAGCTTTTTCACGGCATTCACACTGGGGGCAAATACATTTGGTCTTCTGCTTTCCATGTCTCCAGGAGATTACACAATGATTGTAATGGTAGCTGGAATATTCATAGGGGCAGTTGTTCTAAGCAGTGGAATAATCAGGCGTGTATCACAGGAGATGTACGGTATGAGGTATGCAAGCGCACTTGTTTCGCTTGCAATTTCTTCATTTCTGGTGGAGGGTGCAACATTTTTTGCAATACCTCTTTCAAACACACAGACTCTCACATCCAGTGTTCTTGGTTCAGGTTATTCCTACAGGACCAAGGTGGTGTTTCTTAAGCCATTCCTCATAGTTGCATCCATGTGGGTTATCTCTCCACTCATAGGTATGCTCATAACCTACTCACTTGCCTGATTAGAAATCAAAAAGGGTTGTTTTATGCTTCCTCTCATACATGGAATAGAAAATTTCAAGAAATTTTGATCTTCCAAATGGCCTTTCATCTCCCAATTTTGAAAATTCAACCTCTCCAAGTGCATCTTTAAGATTATAGAGAAATTCTCTCTCATAAATTTCTCCTTCAATTTTAGCATCAAGATCCCCAAGCATCTCATTTTTTACCATTTCAATGGCATATGATTCAGTTATTCTGGATCCGGGTCTGCAGAGAAGGTTCACGCATAAATAATTCTCATAAAGTGGCATATGAGCATATATTGGGAAAGGATAACCTATAAACCTTGGTTTATTTATTCTTCCTGAGAATTCAACCACTCCATCTTTCCCAACCTTTATTTTATCATCCCATCCATCATTCCCATAATGATTTAGTGTAATCAAATTGAATTTATTCCCATCTTCATCAGTTGTATATGAGTTCTCATCAATAACAAAATTCATGGTTTGTCCTTCAAGATAACATTCAAGTAAAAGAGAATCTTCATTTTGAATAATTCTGGAAATTTTCATTTTTGCAGGAAAACCATCATTTATGTTTGAGATGAGAAATGAAAGGATTCTATGCCTTTCCCATCTGACATTTTCAAGTTCCAAGAAAAGTTCTTTCATCCTGTCCCTTGGCATCTCAGATACACCTCTCCATATATTCGTGAAGTTCAATCAGGAAAGGCAATCCATAGTTCCCCACAGGCACACCATGGGTTGTTTTACCATCTGAATATATTAGTGCTGTGCCTGAAATCGATTTCATGTATACTCCGCTGTTGATCCCGTAATGGAATTCAAATCTTTTTTTGAAGCCTGGAGCATTATTTGCCTTCACATTACTGTCAATTGAAAAAGCCTCTCTTGATCCTATTTCCCTTAATTCTGAAATTATTTTTTGCATTTTTCTCTGTATGGATGTGGTAAATAAGGTGAGAAGTTCAATCCTGTCACTGGAAAATTCCCCTTCCCTTTTAAGAGAAAACATTCCACTTTCTGATGTAAGGGTCATGCTAAGTGGACTCATACCATCATCAATTTTCTGTAAAATTTCATTTATATGAATATTTCTTGCTATTTCCCCGGATGCAATGAACCGTCCACCGGAACCTATCATGTTGATGTAATTTATTTTCAAATCCTTTTCAGACGCATCCTTTAGAATTTCCCTGAAAAATGAAGATGTCATGGGAACAATATTTTTTTTCAGCTCCTTCCCAGACCTGTTTCTCGAAATTACAATCACACCCTTTTTCAGAAAGGGTATTACAATAGTCCTGGAGGCAAAATGATCAAGGGCACCCCTTTCATCACAGACATAACCATAATAATATTTTCCAGTTTCAGGAAGATTTTTCTCTATAACAGATCTAATCTCTTCAGGATCCAATATGCCATTAAGTTTTCAACATTTATTATCTTTTTTCAAATACATAGAATAAGTGTTATATTCATCTCAACAATACAGGAAATGAAGCGGGGTGGGGTAGCTAGGAAATCCCGACGGGCTCATAACCCGTAGATCAATGGTTCAAATCCATTCCCCGCTATTTTTTATTATGTGTATTCAGGTAGTCTGTCTGAATCCATGTCAGGATTTTCCTCTTTCCACTTTTCCAATGGTATTTTTCCTATTGATCTCACAGGGTCAAAATCCTGATTATGGCACTTTGGACATGTGAACAGAAGATTATTAAAGATATGGGGTCTCAATAAATCCCTTGCCCTGAACATGTGTTGAAAAACAGCACCGCAGGATTTGCATTTTATTTCCCATATGTGCACATACTTCTCTTCTGACATGGTCGTATAATGGCAATGCCTATAAATTACTATCTGTAGAATCTTGTTTTAATAAAAGAATGTAAGATGACAATATATGAAAAACTTTTATCCTTCAGTATTCTGACCTTTTCAATCCGAAGGAGAAAAATTATGCTAAATGATGGAAATAATCTCTGGTATAAGGAAGCAGTATTTTATGAGGTTCATGTGAGAAGTTATTTCGATTCCAACAACGATGGTATAGGGGATTTCAAAGGATTAACAGAGAAGCTTGATTATATAAAAAGCATTGGAATTGACTGCATATGGTTACTCCCATTTTTTGAATCCCCTCTAAAAGATGACGGATATGACGTTTCAGATTATTATAGCATTCACCATGATCTTGGCACCATGGAAGACTTCGAAAAATTCATAAAGGAAGCACATGACAGGAATATCAGGGTCATAGGTGATCTTGTTTTAAATCATGTATCTGATCAGCACAGCTGGTTTGTTGAGGCCAGATCATCAAAAAACAGTAAAAAAAGGGACTGGTTTGTCTGGACTGATGACCCTTCGAAATACAGCGACGCAAGAATAATATTTGTGGACGTGGAGAAATCAAATTGGACATTTGATCAGACCTCAGGACAGTACTACTGGCACAGATTCTACAGTCATCAACCGGATCTGAATTATGACAATCCTGAGGTGAGAGATGAGATAAAAAACGTTTTCAGGTTCTGGTTGAAAAAGGGCATGGATGGTTTCAGGTGTGATGCGGCACCATATCTCTATGAGAGGGAAGGTGTTGGTTATGAGGGTCTTCCGGAAACCCATAATTTTTTCAAAGAGCTGAGGGCAATAATGGATGAGGAGTTTCCTGGTTGTATTCTTCTTGCAGAGGCTAACCAGTGGCCGGCAGAATCAAAGAAATATTTCGGAAACGGTGATGAATTCAACATGGTCTTCAATTTTCCACTCATGCCAAGAATATTTGTGTCACTTGCAAAGAGGTCATCATACCCAATAGTGAATATACTGAATCAAATAAATGACATTCCGGAAAACTGTTCATGGGGTTTGTTTCTGAGGAATCATGATGAACTCACCCTTGAGATGGTGGACGATGAGGAACGAGACATAATGTACAAGGAGTATGCAAAGATTCCAAAAATGATACTTAACAAGGGCATAAGAAGAAGGCTTGCACCACTCATGGACAATGACAGGCATGTTATAGAAATGCTCCACGGTATTCTGTTGAGTCTTCCAGGCTCACCTATCCTTTACTATGGTGATGAGATTAACATGGGGGACAACATATATCTTGGTGATAGGAACGGGGTTAGAACTCCAATGCAGTGGTCATACGACAGGAATGCAGGCTTCTCAAAGTGTGATCCTGAGCAACTTTACCTTCCTGTAATCATAAATCCAAACTATCACTATGAGGTTTATAACGTTGAATCCATGAACAGACTGCCTTCCTCCTTTCTAAACTGGCTGAGAAGAATAATCATAGTGAGAAAGCAGAATTCAAAGGTATTCGGCTTTGGCTCAATAGAAATACTGAACTGTAACAACACTGAAATACTTGCTTATATAAGGAGTTACCAGGATCAGAGAGTGCTGTGTGTCTTCAACGTATCAAGGAATCCCTCATATGCTGCACTTGATCTCTCAAAATATTCTGGACATATTGTAAGGGATATGATTGGACTTCAGAGATTTCCAGATATACCTGAAAAAGAAAAATATATAATTACCCTTCCGGGTAGTTCTTTCTTCTGGCTTAAAATTGAGTGATTTACTTGAAAGCCAGATATGCTTTGTGGGCCTTCTCAAATCTTTTGTTCACTGATTCCCAGTCCACATTCTTCATGAATGCGTCCAGATAAGGTGCCCTCTTTGCTCCGTAATCCACATAGTATGCGTGTTCATATACGTCAAGTGCAAGAACCACTATTGCATTCCATATTCCGTTGGTGTTGTGAACATCTGCCCCTATGTTTCTCAATTTTCCAGTGTTTAGATCATATACAAGAAGGGCCCAGCCTCTGAATGCTGTTCCTGTGGCCTTGAAATCCTCAACCCATTTCTCATAGGATCCAAAATCCTCATCAATTTTTTTCTTTAGTTCGGCGGAGAGATTTTTTGATCCCTCTTTCTTCAGCGACTCGAAGTATATTTCATGCAGCAGCGCACCATCGTAGTTGAATGTCTCTTCCAGCTTCAGTTCCCTGAACTCGCTGTAATTCTGGTTAGCCTTGCTCCTGTCAGCTGAGGGAAGTTTTTCCCATATCTCGTTCAGTTTGTTTACATATCCTGTATAGTGTGTCTCAAAGTGGTACTCAATCTGCTGATCTGAAATGCCATCCAATCCTTTTGGTTTAAATTGTGATTTTTTCTCCCATTTTTCTGCCATTATTTCACCAAGGGTTTATGGCATTTTCTTTAAAAAATATTGTGATTATTTTTAAGTGATTTTTAAAACATATTGATTATATTCTAATTTTCATTCTCCCTTAGTGGTTTTTTAAAACCCATGGGGAATCTTTCAAATAAAATTATGAGGATGAAAACAGCAATTGAAAACTGAACCATTGTAAGGAAGGAGAGCCTGTAACCAAGGTCTGATGCCTCAAAACCAAGCAGAAAAGGTGTAATACTCCCCACTATCATCATTATGGAATAGAAGAAGCTGTTGGCTGAATTCCTTGTTGACACCTCAAAAGAACGTGAAATTTTTGTTATTGATACGGGATATGTGAAGCCGTGTGGAATACCTAGAAGCAGGAATGAAAATATCAATTCAATTGCATTTACTGACATGGCTATGAGCACAAGTCCAAATGCGGTCAATATCCCGGAAATAAGCATGTAGTTGAAAATATTTTCTGGTGCCTTGGCAGCGTAAAAGAGCCTGGAAAGAAAGGATGATGCAAAAAACACTGAAAAAACATAGTTCACCTCGGCTGAATTCAGGGATGCAACCTGTTCACCATAAAGTCCACCGTATGTTGTGAGGAAGGCAAAGGGAATTGCATACATCAGGTTATTAAGGGTGGATACAATGAATCCCCTGTCCTTTAAAACTCTGGAGTATTCAACATTTTTCCTTCCCTTTTCATTTTCCTCCGGAAATTTTATGAAAAATGAGAGTATGAATGCCACGAAGGGAAAAGCCGAGAAGTAAAGGAATGAAAGTTTTTCTCCAGATATTGTTATAATATAGCCCTCAAGCAAAGGTTCAACTGCCAGGGACAAACTAAGCGCAACTGTATACAGGGCAAGAACCCTCTCCCTCACTGCTCTGTCCTGAAACATCCCTGCTGAGGTGATTATATTGGGCATAACAGCCCCCAAAACAAAAGCCTCCACCACTGTTATGAACCATATTGAAAGACCATCGGAAAATGCAAAAAATGGGAAAACTATTGCATAAATGAATATTGATACTCTGAAAAGAATTTTCCTTTTACTTGATGGTATTCTTGAATTTATGAAAGCACTCATAATGAATGCTGCGAAAGAACTTATGGATATGAGAATGCCAAGTTCAAATTTACTGAATCCAAAATAATCCTTTGCAAGAAGAGGTACATTTGTGAGGAACATGTTGTTGCTGCCCCTCACCGAAAAAGTGATTGAAATTATTATTCCTATTGCGGGAAGGTAATTCCTTATTTTTGACTTATTTTCACTGATCATTTATGTCATCTTTATCCTGATCCTCTGAATACAGGGTGTCCTCATCCTCCCCACCCGTGAGGTAAAGTGACATCTGGCCGTATATTTCATCAATGCCTGAGAGGTTTCTTGCAGATACACCTATTATATTATTGCTCAATCCACTCTCCTCAAAGGAATTGATAAAGTTGTAAAAGAAATCCTTTCTGCCCTCAACCTTTTCTTCCATGAAACCGTCAATGAGCATGTCCTTGTCCTTGTCCCAGGCTAATATTTTTTCCAATATGTCATCTTCCAGAACATCAACCTTGTTCATTACATACAATGTGGGTTTCATGAATCTTGTCATTATGGATGCAAAAAGTAATTTTTGTGATATGAAACCGGAGGGGGTTGAGGCAACTATGCCGTCTCCAACAAAAGCAAGCATGGCCCTTTTTCCAGCAAGTGACTCAACGATCATAGGGCTTGAAGTTCTGAAGGAAAAAAGTTCTATCTGTCCAGGGGTATCAAATATTACATAGTAATCAAGCATTTCATCTGTGATCTCCTTTATCCTCTCCACATTCTCTATTATGAGATCTGATGCAACAATCTGTGCTCCGTTTGGCCCCAGGTTAAATTGGCTCATGATATCCTGCAGGGATATCCATTCCCTTATGTCAACATCCGCTTCATATGGTATGAATTCAGCACCAGGATCAAGATTCACAATGGCAGCATCAATGCCATTCCTCTGCAGATATTCTTTTATGGCTCCACATAGTGTGGATTTTCCTGTCCCTGCAGGTCCAGTAACAAAAAGTCCACCCTTCATTCCTCTTCCTCTTCTGAATATGAATCTAGGTTATTATCCATGTCATCGGAAGTATCAATTTCATTTCCTGTCATCTTGAATGAAGTCTCTATTGTTCTCAGTATGTTGTCAATCCTGTATTTTAGCTCCTCCGGAAGTTCATATTCCTTTCTCATCATAACTATCATGCTTAGATATTTCACAATACCACCTATGTGGATTGTGAGAACAATGCTGTCTTTTCCACACCTTGTGCATTTTCCTGAAAGGGGAAGTCTCCTGTACTTTGCCTCACACTTGTTGCATCTGAAACGCTGAGAAAAGAAACCCCTGAAATTTCCAAACAGGTCAGGCAAAAAGTGAGATTCAAGTATCCTTGCTGAAACGTCGCTTGCATCCACCGCCCTTATCCTCGTCTCCAGTTCCAGCTGTTTTTTTATCTTTATCTTCATGTTTCCAAGTGTTTTGTAAGACGAAACCATGACACCATCATTGAGATCTGAAGTGGAAAACATGCATTCAAGGCCTTTCAGAATCCCTGTTTTTTCTACCAGGTTCTTTGCCTGAAACATTATGTTTTCTATTTCTGCGGGTTTTTTGTTTTCATATGTGGCCTCATAAAATTCAAGTGGATACCTTTCCAGTGCATCAACATTCAGTGCTTCTTTATCCACTTCATCAGGTCTCAATTCCATTGTAAGCACAAGCGGGGCATCCATGAGTCCACCTGTTGTTGATGGCAGATATTTTCTTGAAAAATTAAGAAGTCCATCCAGCAGGAGCATTATGGAATCCTCATCACCGTCACAGTTCCTTCTTTTTGCCGCATGAAAGAATGGATGTGCATAACATCCATTTATTTTGGAGAATCCAATTATTCTTCCCACAATACCACCAGAGGTGTGGGGTGCCAGCCCTATGACCAGATGGCCAATCAGATCCTCTGCCGAATTGCAATTGTAAAACGGTTCCATTCCGTAGTACCTTACAAGAAGTGTATCCACGAACTTTGAAACCCTGAGAAGATATTCCCCCGCATCCCATGGTATTATTATATCCTGAGGAAAAATCTCGTTTTTTCCCAGTGTGTAACCAAGTTCAACTGCTTTTCTTGGTGGCAGACCTATTTCACCTATATAAAAATGTGTTATTGGCACATCGCTCATATCGTATCTGCATGTTCCATCCTTGTTAACGGAAAGATCAAACTGTGATCTTAATAATCCCTTCTCAAGTGGTTCCGGATATTTCCCACTGGACATCAGCTTTTTTACACCCTTGACCGTCAGATTTTTCTTTCCATTTTTTTCTGGCATTCCAACTCTCTGAACTGCTGATTCCCATATCTCTCTTATGTCAAGGATCATCTTTTCACTTTTCTGCAGATCATCTGTTCTTTCACCGCATTCCGGGCATCTTATCAATGCAGTATCAGTTCTGCAGTTCCTGCATATGCGTCTGTTCACTTCCACACTGTATTTTGTCTCCTTTCCACCTATTGCAGCTGCAATATTTCTCTGGGATGAGCCAAGATTTTCAATTGGGAAAAGTGCATTGACAAGTGGATTCATCTTTCTGTACCCGGCTTTCTCAGGTCTGCCTAACCTTGCACCAATTCTTGTTGGGGATTTTGCCATAATTTTTATGCCACTTATGGCTGAAATGTATTCCAGGGGATCAGTGATATTTTGAATTTTTGAATATTTACTGAAAATGATCTTCAGAATATCTCCATTAAGAATCTTCACATTTTCCTTTAATTCAAATTCAACTCCAAGCTTTATGAGTATATCCACAATTTTTTCTGATTTTTCTATTTCAGGAAATTTTTTCAAGGATAGGGATTTAAAAATCTGCTCTCCTATGATGTCAATTTCCTCAACAGTGAGATCATGCCAGAAGTAATTATATTTTGGATGCAATGGGATTCCCTTTTCCCTGCTTATCTGAAATGCATCCTCCGGACTCTCAGGATAAATACAGCCTTTGCATTCTTTTTCAAAAATTAGATCATACCATTCCTTTGAAAAGGGGCTTTTTTCCAGAACATGATTGTTTTCCAGGAAGTCTCCGTAGGAGATCAGTATTTCCCCAAGATCCGTTATTTTTTCTATATTCTCTGAATATTTTTCTGCCTCTTCCTGAGAATTTATTCTTATGTGTCTTCCATCCTTTGTAAGGATCATTGGCCCCTCTATTTCATCGCATGGTGTCACTGCCGCAGCCTTTCCTGGAAGTTCGACCTTTATCTGGCTTCCTGTTGCTATGAAACTGTCCAGAATTACCATTGAGGCAGGATGAATTGAGGCAGCAGCAAGACCGGATAACCTTGATCTTCCGTACCTTAGCCTGAAACCCCCAGGGGCTCCCTGCATGGAAAAAACAGGCCTCCCCGCAAGAACATCCTGAAGGAATTTCTTGGCCTTTCTGTCCACCTCACCTCCCTTCTCCTTTCCACTTTCATTCAGGAATGACCACTCGGAAATACCAAGCTTTTCAGTGTGTTTCAGAACCTTTTTGGATTTCTGCAGCAAACCTTCACACAGGACAAGGCACATACCTCCTCTTATTCTGTTTGTTTTTATTCTCTCCATGTCCCTGTGTCCTGAGACCTCCTCGTCCTCACTGCCTTCCCCGTCTATGCAAACCGGACAGTTTTTGATTGCATTTTTCAGTTCTGCATCATCGGGCAAATACTGCAAGTGTTTAACCCGGTTGTATGCCTGAACCTCCTCTATGTATCTCTCAATTTCATCCTCTGTGGGTTTGTAAGAACCTATGCCCAGTTCCCTTCTGACTATGTCACCTATGAGAACGCTGAGTGCCTGTGCTGTACCACCTGCACCCCTTATTGGGCCCGCATAAACTATTGTTACATAATCGGTACCATCGTAGTTTTTTCCTATTTTTACTGAGGAAATACCTTCGAGTGGAGCAACAAGTATCCCCTCTGTTAGAATTGCAAGTCCTGTCCTCACAGCACCATCAAGTGCCTTTTCCACACCCTGATCTCTCAGTCTGGACGCAATTCTTTTTGCCATTTCTATTGAAACTTCTTCCCTGCTCATGGTCTGGGAAAGTTCCCTTATCTCCTTGCTTATCCCCCTTATTCCAATGAGTTCCTCTATCCTGTCAGCCATATCATTTGCAAGTGGTATCTCCACATCCTCCAGAATATCCATTCCCTTTTTCCTTGCAATTCTGGCTATTTCATAACACTCCTGCACATCTGAGTACAGGTTTCTCTTATACTCTTCCTCTGAGATTCTCTCATTTTTAAGGGTCAGTTCCATTTCTCAGTTCTTCTCCTCTATCTTTACCATGCTCTTCTTGT
Organism: Caldiplasma sukawensis; assembly: GCF_052315375.1. NCBI lineage: Archaea > Methanobacteriati > Thermoplasmatota > Thermoplasmata > Thermoplasmatales > Cuniculiplasmataceae > Caldiplasma > Caldiplasma sukawensis. The sequence goes on from NZ_JBLSDG010000003.1 coordinate 145,746, forward strand.
ATTCAAGCGCTTCCATGACAAGATTCAGATGAAGAGGTGAAGGTGAAAGCGGCCTTGACTTAAACTCTGCATGGTACTGGGAGGCTATGAAATTTTTCCTGTCTTTTAATTCCAGTATCTCCATTCTGATCCCTTCACTATCCTTTCCTGAGAAAACAAGACCTGCATCCTCAAGATCATTTATGAATTCAGGATTCACCTCATACCTGTGCCTGTGCCTCTCATATATTTTATTTTTTCCATAAAGTCTGTATGCAAGCGTGCCCTCACTTACAACAACTTCCTTTGATCCAAGTCTCATGGTCCCCCCAAGATCCCTTATGCCTGATTGCTCCGGAAGAAGATCAATCACAGGATACTCCACTCCGGGTATGAATTCAGTGCTGTTTGCGCCTTTCAAACCGAGAACATTCCTTGCATATTCTATGACAGCCACCTGGAAGCCTAGGCATATGCCAAGGAATGGTATTTTGTTCTCTCTTGCATACCTTACGGCCTCTATTTTGCCCTCAACACCCCTGTATCCAAATCCAGGTGCAACAAGTATTCCGTGAACACCATTAAGTATGTTCACATCCTTCTTTACCAGGTCAGCATCTATCCATCTTAGATTTGCCTGTACCGCAGTAACCCCTGCAACGTGAATGAAAGATTCCCTGTGACTTATGTATGCATCATGTAATTCCGTGTACTTTCCAATTATACCTATGTGTACAGTATCCCTGGGATTTGCAAGATTCATTCTGTACTCTTTCCATGTATCAATATACTCATTCATACTCAACCTGAGAGATTGTGCGATTATCTGTGTGACCCTCTGTTTTTCAATTATTTCAGGCACCTCATATGCATTTCTTACATTGTAAACACTTATTATGGATTCCTCGGGAACATCGGTAAAAAGTGATATTCTCTTCCTGGTGTCTGCATTAAGTGGATTCTGGGACCTGCAGAAAAGCATGTCAGGTTGGATTCCTATCTCCTTCAGCGCTCTGACACTATGCTGAGTGGGTTTAGTTTTCTGTTCCATCTCAGTTCCTATTTCAGGAACAAGGGTAACGTGTGCAAAAAACACATCTCCGTTTTCCTCTCTCTTAAGCTGTCTTAAAGCCTCTAAAAATGGCATGGACTCAATGTCACCAACAGTTCCTCCTACCTCAATCACAACAACCTGGTAATTTTCCTTTTCAGTCACTTTCCTTATTCTTCTCTTAATTTCATTTGTAATATGTGGTATTATCTGAACCGTGCTTCCCAGATACTCACCCCTTCTCTCCTTCTCAATGACTTCCTTGTAAACCTTTCCTGTTGTTATATTATTGTCACCTGAAAGATTTCTGTCAAGATATCTTTCATAATTGCCAAGGTCAAGGTCAACCTCACTTCCATCATCCAGAACAAAGACCTCTCCGTGCTGATAGGGGTTCATTGTTCCAGCGTCATAATTAATGTATGGATCAATCTTGAGTGCAGTCACATTCAATCCACTGTTAACAAGTATGTGACAAAGGCTTGAGGCGATTGTACCTTTTCCAATGCCAGAAAGTACTCCGCCTGTTATCACAATATATTTCATGTAAATATGATTTCAAATTCATATTAAACAATTACATGTATGAAAAGTGGTATAGATTCAATATGCATGAAATGATGCATGGATGAATCCAAAAACACCCTTTTATATGGAATTTTCAATTATTGCTTTCATTTATAATATTAATGATGGGCAGTACAGGCAATCTTTATACACAAAATTATCTTGAACATATTCATGGGAATTATCAAGCCAGAGGATTTTATAAAAAGCATTAATGATGGAAGGATCATTTACTACAAGGGAAAAATTGTTCACAGCATTGCTGAACATGATGAGCTTGGCCCTGCTGTGAGGCATGCATCACTTCTCTATAAATGGCAGAACTCTCCTGAATTCAGTGATCTTTTGGTGGAAAAGAATAGTACTTACGGTGAAATAAGTGCATTCCTGAAAATTCCTGAGAATCCTGAGGATCTTATGAAGAGATTCAATCTAATTTACGAGACAACATGTATGGGAAGAGGTTCATTCAACATAATACAGGCAATAGGATCTGATGCAATATTTGCCCTTATGATTGTAACTGCCCTGATGGATAAAAAATACGGAACAAAATATTATGATCGTGTGATGAAGTTTTATAGAATGGTAGTTGAAAGGGATGCAGGTATGGCTGTGGCACAGACCGATGTTAAGGGAGACAGGTCACTAAGACCCGGTGAACAGAAAGATCCGGATATGTATGTAAGGATTGTAAGGAAAACAGATGAAGGAATTATTGTCAGAGGTGCCAAATCACACACAACCCAGGGCCCTGTTGCAAATGAGATAATAGTGATTCCAACAAGGGCAATGACTGAGGAGGACAGGGATTACGCTGTGGCATTTGCAATACCGGCAAACACCAAGGGTTTAAAGATGATAACAAAACCTGAGAAGGCTGCTGAGGCTGCAAACAACGATCCATGGTATATTATGGGCCGTGAGAACATAGAGACAGAATCTCTTACAATTTTTGATGATGTATTGGTGCCCTGGGAAAGGGTGTTTATGGCAGGGGAGTGGGACTTCGCAGGTCTTCTTGCAATGACATTCCCAACATTTCACAGATTCACTGCAATTGCCTACAGAATGGGGATGGCAGACCTTATACTTGGTCTTGGAAAGCTCATAGCAGAGATGAATGGTGTGGATGACAAATCTCACATCAGGAGGGATATTGTTGAAATTATAAAGTACAGGGAGCTGCTTAAAAGTACAGGCTATCTTGCAGCATACCAGTCCAGAAAGGATAAGCTCACCGGGATTCAGTATCCCGACAGGGTGTCCACAAATGTTGGTAAATTGGTGGCGAATCAGAACTATCTTGATGTGGTGAAGAATCTTATTGACATTGCTGGAGGCTGGGCTGCAACGTTGCCGCATTCAACGGATTTTCTCAACGATGATGAGAGGCATTATCTAGAAAAATATCTTGTGGGAAAGGCTGGAACAGATGCAATCACAAGATCGAAGCTGATTTCAATGGTCAGGGAGATAATATCATCACTTGGCGCACTATTTTCAGCTGCCATGATTCATGCGGAGGGCTCCATAGAGGCCAGTGTGCTGGAACTCTACAGATCCTATGATTATGATAAAAGTAAAAGTCTTGCACTTTATGCCTCGGATATTGATGAAAGGCTGAAATGATCCCATTTACATCAATAAATTAAACTTTTATATTGTATTTGAGATTCATTATCATGGAAAATAATAAAATTTGGTACAGATGGTGGCCTCACGGATTGCCTTACACACTGGAGTATCCTCAGGTTTCTCTTTTTAAAATATTTGAACACAGGGCTTTGGAGTATCCGGAAAAAACTTTCATGATTTTTTATGGAAATCATTTAAGTTACGGACAGGTTTTGAAAGAATCAACATCATTGATACATGAACTCACATCACTTGGAATTAAAAAAGGGGACCGTATTGCTATGTACCTGCAAAATTCACCAATGTTTGTCATATCACTTCTTGCAATTTCCGGTTCAGGTGGAGTGGCAGTATTTCTTAATCCAATGCTGAAGAAAGAGGAGATGCTAAAAATCATAGAGGACTCTGAACCAAAGATAATAATAACAAGCGATGAACTCCTCGCATCATTATCACATATCAGGGAAAGTGGTATTACAATAATTTCTGGAAATGCCGGTGATTACATTTCTGATGAAGGATCTGCGGATGCTCCTGAATTTTTAAGAAAGACATACGGGAAGGGTGACGAGATCAGATGGGAGTCTGCAATTTCCCACAATGATCAAATGGTTCATGTTGATTCACTCCCGGAGGATCCATTATTGATTGCATACACATCCGGGACAACTGGAGTGCCAAAGGGTTGTGTGCATACCAACAGGTCTGTGATTGCAAATGCAATGGCATCATCCTACTGGAGGAGCTGTACTCCTTCAACAGTTGAAATGTCTGTAGCACCCTTCTTCCATGTGACAGGTCTTTCATTTTCAGTTCTCTCTCCCATATATTCGGGAGCTACAATGGTCATACTCTCAAGATGGAACAAGGAAACATTTCTCAATTATCTGGAAAAGTACAGGGTTACACATGCAATCCTCATATCAGCAATGATAGCTGACCTTCTAACGGTGAAGGATATTGAGAAGAGGGATTTCAGTTCTCTGAGATTTGTTGGTGGAGGTGGAACAGCAATACCCGCCTCACTTGCTGAAAAATTTGAGAAGATTATTGGTCTTCCATTTGTTGAAGGCTATGGAATGACAGAGGCAATGGGTCAGAGCCATGTTAATCCACAATGGAGAAGAAAACTTCAGTGTATCGGGATTCCACAGTTCGGATACGATGCAAGGATTATTGACGTGGAGAGTGGTAATGATGTTACTGGAAAAGAAACGGGAGAGATAGTAATAAGCGGACCTTCGCTTTTCTTAGGATATTATGGAAAACCGGAAGAGACTGAAAAATCATCAGTGGTAATCAATGGTGTCAGGTATGTGAGGACAGGGGACATAGGATACATGGATGAAGAGGGATATTTCTTTGTATTGGATCGTGTGAAGAGGATGATAAACAGGGGCGGATACAAGGTATGGCCTGCAGAGGTGGACAGTATTCTCTACAGACATCCTGCTGTCAAGGAGGCATGTGTTGTTGGAACCCGAGATGAGAGGGTTGGTGAAGAGGTCAAGGCCTTCATAATTTTAAAGGAGGAGAGCAGGGGAAAGATAACCGAAGAGGAAATAATTCAATGGTCAAAGGAAAAACTGGCATCCTACAAATATCCAAGAAACATTGAATTTGTGGATGATTTTCCCAGGACAGCTTCTGGGAAGATCGACTGGAGAAAATTACAGGAGGAAGAAAACAGTAAAAAAGCAGTTAAATAAAAAATACATATTTTATAAATTTTTTAAATAAGATGAGGGTCTGTACCATTCATTTCCAGTTTTACTGTACAGTTCTTCAAGAAAAGATAAAAGATTTTCAACTCCATATCTTTCAGCATACTGAAAAGGTCCCAATGGCCAGTTCATTGCAAGTTTCATTGCCAGATCTGTACCTTCTCTGTCTGTGATTCCATTTTCCACAAGCCATGCTGCCTCGTTTATGGCAGGGCCTATAATTCTAAGAGGATCAATTTTTCTTGTCACATGCTTTTCATTAATCTCTATTTTTTTTGTCTTTCCTGGCTCATCATAATCATAGAAGCCACGACCTGTTTTCACACCGTATCTTTTTTCCCTGAACATACTCTCTAATGATGGATTTATCCTTGTGTTGAATCCTCTTTCCATCAGTTCCTTTGTGCCATAATATATGACATCAAGACCCACATAATCAATGAGCTGGCACATTCCCATTGGGAAATTCAGCTCATTCTTTGAAACATAATCTATCTCCATTGGAGTGAATCCCTCCTCAATGAGGGAAAAGGTTTCATAAAAAGTTCTTCCGTTTATTCTATTGACAATGAATCCTGGCACTTCCTTCTTCAAAACAACAGGCTGTTTTCCTGTGATCTTCATTATCTCCATTGTTTTATTTAAAGTTATTTCATCCGTATACTTTCCCATAACCACTTCAACCAGAGACATTAAAACAGGCGGATTGAAGAAGTGTGTACCTATGAATCTCCTCTTATTATTAAGAGAGGAGGAGAGATCACTGATGGGTATTGTGGATGTATTTGATGCCAAAATAGCATCATCCGAAATTATTTTTTCAACCTTTCTGTAAACATCAGTTTTAATTTTGAAAACTTCGGGAACAGCCTCAACTATGAAGGAACAGTCTGATAGTTTTAACATATCATCAGTAAATTGTATGTTGGAAATTCTATCACTTGCATTCAGTTTATTCAAACTTAAAGCAGCATTATTTTTTCCACGTTCAAGCGATAATATGTCACTATCGTATGCAATGATTTCAAATCCATTCAAGGCAAATAATGCTGCTATTGAATTCCCCATGGTTCCTGTTCCTATCACCCCGGCCTTCAGTTCCATGAAAAATGTATTAATTTTTCATTATAATTATTGTTATTTTTAACTTAATTTATTTACAAAAATAAGTATGAATAACTTTATCTGAACATATTATTTTGTTAATAAGATGGCAAAGGTAAAAATGGAGAACCGTAAGGAAATTTCAATCATTACAATAGAGAGAAGTGAAAAGAAGAATGCCATAGATGCTGAGACTGCAAGGGAACTTGGTGAATTATTTACAGATTTTGAATTTTCAGACAGCAAAGTGGCAATAATTACAGGTGCCGGTGATTCATTCTGTTCTGGTGCAGATCTTGGAGATGCTGAAGCATTATCCAGGAGGGTAATGGATGGAAATGGCCCTCTTGGTGTAACAAGGAGATTTATCACCAAACCAGTAATTGCAGCAATCTCTGGTTATTGTGTTGCGGGAGGGCTGGAACTGGCTTTATGGGCAGACATTCGTGTATGCGACAGCACATCAAAATTTGGTTTTCTGGAAAGAAGATATGGTGTACCACTTATAGATGGGGGAACAATGCGTCTTCCATGGATTGTGGGTTTGGGCAGGGCACTTGACCTAATAATGACTGGTAAATTGATAGATGCAAAGGAGGCCATGAACATTGGCCTTGTCAACTATGTATATGAAAAGGATGATCTTATTGATAAAACGATTGAACTTGCAGAAAAAATATCATCATTTCCATGGAATACTGTTATCAGGGACAGAGAGGCCTTATACCTGGGACTTGGTGGTAGTTCCTTTTATTCTTATGCAGCAGAGGCAATTCTTGGAAGGCAGACAATCAATGAAGGAATCGTGAAGGAAGGGTCAAAGAAATTCCTTAAAGGAGAGAGGTAGTTTGAGTTTCTTTTAAAAATTTGAATTTTTGGATCCTAACTGCAAATCTCCAATAATTAATATCATAGGAAGCAAGTAAAATTTTTAAGAAATATTATATATCTGGAAAAGCAAAATACAATTAAAAGATACAGTTCGACCAATAAGTAAATAGAGTCCATAAAATCTTGGATTTTCAAACGTGATCAAAATTGCTATGTCTCGTGTCTGAAATATATTTTGTTTGTGATAAAGAAGAAAGTAAATACAATTTCCTTAACATATTTTAGTATATCAAATAAGAAAATACAAGGAATTCAGGATAAAAAGCTATATATATTGAAATAAGACCATAAATTATTCAGGGTATGAAAGGATTATAATTCTTCATTTCTCATTATTGCAATGTTTGTTGACGTGCGCTGTTATATTAATATTTATAATGTATAAACAACATTTTAAATAGTCGCTCACTCGGTAAATAATATACTCGAAAAGAACTCTCAATGAAGAAAAAATAAGTAAATTTGTGATTTATACTTAATTGGAATAGTAAGATCATTTTCATCCCATTTATCCTATATATAATTTGAAATATTATTTCCCGGAACACAAAAGACTAAACGGTAATTTTTATTCAATAAAATATTCAATAAAATTATTAATGATATAAATGAAAAATCAAGAAAAATAGGTTAAGAGACAATGAAATAATGAAACAAAATTATATCAATAACATAACTGAGGCTAAAAAATCATAGTGTCCCAAATCTTGTGTGATTACTAAGGTTGCCTGTGTTTTAACACTTCCTTTATCTCATCGAAGCATTTATAATATCTCACAATGATCTCAAGACCATTTATCATTTATCTCTGCTTCTCTGAGATAAATGATCTTCATTACACCCTCTTTTTAAGGGATTGAATCTATGTTCATGATACTTCTTCTTATTTCCATCTTCATTCGTTACTTGAGATTTGTAGAATGTATCGATCTCCCTATGGATTCATGATACTCATAATACTTAAACAGAATATTGAGATTTTTCCGTGTTGTATAATTGTCATAGATATTTGGAATACTATTTATTCTTTAAATTATTGAATTGATCAAATGATTCACTCGTTGATCTTGAAAGGAATGCATTTTTCAGTTTATTATGGATTTCATTTCTATCTTACCCTCTCAAATGTGTTTCAAAGTTTTATGATGCAGGTAATGTGCATATCTGGAAATCAGATCTTTGATATACCTGTTTTAACTCTTCCTCAATTCCTTGCATTTCATATGCTATGAATAATAAGGGTTCTTTAACAACTCTTTCATGCAGATCAATGAGAATATTCCTTTATGAAACATGATTCTCAACAGCATTCAGGCAGAATCTCAATATTTCATGATTACCAGATTCCCTTATATCCATTTCAAATATGACAAATTCCTTTTCAACAGTATCCCTTCTTAGAGAGAAGAAAATTGTGTCCAAGAAGATTTCAATTATCTCTTATCAATATCTTATCAATTGGCCTTGATTTCCATGTGTTAATCTCTGTAACTGTTATGTCTCTTATTCTTCATATTGTGAATTTGCTATATTTGTTATGAAACATTGTTCGATTATTTCTGCCATATCCCTTTTTGATATTTTCTTTGAATACATGGATAAAACAAAATCAGTAATACCCGCATTACGCTGGTATTTCTCAATTAGAGCTGTCTGGAATTTATTATTTCGAGCCTTTATTCCCTTAAAGGAAGCTTTTTTATTTATCATTTCATGATAGATTCCATGAAATCCTTAACTGTCCTCCTTACGATCTATGATATCTTTTTATCAAGCTCTTCCATTATTCATTGAATCCTGTGGTTGTTCTAAGGAGGTACCCCTTTATGTTTCATGAAATTTATCCATTATTGTTGGAATTATTTCATTTGTTCTTACACAAAGTTCAGGATTCTATTAAAATCTGCCATTAGAAAAAATACTGATAATAAAGTACTTTAAATTGATTTTATCTTCATGCCCTTAGCTTTTATATAATCAAATTTCATAACTAATTATTGGATGATATACAGGAAATTATCAGACTTATTAAAGATAAGACCGCTCCAGTTGATTTAACTGTTCTCGGGAAATTTATTAAAAAAAAGCACGGCGAAGATTATTTTTCATATATTATAAAGACGTTTTTTTCTAACGGATTAAATGATAAAAATATTGCGATGTATATTACATATCCAGACGTAGATAAAGAAATTATGAATTGGACACCTTCAAAATGGACAAATTCTACAGTTTATACTCTTTCGAAGTTTCTTGACGATTTATCAGTATTAAAAACGCAAACAGTAGAAGATAATATACTTTGGCAAGTCGATTTAGATAATTATGTATTTACGCCAAATAAAGATATGGCAAGAAGATTACTATCTTTTTGGTATATATATTCAAAAGCACCAACAGAAGTTATAATGGCTACAAAAAATTCTGACGGTTTTAGTTTTGCAACATACGCCGCATCCATAGATAACGAGGCTTCATTTTACAGGGATATAGTTCTTTACATAATATTAAACCAGATAGCACCAGATAAAGCAAAGGCGTTTGGAGAATATGTTTCATTTAGAATAAGTGAGCCATTCGAGGGATTAGAGCCAAAATTAGAACCAGACCAATTCAAAAATATGAAAGACATAATAGACACACTTACTAAACAGGGCTATAAGGTTATTTAAAAACAGTTTCCTTAATTTTTTGCAATGTAGGATAACCATATTCGTTTCCAGAGTGTTCATAACAGTATTTTATCTGTGATAAATGCTCATAACCTTTATTTGTCATTTTTATAAGCCCAGAAATTACTTTTGTTATGGATTCTTTATCCCAACCACTGCGTTTTAACCAGCCTATAATTGCAAGTGTCAAATCATGTCTTTTTGTATCGGCATTCTGCCATAAAATATAAAGGTCAGATATTACAGAATTTATTTTTTCTTCAGGCATACTTTTTGAATCCGTATTTGTTTTTTCCTGTATAGATTGTTCTGGAATTTGTTTTGTAATATCCGTTTTTAAAATATACGGTTCAAGCACTCTTTCAAGAACTGTATATTTTATACTGGCAATGGGCTTATCATTAAGATTTCCGCCATAAACCGTACCATTTGGATGTACAGATCCTATGCCTACAATATATCCATGCTTTCCTTTTACGTATGCACCGTCTAATAATGGTATATTTTCTATTGGTCTGTCTATTTTGTAAATATAATGCATATGTTCAGGCTTTCCTGTGGAATAATGAAGTGTATCAGTAAGGCAATTCAAATCTTCCTGAATTTCTTTCGTATCTGCATCAATGAATACCACAGTCCCGTCCATAGATACAATGCCATAATTGTTTCCGTCTATTATCCAGTCTGTTATTTCTTCCGCAGAATAATTATTATCTATTTGCCATCTTTTTTCAAGTGGTTTTTTATCTCCTTTTTTTAGTTTTATATACCTCACATTCATATCTTTAAATCTCTTCACTGCCACATTTAAGAATAAAGATATGTCTGTATCCATAAATGTTGATAAAAAAATCATATAAACATTTTTATAGTAATATTCTTTATAAAAATAAAAAAAAGTAGGCTTATTGTTTAAAGCTTCAATACTAACTAGTTTTTCTGAAACTTTCCTCATCAATTTCATTTGATAAATGCTTTTTTGTTAGGGGTACTTCCATACTAACTAGTTTTTCTGAAACTCTGGAGCTGGTGCTATAAACATCTTTATCGATTTCGCTTCCATACTAACTAGTTTTTCTGAAACACAAATTATGTATTTATATATAACAATACTGAATATTATGCTCTTCCATACTAACTAGTTTTTCTGAAACTTGAGATTGAAATTAGATCAAGCATTACAGTATTTAGAAACTTCCATACTAACTAGTTTTTCTGAAACAAACAACAAAAAGCGAACAACAGGAAGAGCAGCCGCAGCAGGACTTCCATACTAACTAGTTTTTCTGAAACTATCATAATCGTATTCAAAGGGGTAATCCCATTTCCACCTTCTTCCATACTAACTAGTTTTTCTGAAACAGTTTCTATTAAAAAAAGATAAAGACTTAAGGAGGAGACTTCCATACTAACTAGTTTTTCTGAAACTATGTGAGGATATAGATTTTTATATCCATAAAAATGAATTCTTCCATACTAACTAGTTTTTCTGAAACAGTCAGGCTGGAAAAAAGAGAACGCTTTTTTAACAACTTCCATACTAACTAGTTTTTCTGAAACTCTTCTGAGTTTTCGAAGGTTTTTGATACCTTCGAGGAAGCACTTCCATACTAACTAGTTTTTCTGAAACTGAACTGTATTCAATTGAATTTTTTATGCCTAATGTTGTAACTTCCATACTAACTAGTTTTTCTGAAACTGTCAGGCATTACGTTCAATGATGCAATCGATGAGTTGCTCTTCCATACTAACTAGTTTTTCTGAAACAATGAGATTATTAAACCTAATCCTGATAAGGTCTATATTGTCTTCCATACTAACTAGTTTTTCTGAAACCATGGGGCTGGGCAGACCCATTCTACTGGGACGAAGAAGATGAAACTTCCATACTAACTAGTTTTTCTGAAACTTGAGATTCAAAAAAGGAAAGAAGAAATTGCAAAGACTGTCTTCCATACTAACTAGTTTTTCTGAAACGGGGGATCGTGATAACATCTAAAAAGGTGGTAAAAAACCTTCCATACTAACTAGTTTTTCTGAAACATATTTGAGAGAATTCGATTTTGAAAATGTTTTCTTTGAACTTCCATACTAACTAGTTTTTCTGAAACATGAAAATAAACAATACAGCATATCTGCTTTTATCTCCACTTCCATACTAACTAGTTTTTCTGAAACATGCTTGAAATTGGGAAAAAAATTCCTGTCATTAATAAAATGACTTCCATACTAACTAGTTTTTCTGAAACTTTATCTAAAAATGATTTAAAAATTTTGAAATATTTTTCAAAAATCTTCCATACTAACTAGTTTTTCTGAAACTGATGATGAGGTATATATTAGAGACTTCGATGAAAAATTTCTTCCATACTAACTAGTTTTTCTGAAACCAAAACGCATAAAGTTGGGAACGTAAAGGTTAGGGTGATCTTCCATACTAACTAGTTTTTCTGAAACAATTTTGATCGGAAATGTAACGTATAAAAGTAAGTATGCTTCCATACTAACTAGTTTTTCTGAAACATGAAAATGCTGGAAAAAAGTAATAAAGGTCTTAATTTAGCTTCCATACTAACTAGTTTTTCTGAAACTGAAACTCTAAAGATAAGATTTGATGAAACATATGACCAAGACTTCCATACTAACTAGTTTTTCTGAAACTGAGGCTATTTTACGCAGATGATTTGTGCCTTTGTCGATCACTTCCATACTAACTAGTTTTTCTGAAACTAAAGTATTTCTCATTTGAGGAATACTAATTTTTATTTTTTCTTCCATACTAACTAGTTTTTCTGAAACTGAAAAAGAGTATAGACTAACTAATGTCTTTGAAAAGTCATTCGCTTCCATACTAACTAGTTTTTCTGAAACAAAGGAAAAAAAAGAAGTAAGTAATTACTTCATTTTTGAAAAACTTCCATACTAACTAGTTTTTCTGAAACTAAAATAAAATATTATGAATGCTTGATAACTAACTGGAAAAACTTCCATACTAACTAGTTTTTCTGAAACGATAAAGAAAATATTGTAGATTTGTATAATCTTAAAGAAATCTTCCATACTAACTAGTTTTTCTGAAACGTGAAAAAAGGGGTGTGAGAAAAGTATGAAATTGTTAGAAAACTTCCATACTAACTAGTTTTTCTGAAACTTTTTCCTTGTCCTCCGGGTGTGGTGGCCCGGGGCTGATGCTTCCATACTAACTAGTTTTTCTGAAACAGGTGATAAAATGATTATAAATGACAATGAATATAAATATTTACTTCCATACTAACTAGTTTTTCTGAAACAAAGAGAGTAAAAGTATTCTTTATTTATGACAAATTTTTTAGCTTCCATACTAACTAGTTTTTCTGAAACTAGCAGACACACTTAACATAGTAATGACATATATTGAACTTCCATACTAACTAGTTTTTCTGAAACATGTATGAACTTATGATTACTGTAAGATGGAAATGGGACCTTCCATACTAACTAGTTTTTCTGAAACAATAGAATAAAAGCAGTAGAAAACGAAATAACTACATTGATGACTTCCATACTAACTAGTTTTTCTGAAACTAAAATATGAATTATACGGTATTAAAGAAACACTGACTTCCATACTAACTAGTTTTTCTGAAACAAAAATGAAAAAGAAATGCTTAAAGCATACTATGATTATCTTCCATACTAACTAGTTTTTCTGAAACCCAGTAATTCCGTTTACAAGAATAAAGTCAGAATCTTTAGCACTTCCATACTAACTAGTTTTTCTGAAACTTAAAATGGAAAATGAGAATAAATTTAATTTTGACGAATATACTTCCATACTAACTAGTTTTTCTGAAACGGAAAAGAAATAGAAAAAGTGAAAGAAATAGAAAAATTCTTCCATACTAACTAGTTTTTCTGAAACAGAACGATGATAACGATTGAAGACATAGAACTTAAAATAACTTCCATACTAACTAGTTTTTCTGAAACCGATTGCGATTTAAGAGAATTTGATTTCAATAAAAAGACTTCCATACTAACTAGTTTTTCTGAAACCTCCAGAAAATCTGGAGGAGGCAATAAGGGTAGCAGTGGAGAACTTCCATACTAACTAGTTTTTCTGAAACAGAGGTAGAAAAATGGGAAGTGATGAGAATGGAAGAAGTCTTCCATACTATCTAGTTTTTCTGAAACTGTATAGTGTTGATTTTTTGGATTTCTACGATTTAATGAGTTCTTCCATACTAACTAGTTTTTCTGAAACGAATTTTTGCTCCTCTCGTGCTGGTAATGTTAATAACTACTTCCATACTAACTAGTTTTTCTGAAACAACACAATTCATGATAATACACACTGCAAACATAGAGATGTCTTCCATACTAACTAGTTTTTCTGAAACTGGATTGTGAATTAGTTTTTTATCAAAATGAGTGTTTTATACTTCCATACTAACTAGTTTTTCTGAAACAAAATATTAATAAATTTTTATTTTTCTTTAAAATTTAGCTTCCATACTAACTAGTTTTTCTGAAACGAGGGCTAATGAGTATAGTGATATGAGTTATATTCCAGACTTCCATACTAACTAGTTTTTCTGAAACTTGAAAAATATTAATAAATTTTTATTTTTCTTTAAAATTTAGACTTCCATACTAACTAGTTTTTCTGAAACTCATTTGGAATCACAAATGAATATATTATGATTTCTTCATTCACATAGGGGTTTGATAAAATATTTGTGTTACATTATTTTTATTTTACAAATAAAAATTAAAATCAGTTTAAGACTTAGTTTTTTTCTAATTTTTCAAAGCATTGACCGGTCAACCTATTTTTTAACATCAGTTTATATACCCAAGCGGGCACCTCAAATTATATTATTTACATCCTGGTCTTGGTCACCCATCTTTACTCTCTCTATGTAACTGTTACTTTTAAGTTGGTATATGAGAACCTTATCTTTGTCTTTTATTATTTTCTTTAATCCTTTTTTAAGGTTTTCAAGTGTGGATTCCCGTATTTCACCTTCAAATACTGAATTTTGTATCCAGATTAGATATCTTTTCAGATACTTATTTACTTTTGAAACTCTTTCAACTTCAACATCATATACAAGTATTACGTAAATTAGTCCCAGCTCCTTATAGATCTATATTTTTCTTCACCATTTATGTGTTTCATAAGTTTAACACACTCACTTCTTATAAGATTATCATAATTTGTATACACTTTCCCTAACTTTATAGATGTATTCAGTTTGCTGTCATATTCACCTAAGAAAATCTTTCTTCCACGTTCATTAAGATATACCCCTCCATTCTCTTTCTTAAAATAAGAATCATCAACCATATTATTATTTAGAATCTTAGCTATTATTCTTTCAACTATCATTGGCTTAAAAACATCCGCTATATCAAGGGCAAGAGAAAAGGACCTGTCCGATGGTTCGTGAAGAAAACTGATTGCTGGATTCAGTCCAGTAGTCATTATTTTAGTAAGTACTGTAGAATAAAGGAGAGCGTTTCCAAATGATATCATAGCATTGAGAGGGTCTTTAGGTGGATGAAATTCCCTTTTAAAGGATTCCTGATTTTTAAAAATTTTTGGAAAAGCAGAATAGTATTCACTCCAAATATTACCCTCTACACCAAGTATTGAACTTATTGTGTCCTCTTTTACCTTATATGAATTTATCCGATCAATTGTTTTATCCAGAATTCCATCTTTATTATAGTATCTGAGATTTCTCAATATTCCACTCCTAATCCCCATAACCATCTCTGCTGCAATTTTAAGTCTTTCTGAAGAATTCATATAACATGCTGCCTGTTTTACCGTAAAATTACCAATCTCATTTCTTCCGGCGGGAATAAGAGATGACATATAGCCCCCAGACTCTCTAATAAAATGGATACATATGTTCAGTTTTGCCAAATAGTCTAGAGCCCATGAAGAGAAACTTACCTTCGCAGTTACTATTATCTGACTTATATTGAGAACGGGAATGGATTGTTTGAATCCATCTCCTTTGAAATAAAGGGTGTTCCCCTCCCTCTCTATTGAGCCATTCTTAGATATATAGAAGTCATACATTTTTACCTTAGGTAATCAAGAATGATATTACCCAGATCAGTTGGGTATGTCCTGTTCTTGTCATATGTTATCAATCCAGAACTCTGGTATGCAGACAATTTAGCCTTTGTAAAATCTTCATCATCTAAAGATATTCCCATCAAAAGTTTTTTTAAGATATTTCTTTCGTCCTGTGGCATCATGACAACTGGAACCTTTAAAAAATTGAGTACATCTGGGTCCGGGTAGAACAGGCTATCTAACAACTCCCTCCTGCTATTGTACTCTGAGACCAGATCTATTGTTTTATCTAAGTTTTCGAACCGGGTCAAAGTGAACTTCTCCCTTTCCCAGAATTCATTAAAATTTGAAATATTTCTGTCTATGACATTATACACCTCAGAAATACCTAGAACTCCCGCATATATTGATAGTGCGATTGTTTGTATTTTTCTTCCTCCTGTGACATTCAGATAGAATTTATCAACTTTATATTTATCCCTCTCATCTTTCATTGAATCTATAACAAGTTTAATGAACATTTTTAAGTCCTCATCATTTCCTATATCCTCTGTTTTTGTCTCCTTTAACTGCACTCTTACGTCATTATAATTTGCAACCAGAGAGGCTTTTGCTATTTTTGCCCCAGTCAATACAGAACTGTTTTTGGTGTGTATTATTATGACATCTCTTAAATCAGGGTCAGCATTTCTTAGATATCTGTAAAGCTCAGTAACGATCATTGGAGATGTACCTATTGGATTAATCACGCATGACTTCATTTATTCCTCTACCCTCTTCAAAATATAATCTAATTCCTTCAAATCCTTCATCTGACCTTCACCCATATTTTTTACTTTAAATATCCCTAATTTGGTTTTCATCATTGTGTTTCTCCCCTTAACATAAAAGTTAATCATCCAGTTTGTTTTTTGAAAATCTTGTTCCTGCCAAGCTGAATCATAATATCTATTTGTTTTTAATGATCTTATTCTTGGAAGTTTAAGATTGTACATATTCTTGACTGATACAAAACCTGAAAGTGACAATCCTTTTCCAAATCCCAAAGCTATATAACTTTTCTCCTCTGTTTCTCCGAGATAATAATTTTTTTGATATTTCATTTGGTTTTGCTCTATTATAATTCTTGAATTTTCAGTAACAATATCAAAAATCCTCTCTTCATACATATTTCTGTTGTTGGAATTATTGTAATTTATCCCAAGATCTAATAAAATCTCTGTCAGCTCAGGGCTCAAATTTTTGGGGAGATTTAAATTCACCTCTCCATAGAATTTTCCTGATTGGACAATTGGAAGAAACGTCCTAGGGCCTTTTGGGTCCCTCTTTACACTGTCAATCTTTATACTGTAATCAAGTGCTGGGTAAAAATCAGAAACCTGAATATTTTGCATCAACAGTTTTAATTTTTCTTCAGTCATCTTAATAAATTGATCTTTTTCACCTTCTAAATTTATGGTTTTAGCAGATGAATTTTTGCTATGCAACTTAATGAACTCAAGATATAACATCCTTCTCAGAAGACCTTTAACAGTTGATCCTGGTATGTACGGAACAAATTCTTTGTATTTTTCTCTAAATACGATTATATTTATATAATCATCAAATTCATAAGCTCTTGTAAAATCTCTCCCTTTTTCAATCTTTGGAAATAACTTGTGTTCAGAGGCTTTATTTTTTCGGTTAAAATTTTGTATTTGGTTCCACATCCTTAAATATTCATCCTTTGGCTCAGAATTATCTCTATTACCTTTATTTTTATCAGTCATTTTTCTCTTTATCTTAATAAAGTTTTCAAATATTTTGTTCTGCTCATCGATTTCCCCTCTGGACAGTTTAGCAGAAAAAGAAGAAGTGTCTATTCTGTAAAGAACATTGTCTTCCTCAAGAAGTTCCAATATTGAAAACTTTTCTCCACTCTTAATTATAAATGGTGTTACACATTCCAATTCCCATATCATTAATCTACGCACCCCTCAGCTTTATAATAATTGGATGAAATGTCAATATTCTTTTTTGCTCTTTTAAAAATATATTTCTTCCCATTAATTTATCCTTCAAATAGAGAAGCGAACCACTCTTAAAGAACCTTAGCTTTGGTAATGCTGCCTTTCCACTCGATATCCCAGTAAACGAACCAATTGTATAATAAGACTTATCCAAATCTATATTTTCAAGATCTTTTTCTTCCGGTAAAAATTCTGACAATAGAAGATAATAACCTTCCCCTCTAAATCCTGTCTCCTCTTGAGACTTGAACTCCTGAAATCTGAACCAGCCCTTTCCTCTGCTTACGAAAGCTGAAATACCTGAGTCCTGAAGATAATTCATGGAATCGCCAAAATAATCCTTATCAAATTCTGCCACAATACAAACAGGATCGTATGAGAGAACTCTTTTGCCATTTAAGTCCCTGAACATCATATTCCCGAAAACTTTTAGCTCCCTTACATAAACTCTTGGGGTCTCATCAATAAGTGAAACCGCGTACTCAGTGAAATCTTGATTCCAAGATCTTTTATTCTCATCCATGGAATTTTCATTTTCATCCGGTTTTAGTATTTTCGTGGCATCATCCTGGCTGATTCCCTCCTTCAGAAAAATGTCAAGAACATCCCTTATTTTACAAATTGTGCTGTAGGATATCTTCTTCTTTCTCTCCTTTGCTAATTTTATTCTCTCTTCCCTGTTCTTATTTCTCGGAAAAATGTATGGAATTGGTGGAACAGGAAATAATATTGATTTTTCTTCCATATCAAACGGAAGAGGATTAGAAACTCCGAATCTGCCTGCAGCTATCTCCTTCTCTATCTCTTTTGATTTGTCAGGATAGATCTTGAATAATGCAGAAATCATTGCACCTGATATCTTAATGCTGTCCAGGTTGTTGTATGGGCTAGAGAAGAAGAGTTTATAATTATGTTCCATTTGATCACGGTTTCTCCTTTTTTATGTAATACTCAGGCCCTCTTTCTTCAATATCATACTCAATTTTTACCTTTCCATAGCCCCTTGTTCCATTACCGCCTAGGTAGTTTTGCTCCAGTAACTTAAAGCCATCTTCTAGGGTTTTTTTCATTCTGCTTTCATCATCATTATCATAAATGGTCAATATACATTCAAAGTCAAACTCGGTGAAAGGCCTAACCCGCTCTATAAATCTTGGATCAGCTTTCATATCTTCTTTTATCCTGTTTTCTGATTTTATCTCTGTAAGATCAAGATCATATTGCTTCACAAAAAGAGAAATTGTGTTTTCAGAGGGAAAAGAATCTCTGAATATAACTCTCGATGTTTTTATTCCCTCCTTTTCACTAGTACCAAAGATCTCATTTATCATCTTTTTGTTTTCATTCTCATCCTTAGTTGGAACATAGCTGCTCAGCAGTTTCCTGATCTTTCCTTTTAATGAACTTCCAGGTATATATGGTACCTCTAATTTCCTCCCATTTTCCCATATTATTGTTTTGGCAACAGAATTGTCTGTTCCACCTATTTTTACAGTTTCATTACCTCCTCCAATATGCAAACCTGTCAACACTTTTATCTTTCCGCTATACACTATATTTTTCTTAAAAACCATATTATCTGACATTTCCTTATCCCCCATTTATTATTTCACCTTCTTTGAATAAGCAATAATTGCCTCCATCACATTCTTGAATGAATGCAGAGATTTTATAGCATTATCACCGTTTTGTTCTGTTATGATCTGAACTGCTTTATCTATGAGATTTAAAAACTTGTTATCCACCAGTTTTCTTGCATTTGCATATCTTACTATTGGAACCAGTCTGATCAGATCATTTATTGAATCTTCACCTTTTGATGCCCTTTCCTCAATTGACACTATCTGGTCATAAAAACGGCGAAGCTGGTTCATTGTGGAATCGTTTGCCTCGTCTCTGCAATAAGTTCTCTTTATCAAACCTTCAATACCGAATATCTGGTACTTACTTTTGTAATCTATATCTTTCTCCTGCCTTATGTAATCAAATATCTTCCTTTCATCTTCTACATTTGTGGTGGAGACACTCTCCCTTTTATAATTTCTTTCATCTCTCATATTCATTCCTATATCACCTCTTTCTCACATCCCATTGTAATGGGATAAACCAAATCCCTTTTCTTATCATTCTCACAAATCCTTTTAAAATAAATTTCTTTATTCTTCATTCTGCATTGCCTCCTGTCTTTTTTTCATTATTGCCCAGGTAGTTGGATACCTTATGAACCTAAACACATCCTCCTTCACTAGCTCTCTTAAAAATTCCTGCTTCTTTTTCTCATCTCCTTTCCAGTTTCTCTCAATATAGTAGTAAAGATGGTGATCCGGGAAAAAGATCTCAGAACCTTTTGAAGGTCTCATCAAATATGGATTTTTTTCGTCCAATTTCAAAAGCAGTTGTAGAAAAGCTATTCCTAAATGCCCTGACTGGATGTCTGTGACATTTTTCAGTTCCTTAGCAAATTCGTACATTTTTTCTGAAAAGATTGAGTTCTTCATCGTAATTCCAAATACAGTTATGGAATCCTTGCCACTCATCTTTGACATTTCCATGGCATCTTCCGCAATGTCTATTCCCCTTCGTATTGGGAATTTCGCATGAGTAGTTGCAATTCCAGCACTTAAAGTGATCTCATCATTTTCAAACCATTTTTTAAATTCAGTAAGCAATCTTTTGGAAAAATCAACCACATCCAGCAGTGATCCCAGAGCTGAAACGTCATCGCCACCCGAATATACAAGATATACGTTTGAATCCTTTGCAATAATATTAATTCCCTGAGTGAAAAATGTTGTAGTCTGCCTCGAGAATGCTGCATATGCAGGCATTGTAAGTTTTGGGAAGCCCTCTGATATTAACGTTCCCATATTATCGAGATCTGCCTTGTAAATTCCCATGTAAAAATATTCCCTTTTATTTTTTCCTTTGCCGATCCTCAACATATCCTCAAAGGTTTTTAAATTACCATTGTTCATTGGGGCAAAATTTCCTGTGAGGAATATTTCCCATGGTACCCCATAGTCAGTTATCCTATCGGGCAAGCCGTTCAGGTACATTATCCGCAAGGTATTTTCAGTATCAATTGTATTTCTATCGTCGAGCACAAATGAATATATCCTTTCTCCAAAATTGAATGAAATATCCCCTCCAGAACCATTAATCATTGCTATTTGTACATCAGTTTTCATGATTTTCTGGCCTATTAATTCCTCTGTATGACACTCTTCGCATTTTTCATCCTCCTTTTTTGGGTTAAGACCACAGGACCAGCAAGGATCAGTTATTTCTCCACCAAAAAATTCTTGATATTGTGACTGAATCAAATCGGAGAATGGGGCACGCTTAACTCTGTTCAGTTTTTCCATAAGGCTGTCCAAAAATTTTCTAAAATCTCTGTCATCAATTTCTAGTTCTCCATCATTTTCGTTTCTTTCATTTTTCACCGCAGGTATTATCTCATAGTTGCCAACTTCCCACTCAATTGCACACCATATTCCTCTGTCATGGGAAATAAAAAATCTGTTCACCTCCCTTCTTATTTCCTTGAGTTTTTTCTCATTCTCATCCGAATAGGGTGCCATTATAAGTGAACCATCAGAATTCAGCCACATTACATTAATATCCAAGAGATTAAGTTCGTCCACAATGTACTGGACTATTGCCCTCGTTGTCAGGCTGACTCTCAGGCTTCTACCCCTAATTCTCCTTGTCCCTTTATCATCTGCCTGCTCTGATCTGAAATATTTAAAGATGTAGTTCTGAATCCCTGAAAGGTCAGTCTTTATAAGAATAAATTTATCATTGTTGCTTAGTTTTGATCTATACTTGCACATTGCAATAGCCGCCGTTACCTTCAGATGATCATAAAGTGGAATGTTTGGTTTCGAATAGTAAAATGCAGATGGTATGTAGGAGGTTGTGTTCCTCAGAATTGAATTCACGGAATTTATAAAATTTTCAAATTTATCTGTATTTAGTTTTGAAATTTCTTTCAACGTCTGTACATCAATAGAGCGATAGTCTGTTGATAAGTTTCTTCCATAGTTTATAGGGTCTTTAAGAACTTCTGCCTCTGTTGCAATAGGAAAAGTCCTAATAGTGTCTTTTCCTGGCTTTTGTTCAAGTGATAGATATGTAGATATTTTGGTCAGTTTTGGCCCATTATTCTGTATCTGACCATCCCTATCCTCCCTTTCGTGTGCTGCAGATTTTCGGTCTGAATCTTTTAATATTTCAAGTAGCTCCTTGTCTTTCTCATTAAGGTCATCCAGTCCATATTGGTCATGATGATGTTTAACCAGTTTTGAAACACGATTAATATAATTTTTATTTGGATTACTTTTCATTATCTCCTGAACCATATCATAGCCATGTTCAGCGTGTTTTTTTCCATTGTCATGTCTGACTCTTATCTTACCAATATCATGAAGAAGGGATGCCAAAATGAGAACCTTTTCATCTTCACTTATTTCCATTCTATTCTCCCCTTATGGGGTTTATAAAGCCAAACCCTAGGCTATTTTTCTCACCAATGCCACAATCCATTATGAAACGATAAAAATCCATATCAATTCTTCTCCCCTGTGTTACACCAAGTTTTTCCCATAAACTGCCAATGATGTAGAAATCGCCGCCTCTGTGTTCAATTTTAATAGAAACTTCTTTCTTGAGCTTTATGAAATCAAATATTGGTCCTTCTGCAAATCTTGGATTTTTCCCTGAAAACTGATTGTATTTTTTTATGGCATTTTCCTTCAATCTCTGTATGAAGAATGATAAACTGTCCCCATCCCTAATGGAGAAGAATAGATTTTTTTTATTATCCTTATACAACACCACGGGACTTCCACTTATGAACATTCTCCCAAATGGAGTAAGGCGGATTATCTTCACAGAATTTAATTTCATTTTTCCCTTTCCAATATAAATTTCATCATCCTCCACAAAACTCTTTGCAAGCAGACCTATCAGATTATCATCTGGTGATGAAATAATCAACTTCTTAATATCTCCCTTTTTCATTGGTCCAGATGGAAAAACATCACTAAAAGAAAAAAAACGAAACCTGTTGCCCTTATGATATTCTAAATTCCCCTGACTATTGAGCCTTCCGTATATTAGAGATTGTATGTAATGTTTGTTGAATGAATCCTCAGTTATTTCGTTCTCCTTCGTGGAAAATTGAAGGACGAGGCGGCTCATTGATATTTAACCTTTTCAGATTAATAAATTTTTCTGAGTTATATTAAGCAACCTTAAAATGTACCACATTGGATTAAATTAATATAAATTTATTCCTTAAAAATTACTAAAAATATTGATTAAAAATTATTTCATATTTTTTAATATCGGTTCTCTTTTATGTAAAAAGATCCAGAATTCTCTCCTTTTCGATATTATATTCAAGAGTCCCATCTCTTTTAATTTTTATGTACTCTGATTGAAAACCAGCATGGGCGATCATGATTCTTCGATCTGGTACATTATGAATTACATTTTGATTATTATTCTTCAAAAAATCTTTGTAAAACAAAAAGTCCTCATTCCCAAAATTTGCTTCTTTATAAGCTTTATCAAGCTTGTATATTTCGTAGTCTATGAGTGCACTCCCAATTTCTGAAATTTTCCTGTAAATTTTTTTGGAATCATATTTCATGCTTTCTATGTTTTTTTCTGGTTTGACAATATTAATAACTGCTTTTACCAGAAGAAAGCTGTATACATGTATATAATAAATTGAAACTTGTTTTTCAATTAAATTATTTTCTATGCATACTCCTTTTATCCACAATTCCCTTAGGTTATCGCTGGTAAGTTTCTTAAAGGATGTTTCAGCCACAAGGTACTCAAGGACTAGTGGCAATGGAAAATAAATTGCTGTTATAATTTTTTTTACTATTTCAGTATACTCGAAGTTAATTTTTTTAAAAATTTCCTTATCTGGATTTTCATTCTTGTCAAATCTTATCAAGTTTCTAGATTCTTCTTTTATTTTCATGTACGGGAGATCTATTTTTGACTTTTTTGTCTTGTATACTTCAAAAATTTCATATTCCTGACTCTTTTTTTCAGGTGAATATGGTTCGGAGTTGTAATATTTTATCTCTATGAAATCTCTATCTTTAATTTTTATAAGCTCCACATCTGTGATCATTTCACATAGACTTACAGTCATAGATGTTAAGAAATTAATTCCATGGGAAAGATCAAGTGAAATTTCTTCTACTTCTTCACCAATATCACTTATTATCTTTTCAATTTCAAGAAGTCCAAGAGACAGATAATCTTCTGGTTTACCTTTGAAAATAACTCTTCCACCTGGGGAACCAAAGGTTGGCAACACGCATACATGAGCATTTTCTATTCCTACAATTTTCAATGAATTTTCTATGAAATCCTTTATTGACAATTGAATCGATTCATAATCTTTAAAGCTGGTTTGTCTTTTTTTCAAAATGGTTGTTACATATGCCTCATTCAAAGGTGAATTTGGGTTTTCGTTCAGATCAATCAGGCTCTCAAGGGCAAGTATGATTATGTGATCATATTTCTTGTTGAGGACCTTAAGGCTTGTTATGGAGTTTTCACTTATCTCCCCATTTTTATCCCTCAGAATGTATTTTACTTTTCTCCAACCAAGAGGATTTCCCCAAGGGGCAATCAGAATTTTCATTATAAAAAATTATTTTTAAAGTATAATAACATTTCTGTGATAAATATAATGATATCTATTAAAAAATTTATATTTACATATTATTCAGATAAATAATATTTTTATGCGAAGATTTTTTATTTCAAGATTTTCCAGTAAATAATTTTAAAGACTCATACTGTAGCTTCGGTTCTAATCTCTCCATTATAATAAGGACCTGGGCCCTCTTATCCTTATAGCTTCTTGGGAACCTTTTCGAAATCTTCTTTTGATTCAATAGTATCGGACGACTTAGTTCAACAAGTGTCGTTTAATAATATCCTTGATATCTGATGGTCTGAAAGACACATCATATTCCCATTTTCCAAATCTACCATCTGAATTAACTGCGTCAATCCATTCTCTGAGAGCTGCTCTTTTAGTTCTGTTTTTTTCATCATCCACTCCTTTAACTTCCAGTACCAACGTCTTACCATTTCTCAGTTTGATTAGGAAATCAGGATAAAAACTGTGAATAACGCCATTATAGAGATAACTTATAACGAAACCCAAGTGATCATTCTTGGCCCAGCTTACTACTGCATCGTTATTGTCTAACTCATATGATTCTGAGGCTTCCCAAGCACTGTCATAAACAACATGACTTATGTGTGATTTCTTAGTAATTTCGCATGGTCTGCTTGTATACCATGTAACCATACTTCCGGTTGATTTTATGGGCATCTCCTTATCAAAAACTGGGACTAGTTTTTCTGCATTCTCAGCTCGGATAACACTAAAAATGTGCTGAACTATCTTGTTAAGGTTCAACATAATAAGGAGTCTCCTCTTGAGGTCTTCTCTGTAGGATTCACTCTGAATTACTAGTTTATCAGAATCCAAAAATGATTCGACAATTCTTATTAACTGTGCTATCAAATACTCCTTACTACCAGGCCAAGATGGTTTCATTTGATCGAATACATCCCTAGCTGCCTCGAAAATCAATTTCTGTTTTCTTAAACTGGTAAGTAATTTTTCGACCTGTTCGTCCGAAAGATCTATTATTTTCATTTTCTTCGTAACGTCAGGTTTTCCTTCAATTATCTGTGCTAGTTCAGCTTTAAGTGGTGTATCCTCCGGATTGAGTTGTAATTCCTCTATCTTGTTGAGATCGACTTTTAATTTTGGAGTATAGGTATGATTAATTCTCAAAACATTTGGCCAAGTGATTTCGAACTCTTTTTTGTTTTCATCAACATGAATCCTCGTTTTAGGGGTGGGGGGAGGTGGAGGTACACCGCCTTCGATTCCTACGCCTTCTCCTTCATGGGGCAAAAATGTGAATGGCACTCCAAATACATTGACATACTCAGGTTCGAAGAGTCCTGTTTCTTGATTTATGTCATAGGAACAACGTCTTAATCCTCTTCCCACTACTTGTTCACATAGTAATTGGCTGGTAAAAGCTCTTAATCCCATTATATGTGTAACAGTCTTTGCATCCCAACCCTCTGAAAGCATGCCTACAGAGATAACATGCTGTATCTGTTCACCAGGTTTTCCCTTTTGACCTACAGTGTCAACTTTTTCTCGTAGCTCTTCTGCGATCGTTTTCTTGGGAGTTCCATTGACAACAGACTCGGCCTCATTGAGCAGCTTTGTATCTATTTGCAGAGTGGCATCTGGATTTTGCAGTTCCTTTATTCTTATCTTCCCCCTATCTAATGAAAATTTAACCCTTGCAGCTGTCTCAGTCCTATTGCATACTGTAATCATCACTGGAGGGGTTTCCGCGTGATTGTTTCTCCACAAATTCAGAGTTTCAACCCAGTCCTTTCCTAAGAAGTAGTATGCCTTTGTCACCAGATCTGGAAGAGGTTCTTCTTTGTTTGAGGCACGATTTATATTTGCTTTAACTTCTGGATCGGAGTATATATGATAAAACTTTGATTTCATTGTCTTTGCATTAGGATTCCCATCATCCCTGACAACAACTCTTGGTGTCTTTACCAAACCTGATTCAATAGCTTCGTTTAGGCCGAAATCGCTCACTATCCAATCAAAAAGAGATCCTTCCATTACCTTCTTTCCCGATGGGAAGAATGGAGTTGCTGTGAAGTCAAAGCACCGGAGAATTTTTCTTACTTTGTTTATTCTATCTAGCCCACCTACCCATACCGTGCCTACCTTGGCACTATCCTCAAGGTCTCCTCGCCTCTTATACTTTCCAAAAGCCTCTGGATTGACTCTCCAGGCATGATGTGCCTCGTCATTTATAACTATAATATTCTTTGCATCTTTCAGTTCTCCAAGCACTTCTCTGGCATAAGCCTCATCACTTTTTTCACCACGCTTGTCTACACTCTTCTTTTTTTTAACCTTATCTTCCTTATCCCACTCCAGAAGACGCCAATTTATTATTTTCACTCTACCAGTTCTGAGCTTATCATACATCCCTGGTGGAATTAAATCAAATTCCTGATAATAGTTGCTGCCCTCAGAAGAAAATGGATTTAAGACCTGGAGTCTGTTTCTGACAGTGAGTCCTGGTGAGATAACTAATATATCCTTGGAGAACCTAGTATCCTGCCTGTAGGTTACCTTATTTATAATCTGCCAGGCAATCAGCATTGCCATAACAACAGTCTTTCCAGTTCCAGTTGCCATCTTTGAACACAAACGCTCTATGTTTCCTCCATCACCCTTTAGCTTTATCCCCTGCTTCTCAGTATCTGGTGTTTCTATAAACCATATGAGCGTCTCGATTGCCTCAAGCTGACAGAAGAATAACTTTCTATCTCTATCTGGCCTTTTCCAATAATCAAGCAACTCTTTGGTGACCTTCGTAACGCCAGGGTATCCGTCATCTCTCCACTTGTCGACGCGCCCCCTTATCTTATTAACCTCTGGTAGTTCGACGAAGAACCCTGGATCGTCGAAGTTATCTGAGTGTTCCGATGCTTTTATATAACCAGCTGGGCGTCTTCCTTCAATCAGCTCGAATTTTCTTTCACTTCGATCGTATCTGAGATGTTTGTTAGGTTTCTCATAGGGGTTGTTGATTATAAGATGTTGTAATTTCTTGTCATCACTCATTATTCCACCTTCATAACTCTGAGCGATTCAATTCCGCGGTCATCAATAATCTTTACTGCAATCTTTCTGTTTTTTCCTACTCTGAATGGTAAAGATTGATTGCCTGCATATTTGGAGATAAGGTCTTCGTCAATATAAGCACGAAGAGCCTTAGAGAGCTTATTCCAGCCTCCACTCTGATCTTCAAGTGGGAAAAACACCTGCCTAGGATAAAGACTTCTACCATTGTAATCAGTGTCCAACTCCCACATAGCTATGTTTGACGAAATTCCAGACTTTATTTCTCCACTTCTTACATCATAGTAGTCGAACCCATTTACTGTTACTATATACTTGTCTCCTTGCTTTTTTAAATCTATGTCAGGTCTTCCGATATGCCAGAATGATGATTCATCGTTGACTCTCTTTTTCTTTAGATCATCGGTAAGAAGATCGGTGTTCATTTGGCATTTAATCACCGTGACACCAGGCCATTTCAGCTCATCAATATCCTTGGCTGCCTCTGGATCAAACTGGAACGAGGCAAATATAACCATTTTTGGTTTTGGAACTAGCTGCTGTGCCTCTTCTATTGCTAGCTCAACTTGTCTCCGTTCTAATGGTGCATAGGCAGGCCCAAATGATATAACGGCGTTTTGTCCATCACTTGTTTCTCCTTCTGCCTGAAGCCATTTTGTACCTTGCATTGGTTCTATACGGGAGAATTTAATATTCTGGCCACCTTTTGCCCTTATTCCTGTCTTACTTAATTCGTCAATCCAATCACTTTGTCTTACCGTCTCACCAGATCTTGCAATTGTATTATCTGGTTCTTGGGTACTTAAATTTTCTTCAACTTCTTCCAGATTAACTACACGCTGTGATGGAACTGCTTCTACCGTAAAAGGGCCAGTAACTCTCTTCTTAGTGCGGTCAATTATGGGTTTGTCGTAAAGAATCTCCTCCTTTGGTGGTTCGTCGTTTGCTATTGATTGAAGTGTAATGTGTGGCACTGTTTCGTATTTGAAACCACTGGAGATTCCGTCATCAGGATAAGCAAGTTCATAATAGTCAAATATCGATGTCATTAATCTCTGTTTTGCTAATGTAATGGCTACCCTGGAGGTGTCACAAGTAATCCACCTTCGACCCCATTTCTCAGCTACGAAAGCGGTTGTTCCTGATCCGCATGTTGGATCAAATACCAAGTCACCAGGATCAGTAGTCATCAACATACATCTTTGAATTATTTTTTCAGAGGTTTGTACTACAAATATCTTATTTAGCTCTGCTATAACATCCATCCATACGTTGTTTAGAACATAGTATGGAAAATCTGTCCAAAATTGTCTATACAATCTATTATGTTTGTCTCCTTCAATGAATCTGCGTTTCTCAACAATTTTATTAAGTCCATTTAAATCAGTTAACCATCCAAAACCTGAGGGAGGCCTATAAATGCGCCCATTTAGTTCGAACTTGAAGTTATTGTTTGGGACTCTTCTGGAAATAATAGGTGCTGATCTGTATATCATATCCCTGTGTGAGTTAACAAAGGATATATTCTGACATTCTTCAGGTTTTAACTTTCGATCTTTGCCATCTTCGAATATATATTTATATTCTTCTAATACATCCTCACTTAGGTTTTTTTGTACAAAAAGTTCATTATACTTCATAAACGCCCTATTTTTAGCATACCAAATTATAAAGTCCCCCATGGAAGTTAAAAGAGTTCCCTGCTGTGAGTTTACCTTAGTTTTATAAATTATTATCTTGACAAAATTATCGGAACCAAAAATTTCATCTAGTAATTCTCGGACATGATGTAAGTTTTCCTCGCTTATTTGAACAAAAATACTCCCACTTTCATTTAACAAGTCTCTTGCCAATAGAAATCTATTCCTTAGATACGTAAGATAAGAGTGAATTCCAAGTTCCCATGTGTCCCGGAAAGCTTTGATCATTTCAGGCTCCTGAGTAAGGTCTTCTTCTTTACCATCTTTAACATCTCTCTTATTAACAAATGGCTGGAAATTTGAACCATACTTTATGCCGTAAGGGGGGTCAATATATATCATCTGAACCTTTCCAGCCATACCCTCCTTTTCCAAAAGAGAATTCATAACTATTAGCGAATCACCAGCAATCAATCTGTTGGACCAGCCCTCAGAATGCTTGTAGAACTCTATTGCCTCCCTAATAGACAGGTTGTTCTCTGGCTCATCGAAATAATAAAATAATGTTCTTTGAGAATCTGGCTCCTTATTTCTAACTGCATCAATTATTGTCAATGGATCGATTCTTTCATGAACGTGTAAAGACACAGTATCTACATCAAAGCTAATTCCTTCTGACTTTCCTGCCCATTGCAGTTCTGGATCCAAATGTGGATCAAATTTGTAAGTCTTCTTACCATTAATTGGATCAGTCTTAGCTGAAACCAGCCCAGTCTGTGGTATATTTAGGCGTTTCTCTTGTTCAAATGTGTATTGCTTTAAATTGTCCTCATCTTTCTTCACTTTATCCTTTCTAGGCATTTAACCACCTCATGATATATTTTAAACATGCGCTTTACACTACAGCCTCTTTCTTAGTTCCGAAGATACTATCGATTCATTTGATAATAATATTTGTGACTCCATTGTATAGTATCTGCCAATCTTTTTCTTTATTAAGGTGATTAATCCAAAGTTCTGTAAATAGTTTACGCTTTGAAAGAATGTTGATTTACTCATTCCTTTGAGAAGTATGTTGTTTTTATTGGATACTTCTGCGTAAGCCTTATTAGTATCCTGATTCTTTATAAGCGATGCAACTATAAATAGATCCCTGTCTCTAGGATTTTTCAAGGTTTCATCTTTAAAATATTTGTGGGCCTGGATTAAGGCGTTCCTAACATTTTCATCGCTCCACTTATTGTTCCAGCCAATTATTTCCAGTGCTTATTTTCGAATTCTGGCATCTCTCCTGTAGTCCCTTACTAACATATTAGAAAATAGACTCCTTGCTGTAAATATAAAGGCATTCCCCTGCCTTCATATCTAGTATCTTTTTGATCTCATTTGTTGAGTATCCTTGGAATACTATATGATAGGGCTGAAGCGAGCTCTAAACGCTTTCGTCGTTCATATCCTTGTAGTCGTTTTTTAATTGATATACAATTGTTGCACCATTTTCTGCAATAACGTATAAATTAGGAATAGCATAAAAATTTTATAAATATGGCATTTGATGGCAATCCGGTTTATAATGGATAAAAGAAATACTATTTATAAGATATAAAAAATCCCTGCTTTACGGCCTTCTCAAACTTATATTCCCCTTTAAAAAGATATATTAATATCTACAATTTTGTCTTCCTTATATCGGTAAAAAAAGAAAGAAATAAGGAAAATAAGAAGTAAAGGATAGAACTCAACAGTGTTATAATAATCAAATTTGAGGGATCAGGATTAAACTTCAACAAAAGAGGTAAAGAAGTAAATTTGGCAGCAATCAGTATTACAGATAGGTCAATGTATAACACCATTAACAGTCCTAAAACTAGCAGAATAAATTTAGCACTCCTTATTTCTATCTTCATCAGACCCCCCATGGAATATTAATATTCAGGTGCATTTACCATACCCCAACCAAAATAGCTAAAGTCTATGTTAATTCCCTGAAAATCACCTTCAGCATTCATGAATTTAATATATGAGGCCCCCAGAGCAAGTATCAGAGCAATTACAGCTTCCATTAAACCCCCTACAACTATTACTCCAACAATAGCAGCAAAAAATTCTGATATTGCAACTCCTGCACTAAGTAGAGCTGTAAGTTCAATTGTTTGCTGTTGATTGAATGGTATTGCAATACCAAGCCATCCTCTCGAAATTTCAATATCTCTCTCCAATGAAGTTTTATATTTTTGCCTACCCTGTATACTTTTTAAAGTAAAACTGTATGTGGATTTCAAGTATGTAGATACTATGGGAAAAATTTTTACACTAGTTAAAAACCCATTTTCCTTTATCAGTGTATAAATTGCTGAATGAATCTGACCGTTTGCAATAACAATAATTCCTATAGCGTATTCGTTTGTGCTGATGCCGTTAAATCTTTTAAATTGAAATGAAACATCCATGCCGTGAATCTCAATACTTTTTGAAAATGAAATGGTCTGTTTAAGATCGTAGGAACCAGCTAAGTTTGTTAAGGCACTCTCCATCTCTATCACAGAAATGTCAGTTTTGTAAATACCTTGGATATTACACTGTTCATCAGAAGTATATCCAAGCATATCAACATCACCACTTGAAAATGCCAGAGACATCAAAATTAGAGACAAAAGCTATAGCAACATATAGTTTAAATTTATTATTCATAGAAATATAACTACAAAATATATATAAACTTTATTTTATTTATAAAAAAAATTGCAACGTAGTTTATTTTTTTATAAGCAAAACTAACATTAATGATAGATTATGAAAGAAATTTTGTTAAATATGAAGGAATGCATAAACGTTCATCTAGGCACAAATAAATATGGATCTCTTTAACATTCTGGGGGTAACCTCAATCCTCCTGCCACCAGATATATGATCGTATCCCTGTACTCCTGTGCCTTGAACCCATATGAACGCTTGAATGCAGTACGGATCTTGTTGTTCAATCCTTCAACAACAG